>NZ_JBVIMH010000123.1:0-1011 GCF_055579945.1 Kitasatospora sp. NPDC032150 | reverse complement strand
CGCAAGACGATCACGCCAGCCACCAGCGCGAGTACCTCACCACCAGCTCACGCCAGGCCCATGACCTGCGAATTCAGGATGGAAACGACCCATTGGCTGTACGACTGCATCGAAGGCGACATCCAGCCCGAGCAACTTCGTGATGAAACCAAGGTCCGGGCCGCCCTCAAACAGGCTTATGGCCACGCAACTTGGGCCGACATCGAAGGTCTGACCCGCACCATCCTGTTCGACCGGACCACGCCCGACAGCACCTATCTCCGCTTCTTCTTCAACACCATCGCAGAGTCCTCGGACGGCTGGATGAGCAAGGCGGAGTGGGGAGCCTGCCTGGACGACAAGGATCCGATCCGGCCCGGTGATCAGATCGCGATCGGCTTCGATGGCTCGATCCGCGGAGACGCAACAGGTCTCGTCGGGTGCCGGCTCCGGGACGGCAAGCTCTTCGTTCTGGGCCTCTGGGAGAACCCCAGAGATCCGAAGCAGCCGGATTGGGAAGTCGACGTGTTGGCGGTCGAGGCCGCCGTTGCTCGGGCCTTCGCGAACTACCGCGTGGAGTGGATGTACGCGGACCCGCCGTACTGGCAAGAGAACATCGGCCGTTGGTCGCTGGAGCACAACGATGGCCGGGGAACGGACTACGTCTTCGAGTTCTGGACCAACAAACCGACTCGCATGGTCCAGGCCGTTGAGCGGTTTCGCACAGCCGCCATGGTCCAGGACCTCCGCCACGACGGGGACGAGGACCTGAGCCGGCACATGCTCAACGCGGTGACCCGGGAGGTTCCGCAGGGTCTTCTCATCACCAAGGACTCCCCCCGCTCCAAGAAGAAGATCGACCTGGCCGTGTGCGCCATTCTCGCCTTCGAGGCGAGGGCGGACGCAATCGCAGATGGGCGGCTCAAACGACGACGTTCTAGTGCCGCATCAGGCAACGTTCGCCCCGTTGTGACGTGCCGTCCGGTTGCTGCCTTGGGCATGGCCGGGCGGTCACAATGATCACGTGGCTGA
>NZ_JBVIMH010000122.1:0-1031 GCF_055579945.1 Kitasatospora sp. NPDC032150 | reverse complement strand
CCGGGGTGGGCGGGGTAGTACATCGAGACCATGAGTTGGCGGGGGCCTGCGGAGGGGACCCAGGGGTCCGGGCGGTCCTGGTCGACGAGGTGCAGGATGTCGCGGCCGACCGCGTGCGGGCCCGTCGGGCGGGGCAGTTCGGGCGAGGTGAACGCCTTCGGGGCGGCGGCCGCGGTAGCCGCGGGAGTGGCGGAGGGTGCGGCAGAAGCCACCCCGGCGATCGGCAGCGGCAGGAGGAGCGCGAGCGCGGCGGCCGCGGCGGTGCGACGGATTCTGGTCATGGCAAGGACGGTAGATGGCCGGGGCGCCGTCTGACGTCCACTCAGCGGCGGATGTCGCTGTTACCCCTGAGGCGTAGAGCCATCATCAGTGAGAGGTACAGGACCCTTGGTGGATAGGGCATTTGGCGGACCGCCGGCTTCGATGTCCGCTGCCTGGCCGGTGTCTGCGGTTCGGCCGGTGTTCGCGGTTCGGGTGGCCGTGTTCGCAGTTCGGTGTGTTTTCACTCAACGGGCCGCCGGGCGGGCCGAGGTGGTGGCCCGCCCGGCGGCGGTCACGAGGTCGTACGTGCGGTCACGGGTGCTTGAAGGTGACCTCGGGGTTGGCGGGGGAGGGGCCGTCGAGCAGCGGCTGCGGGACGGCCTTCAGCTGGAGGTCGAAGAAGGCGGCGACGTAGCTGCGGGTGATCTCCTCCGAGCGGGGTGCGGAGATTCCGTTGGGGGTCGGCCTACCGGCTGCCGCAGCGAGGAGGTCCATGTCCGTGAAGCTGCTGTGGTCGGCGCCGGTGACGGCCAGCCAGCGCTTCCAGCCGTCCATGTTCGCCCAGGCTTTGCCCCAACTGCCGTCCTCACTGCCGGCGGTGTTGTCCTGTTGCTCGCCGAGTAGCAGGAAGGGGCGGCCGTGCAGTCCGGTGGCCGGCTCCGGCGCCCAGAAGCTGCCGTCCATGTTCACTCCGGCGCGGATCCGGTCGTCGGCGGCCATGGCGACGGAGGCGGCGTCGCCGCCGATGGAGTGCCCGGCCATGCCGATCC
>NZ_JBVIMH010000121.1:0-1041 GCF_055579945.1 Kitasatospora sp. NPDC032150 | reverse complement strand
CACAGGGGTCCCGTTGCAGGAGAAGTCTGTCATCACGCGGGTGGTCGCGGTAGCGGCGGGGGTGTTCGCGCCGGGGCACCTGGGCGAGCTGACGCAGATCGTGGACTTCGCGCTGGTGGATGCGGTACTGGTCGAGACCCGGGCCGTGCAGCGGCGGGTCCGGCTGCTACCCGCGCGGGTGGTGGTGTACTTCGTGCTCGCGCTGGCACTGTTCGAGGACTGCGGCTACCGGGCCGTATGGGACAAGCTCACGGCCGGTCTGGCCGGGCTGCCGCTGGCCCGCCCGCACTCCTCCTCGCTCTCGCGGGCCCGGCGCCGACTGGGCCCGAAACCGCTCAAGGCGCTGTTCGAGGCCGTGGCCGGAGCGGTGGCCTGGACAGACACGCCGGGCGCGCACTGGCGCGGGTTGCGCACGGTCGCCTTCGACGGCACCAGTCTGCAACTGCCCGACCGCGACCCGGTTACCGCCCGCTTCCCCAAGCGCCGGGGCGAGGAACGCGACACCGGCTACCCGCTGCTGCGGCTGGTCACCCTGGTCGAGACCGGGACCCGGGCGATCCTGGCTGCCGCGTTCGGCCCCGAAGCCGACGGCGAACTCACCTACGCCAGCGGCCTGTTGAAGCACCTGGCTGTGCGGATGCTGGTCCTGGCCGACGCCGGCTTCGACGCGTGGGAGTTTCTGCGCGACATCCAGGCCACCGGCGCGCACTTCCTCGTCCGCTCCTCCGCCCGCCGGTGCCCCACCATCCAGCTCCGTCTGCCCGACGGCTCCTACCTGGCCCGCCTGGGCTACGGAAGGCTCCAGGTCCGCGTGGTGGAGGCGTGGATCACCGCCACCCTGGAGGACGGCACCGCGCGCCGCGAGCAGTGGCGTCTGGTCACCAGCCTCATGGACCACGCCCGCTATCCCGCCGACCAGCTCGTGACCCTGTATCACGAGAGGTGGCAGGCGGAGACCACCTACGCGAGCGTGAAGGCGACCATGATCGACGGTCGAGTCCTTCGCTCCAGCCACCCTGCCGACCTCGAACAGGAGGTCTA
>NZ_JBVIMH010000120.1:0-1089 GCF_055579945.1 Kitasatospora sp. NPDC032150 | reverse complement strand
TGGCTTCTTCTTCCCCATGCTCTCCATGATGGACATCATCCTTACCGGGGCCGAAGCCCCTGATCAGGGGTGTCCGTCAAAGCGAATCAAGCCCAAAGATCGAGCAGGCCGGGTACCGATGGACTCCCCCGCCTCCGCTTCCGGTCCCGCGTAAAAGCGTCCCCGATCTGAGCGCGCGGCAGCGCATCGGCCTGCTGACGGGCTGGCCGGTGAAGACTCCCTCCGGTCGTCCGCCGCTTCCCCGCGAGGCGCGGGTTCTCAAGGCTCTGGACCGCGATGCGATCTTCGCCCTCTACGAGGAAGCCGGGCACCTGCGGCTGGGCCTGGGCGCGGGCAGTCCATGGCTGCGAGCTCACCTCGACACCAGCGGCCCCCATTACCTGTTCCCTGACCCCGCCGACTACTACTGGCCGGACGCGGGCCGGCGCTGGTGGCAGTGCCGGGTGCTGCTCAGGATGGTCGACGGCGAGCAGGTGAGCGGCTCGGTGGCCGTGCTCCCCGAGACCTTCAGCGCCCTGCCCTCGACGCTGCCGCGCCTCAGGCAACGCCGTCTGGCCCACATCGCTCGCGCCACGGAGCGGGACAGCTACCTGTGGGGCCGAGACCACAAGACACACTGCGGCCCAGAGCAATGTGGGTACCTACCGGCCGAGGCGGAGACCGGTTCGCCGTGACCGCAGCCGGGCTGGTGGGGAGCGGGGGAACATGTGGGCGCGCACATCGCGCCGCCCTGCGCCGCTTCCCGCACGCCGCCGCGCACTACGGCGAACTCATCGACGAACGAAACGTCCATCACGCGATCCGCACCGCCCTGCACAACGCAGGCACGGCGGAAAGCTAACGATGAGAGGTCCGAAGACGCGGGCAGTGCGCCGCCCGACCGTGGGGGTAGCCCGCCTTTCATACAGGGACCCGCTCTCGAGCGCACTTGTCGCCACGACAAGGGGTCTTCCCAGATCAGAGGGCATGTACGGCGGCTTGTGGTCGCACGGTGAGAAGCCGTTGTCTTTCCGATAGCGACGGGTGCGTTTCCGCTGGTCAGGCATGGTGCCGGTGCCTCGGTGGCAGAGACGGGGTGTCGTGTCGTCT
>NZ_JBVIMH010000119.1:0-1133 GCF_055579945.1 Kitasatospora sp. NPDC032150 | reverse complement strand
GGAAGGTGATGTTCCGTAGTTGCTGGAGGGCGGGGTGGCGGCGGCGGAGCCGGTTGAGGGTGGTGATCAGGGGGGTGAGGGTGTCGGGGCCGGTCCAGTCGCGGGGGCGCAGTTCGTACTTCTCGGAGTGCAGGTACTCCTCGGAGCCGGGGTGGGCGGGCTGGTTCTCGCAGAGTTCGTAGCCGGCGTAGATGCCCCAGGTGGGGGCGAGGGTGGCGGCGAGGGCGGCGCGGACGGCGAAGGCGGCGCGGCCGCCGGTCTGCAGGTACTCGGGCAGGATGTCGGGGGTGTTGGCGAAGAAGTTGGGGCGCATGTACGCGGCCGCGTCGCCGGCCAGTTCGGTGAGGTACTCGGTGAGTTCCCGCTTGGTGTTGCGCCAGGTGAAGTAGGTGTAGGACTGGTGGAAGCCGATCTTGCCGAGGGTGTGCATCATCGCGGGGCGGGTGAAGGCCTCGGCCAGGAAGAGCACGTCGGGGTCGGTGCGGGCGATGTCGGCGAGGACCTTCTCCCAGAAGAGGACCGGTTTGGTGTGCGGGTTGTCGACGCGGAAGATGCGCACGCCGTGGGCCATCCAGTGGCGCAGGATGCGCAGGGTCTCCTTGACCAGGCCGTCGAGGTCCTGGTCGAAGTTGACGGGGTAGATGTCCTGGTACTTCTTGGGCGGGTTCTCGGCGTAGGCGATGGTGCCGTCCAGTCGGTGGCTGAACCACTCGGGGTGTTTGTTGACCCAGGGGTGGTCGGGGGAGCACTGGAGGGCGAAGTCGAGGGCGACCTCCAGGCCGAGGGCGGTGGCCTCGGCGACGAAGTGGTCGAAGTCCTCGATGGTGCCGAGGTCGGGGTGGACGGCGTCGTGGCCGCCTTCGGGTGAGCCGATGGCCCAGGGGGAGCCGACGTCGTCGGGGCCGGCGGTGAGGGTGTTGTCAGGGCCCTTCCGATAGGCGCGTCCGATCGGGTGGATCGGGGGCAGGTAGACGACGTCGAATCCCATGGCGGCGATGGCGGGGAGGCGTTCGGCGGCGGTGCGGAAGGTGCCGGAGACCGGCGGGACGTTGCCGTCCGGGTCCACCAGCGCGCCCTCCGAACGCGGGAAGAACTCGTACCAGGACCCGAACAGCGCCCGCTGCCGGTCCACC
>NZ_JBVIMH010000118.1:0-1170 GCF_055579945.1 Kitasatospora sp. NPDC032150 | reverse complement strand
TTTGGGGTACGGGCCGCCATGAAACTCGCTAGAGGCTTTTCTCGACAGCATAGGATCATCCACTTCACCACAATCGGCTCGGCATCAGGTCTCAGACACGTGCAGGGCGGATTTGCCTACCCTGCGTCCTACACCCTTACCCCGGGACAACCACCGCCCGGGCTGGACTACCTTCCTGCGTCACCCCATCGCTCACCTACTACCACCTTGGGCCACCGGCTCCACCACTCCCCCTCGTCCGAAGACTCCGGGGCGGCTTCACGGGCTTAGCATCAGAGGGTTCAGCGCTGGCGCTTCAAAGCGGGTACGGGAATATCAACCCGTTGTCCATCGACTACGCCTGTCGGCCTCGCCTTAGGTCCCGACTTACCCTGGGCAGATCAGCTTGACCCAGGAACCCTTGGTCAATCGGCGCAAGAGTTTCCCACTCTTGTATCGCTACTCATGCCTGCATTCTCACTCGTATACCGTCCACGACTCGATTCCTCGGCCGCTTCACCCGGCACACGACGCTCCCCTACCCATCACAGCCCCCGTTAGGAGTATTGCTGCAATGACACGACTTCGGTGATGTGCTTGAGCCCCGCTACATTGTCGGCGCGGAATCACTTGACCAGTGAGCTATTACGCACTCTTTCAAGGGTGGCTGCTTCTAAGCCAACCTCCTGGTTGTCTCTGCGACTCCACATCCTTTCCCACTTAGCACACGCTTAGGGACCTTAGTCGGTGTTCTGGGCTGTTTCCCTCTCGACCATGGAGCTTATCCCCCACAGTCTCACTGCCGCGCTCTCACTTACCGGCATTCGGAGTTTGGCTAAGGTCAGTAACCCGGTAAGGCCCATCGCCTATCCAGTGCTCTACCTCCGGCAAGAAACACGCGACGCTGCACCTAAATGCATTTCGGGGAGAACCAGCTATCACGGAGTTTGATTGGCCTTTCACCCCTAACCACAGGTCATCCCCCAGGTTTTCAACCCTGGTGGGTTCGGTCCTCCACGTGGTCTTACCCACGCTTCAACCTGCCCATGGCTAGATCACTCCGCTTCGGGTCTTGGGCATGCAACTCAACCGCCCTATTCGGACTCGCTTTCGCTACGGCTACCCCACACGGGTTAACCTCGCTACACACCGCAAACTCGCAGGCTCATTCTTCAAAAGGCACGCAGTCAC
>NZ_JBVIMH010000117.1:0-1232 GCF_055579945.1 Kitasatospora sp. NPDC032150 | reverse complement strand
CTAGTGCCGCATCAGGCAACGTTCGCCCCGTTGTGACGTGCCGTCCGGTTGCTGCCTTGGGCATGGCCGGGCGGTCACAATGATCACGTGGCTGAACGGGTTCGGGTGCGGGACATCGATGACGACGAGGGACGACGGCTGCTGCGGATCATCCGCAGGGGCACCGGCTCGGTGGTGACCTGGCGGCGGGCTCAGATGGTGCTGCTGTCCGCGCAGGGCATGCCCGTTGACAAGATCGCGACGGTGACGTTCACCAGTCCGGACCGAGTCCGCGACGTGATCCACAACTTCAATGTCGACGGCTTCGACTCGCTCTATCCCAAGTACCGGGGCGGTCGACCGAGAACCTTCACGCTGCCCGAGCGGCGCGAGATCAAGAAGATCGCCAAGTCCAAGCCGGCCGAGCACGGCCTGCCGTTCTCGACCTGGAGCCTGGTCAAGCTGGCCGACTTCCTGGTCGCCGAGGGGGTGGTCGACGACATCAGCCACGAGGGCCTGCGCATCCTGCTCCACGAGGAAGGCGTCTCCTTTCAACGCGTGAAGACCTGGAAGTCCTCCAACGACCCCGACTACGCCGCGAAGAAAGCCCGGGTCGAGCACCTCTACGCGATCGCCGACGGCGAGGTCATACCTGAGGAAGACGAGCCCCAAGTCATTTTCTGCATGGACGAGTTCGGGCCGCTCAACCTCCAGCCCCACCCCGGCCGCCAATGGGCCGAACGCGGCGGCAAGGGCAAGGATCCCGACCGCGAGCCCCGACCGAGACGGCGGGCCACTTACACCCGCCCCCACGGCGTCCGCCACCTCTTCGCCGCCTACGACCTGGGCAAGGACCAGCTCTACGGCCACATCAAGAAGACCAAGAACCGCTCCAAGTTCCTGGAGTTCTGCCGCTACCTGCGCTCGCTCCATCCGATCGGGATTCGTATCGCCATCGTGTGCGACAACTACTCTCCGCACCTCACCACCAAGCGGTGCCGCCGGGTGGCGGACTGGGCCGAGGCCAACAACGTCGAGATCGCCTACACGCCGACCAACTCATCCTGGCTGAACCGCATCGAGGCCCAGTTCACCGCCCTGCGCTATTTCACCCTGGACGGAACCGACCACGCCAGCCACAAGGAGCAGGGCAGCATGATCCGCCGCTACATCATCTGGCGAAACAAGCACGCCCAGGACGAACGCCTACGCGAGGTCGTGAACAGGGCGAACGTTGCCTGATGCGGCACTAG
>NZ_JBVIMH010000116.1:0-1271 GCF_055579945.1 Kitasatospora sp. NPDC032150 | reverse complement strand
CTGGGTGCTCAGCGAGACCGCACCCGAACCCGACGCGGACGCGGACAGGAACACCGTCCCGGACTGGTCACCGACCGGCTGGTTCACACCCACCGTCGGCGCAGCCGGCGGGTCGGGGTACGGCTGGGACTTGTCGGTGCTCAGACCGGTACCCGGGGCACAGCCCCAGGCACCCGCGCCCTGGTCCGCGAGGATCTTCTCGGCGATGAGGATCTGCTGCTGCTTGCTGGCCAGGTCCGGGCGGGCCGCGTACGCGGTGCCACCGTAGTACTGCCAGTTCTGCATGTTGATCTGCAGCCCGCCGTAGTAGTTGTTGCCGGTGTTGATGCTCCAGTTGCCGGTGCTCTCGCACTGCGCCACCTTGTCCCAGGTCGCGACCGATGCGGCCATGGACGGGGTCGCGGCAGTCAGCGCGCTGATTGCGATGGCCGGGACTGCTACGGCGACGCGCAGAAGTATCGACTTCCTGGTGGCCACGGTTGATCTCCTTGAGAGGCGGCCGGGGCGAGGGCGGCACCGGCGGGTGGTTCGGGTGGTCGGGCACAGGGCAGCCCCCGGGCAGGAGGCGGTGGTGTTGCCCGGGGGCTGTGATTGGCGCTCGCGGCTCGGGAGTTACAGGCCGGTCTGGTTGGTGAGGCCCTGTTCGGCCCAGTTGTTGTCGTTGTTGTAGTCGACGGTCTCGAGGAGGTCGCGGTCGTTGGGCTTCTGGGTGAAGACGTGGATTCCGCCGGTGGAGTCGATGGTGGTGGCGGCGGAGCCGGTCATGGCGTAGGTGTAGCCGGCGCGGTTGGACAGGCTCTCTTCGGCCCAGTTGTTGTCGCCCTTGTAGTCGACGGTCTGGAGGAGTCCGCCGTCGTTGGCCTTGCGGGTGAAGACGTGGATTCCGCCGTTGTTGTCGACGACTGCGGCGGGTGAGCCACCCATGGCGTAGGTGTAGTCGGCGCGGTTGGAGAGGTTCTGTTCGGCCCAGTTGTTGTCGTTCTTGTAGTCGACGGTTTCCAGGAGTCCGCCGTCGTTGGCCTTGTGGGTGTAGACGTGGATGCCGCCCGCCTTGTCGACGACTGCGGCGGGTGAGTCGCTCATGGCGTAGGTGTAGCCGGCGCGGTTGGACAGGCTTTCCTCGGCCCAGGTGTTGTCGTTCTTGTAGTCGACGGTCTCCAGCAGGTTGCCGTCGTCGGCCTTGCGGGTGAAGACGTGGATGCCGCCGTTGTTGTCGACGACGGCTGCGGGGGAGCCGCCCATGGCGTAGGTGTAGTTGGCGCGGTAGTTGA
>NZ_JBVIMH010000115.1:0-1294 GCF_055579945.1 Kitasatospora sp. NPDC032150 | reverse complement strand
CACCACACTGCGTCCGGAGAACCCGGCCTACGTCATCTACACCTCAGGCTCCACCGGCCGCCCCAAGGGCGTCACCGTCACCCACACCGGCATCCCCAGCCTGACCACCACCCACCAAACCCGCTTCAACCTCGGCCCCCACAGCCGCGTCCTGCAATTCGCCTCACCCAGCTTCGACGCCGCCTTCTGGGAACTCACCATGGGCCTACTCTCCGGCGGCACCCTCGTCATCACCGACCGCGACCACCTCATGCCCGGCGAACCCCTCGCCACCACCCTGGCCAACCAGCACATCACCCACGCCATGCTGCCACCCGTCGCCCTCGCCGCCACCGAACCCAACCCCCACACCCACGGCACCACCCTCATCAGCGGCGGCGAAGCCCTCACCGCCACCCAAGTCGAACGCTGGAGCACCAACCACCAACTCTTCAACGCCTACGGCCCCACCGAATCCACCGTCGCCATCACCTTCACCACCAACCTCACCCAACCCACCACCCCACCCATCGGCACCCCCATCACCAACACCCACATCTACATCCTCGACAAACACCTCAACCCCGTCCCCCCAAACACCCCCGGCGAGCTCTACACCACCGGCCCCGGCCTCGCCCGCGGCTACCTCAACCGCCCCGCCCTCACCGCCGAACGCTTCACCGCCAACCCCTACGGACCCCCCGGCAGCCGCCTCTACCGCACCGGCGACCTCGCCCGCTGGAACACCAACGGCCAACTCCACCACCTCGGCCGCGCCGACGACCAAATCAAAATCCGCGGCTTCCGCATCGAACTCGGCGAAATCGAAACCACCCTCACCCGCCACCCCCACATCACCCAAGCCACCGTCATCGTCCGCGAAGACCAACCCGGCAACCCCCAACTCACCGCCTACGTCCAACCACACCCAAACACCACCCCCACCCCCACAGAACTACGCCACCACACCCAACAAACACTCCCCCACTACATGATCCCCACCCACATCGTCATCCTCGACGAACTCCCCCTCACCCCCAACGGAAAAATCAACCGCAAAGCACTCCCCACACCAACACACACCACCACCACCACAACAACCACCCCCCGCACCCCCCACCAAGAAATCATCGCCGGCATCATCACCGACCTCCTCCAACTCCCCACCATCAACACCACCGACAACTTCTTCGACCTCGGCGGACACTCCCTCCTCGCCACCCGCCTCATCACCCGCATCAACACCACCCTCAACACCAACCTCACCATCCGCGACCTCTTCGACAACCCCACCACCACCCAACTCGCCCACCTC
>NZ_JBVIMH010000114.1:0-1313 GCF_055579945.1 Kitasatospora sp. NPDC032150 | reverse complement strand
GAAGAGAGCACTGTGGCCGCCGACAAGATCGACACGATTGTCAGCCTGAGCAAGCGCCGTGGCTTCGTCTACCCCTGCAGCGAGATCTACGGCGGTACCCGTGCCGCCTGGGACTACGGGCCGCTGGGCGTCGAGCTCAAGGAGAACATCAAGCGCCAGTGGTGGCGTGCGATGGTCACCGCTCGGGAGGACGTCGTCGGACTCGACTCGTCGGTGATCCTGGCCCGCGAGGTCTGGGAGGCTTCCGGCCACGTCGCCACCTTCAATGACCCGCTGACCGAGTGCCTCTCCTGCCACAAGCGGTTCCGTGCGGACCACCTGGAGGAGGCGTACGAGGCCAAGCACGGCAAGCTGCCGGCGAACGGCCTCGCCGACATCAACTGCCCGAACTGCGGCAACAAGGGCGCCTTCACGGAGCCCAAGGAGTTCTCGGGCATGCTGAAGACGCACCTCGGTGTCACCGAGGATGCGAGCGGCCTGGCCTACCTGCGTCCGGAGACCGCGCAGGGCATCTTCACCAACTTCAAGGCGGTGCAGACCACTTCGCGCAAGAAGCCGCCGTTCGGTATCGCCCAGGTCGGCAAGAGCTTCCGCAACGAGATCACCCCCGGCAACTTCATCTTCCGCACCCGTGAGTTCGAGCAGATGGAGATGGAGTTCTTCGTCAAGCCGGGCGAGGACGAGAAGTGGCACGAGTACTGGCTTGAGCAGCGCTGGAACTGGTACGTGGACCTGGGGCTGCGCACCGAGAACATGCGCTACTTCGAGCACCCGAAGGAGAAGCTCTCCCACTACGCCAAGCGCACGGTGGACATCGAGTACCGCTTCAACTTCGGCGGCAGCGAGTTCTCCGAGTTGGAGGGCATCGCCAACCGCACCGACTACGACCTCGCCGTGCACAGCGAGCACTCCGGCCAGGACCTGAAGTACTTCGACCAGGAGTCCGGCGAGCGCTACTTCCCGTACGTCATCGAGCCCGCGGCCGGTCTGAACCGCGCCATGCTGGCCTTCCTGCTGGACGCCTACTTCGAGGACGAGGCGCCCAACGCCAAGGGCAAGATGGAGAAGCGTGTCGGCATGCGGCTCGACCCGCGCCTGGCTCCGGTCAAGGTCGCGGTCCTGCCGCTGTCGCGCAACGCGGACCTCTCGCCGAAGGCGCGCGGCCTGGCCGCCGACCTGCGGACGGCCTGGAACGTCGAGTTCGACGACGCCGGCGCCATCGGCAAGCGCTACCGCCGCCAGGACGAGATCGGCACGCCGTTCTGCGTCACCGTCGACTTCGACACCCTCGAGGACAATGCGGTCACCATCCG
>NZ_JBVIMH010000113.1:0-1324 GCF_055579945.1 Kitasatospora sp. NPDC032150 | reverse complement strand
GCCTGGTCCTGGTGGGCCGCCCACCACTGGTACTAAGCCGACCCACAGGCTCCAGTGACCCGAAGGGGGCCCGGTGCACACGCACCGGGCCCCCTCCGGCCTGCCCACCCCCTTCCGGCAAAGCCGGGAACGGACCGTGGCCGCGCAACGCCAGGGCCACCGTGATGCCGGTCGGCGGAGCCTCGAAATCCTTAGCCTGACCGCCGGAGCGGTCCGCCCTCTGGCAACCCCGGTCGCCGCGGCCCTGGCCAGGTGCCTGATGGCACGGGGCGGCGTGACACCTCACAGGCTTCGCCGGCGCCGCCGCGAAGGATCTACCGCTCCGCGGTGCGGAGGAAGGCCGTGCCGTCCCGCCCCGGGCACCGGTCGGAGGCCGAAGCCGGCGTCGAAGTGGACTCCTTTGGGCGGGTCAGGGGGAGAGGCGGGGAGCAGAAATGAGTACGCCCCCGGGGAGCGGACTCCCAGGGGGCGTACGACGTGTCGAAGACTCAGCTTTCGCCGTTCCACGACCGCCACAGGTCCGAGTACGGTCCGCCCGCGCCGACCAGTTCGTCGTGGATGCCCAGCTCGACGATGCGGCCGGACTCCATGACGGCGACGCGATCGGCGTCGTGTGCGGTCTGCAGTCGGTGGGCGATGGCAATGACGGTGCGGTCCGACCGGACGGCGGCCACTGCCCGCTCCGCCTGCCGGGCCGTCGTCGGGTCGAGCAGCGACGTGGCCTCGTCCAGGATCAGGGTGTGAGGGTCCGCCAGATGCACCCTGGCCAGGGTGAGTTGCTGTGCTTGGGCAGCCTCCAGTTCGACTCCGCCCGAGCCCAGCGGGGTGTCCAGGCCTTCCGGCAGTTCGGCCACCCAGTCCGCTTCCACCGACTTCAGCGCCGCGAGGACGGCCTCGTCGTCGGCTTCTGGCGCGGCCATGGTCATGTTGTCGCGAAGGGTACCCATGAACACGTGGTGCTGTTGACGAGCTGCGCCACGGCGGTTCCGTCAGGGATTTCGGTGCTGCCGCGGAACACCAGTGCCGCGTACCCCGGCTGGTCGGCGAGGAGCTCTCCGTGCGTGCCGGTCGCCTGCACCTTTCCGTTCACGAGGTAGGCGACTTCGTCGGCCTGGCCGAGCACGAGCGGCGACGCGCTGCGGCGACAACACCGAGATCACCCGAGTCGGGAATCCGGGAACACTCGCTTCGAGGTTGCTCGGGTGGCTTCAGGGCGTTGCCGAGCTGTTCAACGCCGCTGCGTTTATCGTCGCGGCCGGGGCACAAGCCCGTCTTCCATGATCACGACCTCGGCGTGGAGGGTGTACTTCTGGGCGGCGGCAGG
>NZ_JBVIMH010000112.1:0-1394 GCF_055579945.1 Kitasatospora sp. NPDC032150 | reverse complement strand
CTGAGGACAAGCCCTCGGCCTATTAGTACCGGTCAACTCCACCCCTCACAGGGCTTCCATATCCGGCCTATCAACCCAGTCGTCTACTGGGAGCCTTACCCTCTCAAGGAGGTGGGAGTGCTCATCTCGAAGCAGGCTTCCCGCTTAGATGCTTTCAGCGGTTATCCCTCCCGAACGTAGCCAACCAGCCATGCCCTTGGCAGAACAACTGGCACACCAGAGGTTCGTCCGTCCCGGTCCTCTCGTACTAGGGACAGCCCTTCTCAACACTCCTACGCGCACAGCGGATAGGGACCGAACTGTCTCACGACGTTCTAAACCCAGCTCGCGTACCGCTTTAATGGGCGAACAGCCCAACCCTTGGGACCTACTCCAGCCCCAGGATGCGACGAGCCGACATCGAGGTGCCAAACCATCCCGTCGATATGGACTCTTGGGGAAGATCAGCCTGTTATCCCCGGGGTACCTTTTATCCGTTGAGCGACGGCGCTTCCACAAGCCACCGCCGGATCACTAGTCCCTACTTTCGTACCTGCTCGACCCGTCAGTCTCACAGTCAAGCTCCCTTGTGCACTTACACTCAACACCTGATTGCCAACCAGGCTGAGGGAACCTTTGGGCGCCTCCGTTACCCTTTAGGAGGCAACCGCCCCAGTTAAACTACCCACCAGACACTGTCCCTGATCCGGATCACGGACCCAGGTTAGACATCCAGCACGACCAGAGTGGTATTTCAACGGCGACTCCACAACAACTGGCGTTGCTGCTTCAAAGTCTCCCACCTATCCTACACAAGCCGAACCGAACACCAATATCAAGCTATAGTAAAGGTCCCGGGGTCTTTCCGTCCTGCTGCGCGAAACGAGCATCTTTACTCGTAATGCAATTTCACCGGGCCTATGGTTGAGACAGTCGAGAAGTCGTTACGCCATTCGTGCAGGTCGGAACTTACCCGACAAGGAATTTCGCTACCTTAGGATGGTTATAGTTACCACCGCCGTTTACTGGCGCTTAAGTTCTCAGCTTCGCCCAGACGAATCCAGACTAACCGGTCCCCTTAACGTTCCAGCACCGGGCAGGCGTCAGTCCGTATACATCGCCTTACGGCTTCGCACGGACCTGTGTTTTTAGTAAACAGTCGCTTCTCGCTGGTCTCTGCGGCCACCCCCAGCTCAGAGTGCAAGACCCATCACCAGGAATGGCCCCCCTTCTCCCGAAGTTACGGGGGCATTTTGCCGAGTTCCTTAACCATAGTTCACCCGAACGCCTCGGTATTCTCTACCTGACCACCTGAGTCGGTTTGGGGTACGGGCCGCCATGAAACTCGCTAGAGGCTTTTCTCGACAGCATAGGATCATCCACTTCACCACAATCGGCTCGGCATCAGGTCTCAG
>NZ_JBVIMH010000111.1:0-1414 GCF_055579945.1 Kitasatospora sp. NPDC032150 | reverse complement strand
GCCACGAAGCGCTCCGCGGTGAGGCCCGGCCGGCCGAGGTAGCCGCGCGCAACTCCGGTGCCCGCGACGTAGAGCTCGCCGGGAACCCCCACCGGTACCGGCCGCAGCCCGGGGCCGAGCACGTACACCCGGGTGTTGGCCAGCGGCCGGCCGACCGGCAGCACACCGCCGGCGGGTTCGCTGCCCGGCTCGATCCGGTACTCGGCGCAGCTGACGGTGGTCTCGGTCGGACCGTAGACGTTGCGGACGGTCACCGCCGGGTGCGAGTTCCGCCAGGTCCGCAACCGCTCGCCGGAGAGCGCCTCGCCGGCGAGCAGCAGGTCGCCCGTCGGCGAGGCACCCTCGGGAAGGGTCTCCAGCAGTGCCAGGTGGCTCGGGGTGGCCTTCAGCAGGGTGGGGGCGGTGTCCGACGGCAGGCTCTCGTCGAGGTCGCCGATCCGCACGCAGCCGCCGACGGTCAGCGGGGTGAACAGGGCCGTGACCGTCATGTCGAAGGACACGGACGAGTGGAGCAGCACGGATCCCCGCGCACTCGGGTAGCTGCGGCCGGCCCACTCCAGGTAGTCCACCAGCGAGTGCTGTTCGACCAGGACGCCCTTCGGCCGTCCGGTGGAGCCGGAGGTGTAGATGACGTAGGCGGGGTGGTGCGGCCGCAGCGGGCGCACCCGGTCGCGGTCCGCGGGGTCGGCGTCGACGGGCTCGACCTCCTCGACGAGCAGCCGGGGCAGCGGCCCGGACTCGTCGCCGCAGTCCACGCCGCCGCCGGTCAGCAGCAGCGCGGGCGAGGCGTCGCGCAGCATGAAGGCGATGCGCTCCGCCGGGTAGTCCGGGTCCACGGGAAGGTAGGCGGCCCCGGCCTTCAGGACACCGAGCAGTGCACCGAGCAGCCGGGCGGACCGCGGTACCGCCACCGCCACCAGGTCCTCGGGACCCACGCCTGCCTCGATCAGCCGGTGAGCGACGCCGTTGGCGAGCGCGTTCAGCTCGGCGTAGCTCAGGGTGAGGTCACCGTCGAGCACGGCGGTGGCCTCGGGGGTGCGGGCGGCCTGGCCCTCGAACAGGGCGGGGAGGCAGGTGTGTTCGGTGCTGGTGGCGGTGTTGTTCCAGTCCAGCAGGATCCGCTGCCGCTCGTGGTGGTCGAGCGGGTCGATGCGGCTGATCCGGCGGTCGGGGTCGGCGACCAGTGCGCGCAGTACCCGCTCCAGCCGGGTGGCCAGGGTTTCGGCGGTCTCCCGGTCGAAGAGGTCGCCGTTGAACTCCAGCACCCCTCGGATGCCCGAGGCGCGCTGCCCGTCGAAGTGCTCCTGGACGTTGACGGACAGGTCGAACTTGGCGATGTCGAGGTCGACGGGTTGGAGTTGGAAGGTGAGGTCGGGGAGGTCGAGGGTGACGTGGGGGGTGTTCTGGAAGGCGA
>NZ_JBVIMH010000109.1:0-1464 GCF_055579945.1 Kitasatospora sp. NPDC032150 | reverse complement strand
CGACCTCATCGAAACCGTCGACTACAACAACGACAACACCTGGGCCGAACAGGGCCTCACCAACCAGACCGGCCTGTAACCCCCAAACCCCGAACACCAATCACAGCCCCCGCGCAAGAGCGTGTCCGAAAGATTGTGTAAGTCCGTGATGTGACAGCCTGGCCGAGAGCTCGGCCACGGGCTCTCTGGCCAGGCTGAACGGACGAGTCATGACGGACAAGGCGAACCCGGCTGTCGAAGCGTCCGGGGACAAGCTGGTGGAGGAGGTCGTCGAGCGGTTGACGAATCGTGCGGACGCTTCGGGTGCGGCCCTGCTGAGCGAGGGCGGGCTGCCGACGGAGGTCACCCGGGCGGTGCTGGAGCGGGCCCTGGACGCGGAGATGACCGAGCACCTGGGCTACGAGAAGTGTGATCCTGCGGGCCGCGGCTCGGGCAACTCGCGCAACGGGATATCGCCTGCAAGGTCGCCGACGCCGTGGCGGACGAGCTGGTATTTGGCAGAACCTGCCCCTGGACGCGGTCTGGCCGATCATCTGCATCGACGTGCTGTGGGTGAAGATCTGCTCCGACGCAGTGGTTCGAAGCCGGTCTACCTGGTGGTCGGGGTCGACATGGAAGGCCGCAAGGACGTCCTCGGTCTGTGGGTCGGTGCCGAGGGCGAGGGCGAGGGCGCGACCACGTGGATGGCGGTGCTGCCGGAACTGCGCAACCGCGGTGTCGAGGACGTGTGCATCGTCTGCTGCGACGGCCTCAAGGGCCTGCCGGAGGCAGTGACCGCCACCTGGGGCGCCGGTGCAGACGTGCGTGATCCACTTGCTCCGTGCCTCGCCGCGGCTGTCCTCCGGTAAGGACCACTCCAGGCTGCTGCCGGCCCTGCGGGCGATCCACACCGCGCCGACCGAGCAGGCCGCCGAGCAGGTCCTGAACGAGCTTGCCGCCCGCCACTGACCGAAGCGGCACAGTCTCATTCTGACAGTCCGGGAAGTGCTGGCGCGAGCGGACTGCCTTGAGGATCCTGGCGTTGACGGACTCGATCGTGTTCGGGGTGCAGATGACCCGGCGGACCTCGACGTCGAAGCTCAGAAACGGGACGAATTCGGTTCGGACGCTTTCCCGGAGCCGGACGATCGCCGGGTACCTCTTCTCTATTTCGGCTCTGTCGCGAATTCGCGTGGCAGAGCCGTTCTTTGTATCGACCCTGCTCCGTCTCCGACGGCCACACAAGACTTGCACGAGATCGTCGGCGCGCCCCAGCCCCGAGCAATGTGGGGTGGCCGGGTGGGGTGGCTCCGGCGGATGGTTCGGTGGTTGGGCAGGGTGAAGCCCCCGGGCGGTGGGGTAGTGGTGTTGCCCGGGGGCTGTGGTTGGCGTTCGGGGTTTGGGGGTTACAGGCCGGTCTGGTTGGTGAGGCCCTGTTCGGCCCAGGTGTTGTCGTTGTTGTAGTCGACGGTTTCGATGAGGTCG
>NZ_JBVIMH010000108.1:0-1515 GCF_055579945.1 Kitasatospora sp. NPDC032150 | reverse complement strand
CCCTCTCTGACAGTCTCGACTGAGACGCCCGGAATGTCGGGTTAGTCTGGATGGGCGAGACAGGAGATCCCTTCAGCATGGCCAGCACCACCAATCCCGACCCGGCGCCGAAGCCGAAGCGGCGGACGTTCTCGCCAGAGTACAAACTGCGGATCGTCGCCGAGTACGACGCCGCGCCCACCGGCGAGAAGGGCGCGATCCTGCGCCGCGAGCGGCTGTACCACTCACACATCATCGAGTGGCGCCAGGCCCGCGACGCCGGGGCGACGGTCACGCTGACCGACAAGCGGACCTCGCCCGCTCGCCCGAAGAAGGCCGCCGAACAGGCCGAGCTGGAACGGCTGCGCAAGAAGGTCGCCCGCCTGGAACAGGACGTCGCCAAGCGCGACGCAGCCCTGGCTGTTCTGGGAAAAGCACATGCGCTCTTGGAGATGCTCTCCGAGAGCGCGGACTGAACCGCGCCCTCGCGCCGGTCCTGGACGAGGCGTTCGCGGGCCTGGAACCCGAACTCGGCACCACCTCGGCATGCCGCCTGATCGGACGCTCGCGGGCTACCCACTACCGCAGGCTGAAACCGTCCCGGGCCGCCGAGCGCAAGCCACGACCGTCCCCGCCCTCCGCGCTGAGCCCGTCCGAACGGGCGGCGGTGCTGGACCTGCTGAACCGGCCCGAGTACGTCGACCTGCCGCCCGCCCAGGTCTGGGCGCGGGAGCTGGACGCCGGCACCTACTGGTGCTCCGAGCGCACCATGTACCGCATCCTCAACGCCGCCGGGCAATCCGGAGAACGCCGCAGGCAGGCCACCCATCCCGCCAAGACCGTGCCCCAGCTGCTGGCCACTGCCCCCTGCCAGGTCCTGACCTGGGACATCACCAAGCTTCGCGGCCCCAACAAGGGCGAGTGGTACCACCTTTACGCGATCATCGACATCTACAGCCGCTACATCTGCGGCTGGACCGTCGAGGCCGCCGAGGACTCCCACCGCGCCGAGGAGCTGATCCGCGAGACCATCGAACGCAACGGCATCGTGCCGGAGACCGTGCACGCCGACCGGGGCACCTCGATGACCTCCAAGGCCGTCTCCCAGCTGCTGATCGACCTCGGTGTGACCCGAAGCCACTCCCGGCCGAAGGTCTCCAACGACAACCCGTACAGTGAAAGCCAGTTCAAGACCATCAAGTACTCCACCGACTTCCCGGAATACTTCAACTCCCTTACCCACGCCCGCGAATGGTGCGAGGGCTTCTTCACTTACTACAACCACGAACACCGGCACTCGGGCATCGGCCTGCACACCCCCGCCTCCGTGCACTTCGGCACCGCCGATCTGGTCCGCGAGCAGCGAGCCGTCACCCTCACCGAGGCCTACGCACGCCACCCCGAACGCTTCGCCCGACGCCCGAAGCCGCCCGAGATACCCCAGAAGGTCTGGATCAACCAGCCCAAGCCGGAGACAGTGCCCGCACAACAGTCCATATAGTGTCAAACCGTCTCATTTGACTTGACAACTTCCGA
>NZ_JBVIMH010000107.1:0-1548 GCF_055579945.1 Kitasatospora sp. NPDC032150 | reverse complement strand
CCGCAAGACGATCACGCCAGCCACCAGCGCGAGTACCTCACCACCAGCTCACGCCAGGCCCATGACCTGCGAATTCAGGATGGAAACGACCCATTGCGAGTCGAGTTCACGATCAACCTGATGATCACGGACAAGTCGGTCTGGCAGGAGGCTCGATCTTGAAGGCGCTGGTGCGGCCGAACCCCAACAACGTCTATGGGCGGTGAGGCCGGCCGCAACGGATCGGCGGATTGATGCCAGGCGGCCAGGACCACTGGTGGGAGGTGACTGACCGAACTCCACTGCAGCGGCTGGCTGCCGGGGTTCTGTCGGCAGTCGAGGGCTATGCCCTTCCCTTCCTTCAGAGCACTGGTGAGGGCGCCGAGCCGCCCTCACCGTGACCAGTGCGCCATGGTGATCGCCGAGCGGACTGGCGATCGTCACCCGATCTTCGGGTTCTCTGCCCTATCGATGGGACCCTTGGGGCGCTTGTTGGGCCGGTAGCTGAGGCCGTTCATGATCACCTGGTGGCTGGTGTTGATCAGCCGGTCCAGCAGGGACTCGGCGACGACGGGGTTCGGGAAGAGCGGATACCAGTCGCTGGGGGCCCGGTTGCTGGTGATGATCAGGGAGCGGCCCTGCCGCTCGCTGACGAGCTCGTAGAGGTCGTCGGCCTGGGCGGCGGTGAGCTGGCGCATTGCGAAGCGTCCAGGATGAGGACGTCGGGGCGGACCAGCTCGCGCATCCGCTTGTCCCAAGTGCGGTCCGTGTGACCGCCGGCCAGTTCGGCCAGGATGCGGCTGGTCTTGCTGAAACGGACGTTTGCGCCCTGGCGGATCGCGAGGTGGCCCAGGGCCTCGCCGACGTTTGTCTTGCCGACCCCGACCGGACCGAACAGAATTACGGACTCGCCTGCATGCAGCCAACGCAGGGCGGCCAGGTCGCGGATCTGGGCTGCGGGCAGCTTTCGGGGAGGCGGCGAAGTCGAACTCCTCCAGGGTGACCTGCTGCTCGAACTTCGCCTTCTGCAGGCGCCGTTGGAGGGCGACGGTCTCGCGACGGGTGATCTCGTCCTGGCAAAGGACCTGGAGGAAGTCCAGGTGGCCGAGCTCGCCGTCGTGGGCCTGGACCAGCCGGACGTCGAGGGTCTCCAGCATCCCGGAGAGGCGAAGCGCCTTGAGCGATTCGCGCAGGGCGGTGTCCAGAGCCAGGTGCGTGACGGGCTTCCCGTCAACCTCGACCTGGGTGGGCACCCGAAGGGGCGGCAGGCTGTCGACCCAGGCCGGTGCAGGACCTGCAGACGCTCGACGCTGATGGGGCGGGTGCCGTCTACGCAGCGGTAGGACGTCGGCAGGAGCTTGAGGCGGGTGGTCGGTGTGTCCGGGTAGGCGGCGCGCACCCACTCCTGCTGGCGGTGATCAGGCCGGCTGTCGCCTCGGCGATCGGCAAGCGCCGCCGGAGGAAGGCGCGCTGAGCAACGCCGCTGCGTTATGGCATGAGTGCGCAGGTCAAGGGGCTTGAACAAGGCAACGGGACACCTGTAGATCAACGATCGGCGAAGAAAGTCGA
>NZ_JBVIMH010000106.1:0-1576 GCF_055579945.1 Kitasatospora sp. NPDC032150 | reverse complement strand
CCCGCCTCATCACCCGCATCAACACCACCCTCAACACCAACCTCACCATCCGCGACCTCTTCGACAACCCCACCACCACCCAACTCGCCCACCTCACCCAGAACCAAAACCCACACACCCGCAACCGCCCCACACTCACCACCCAAACAAGGCCCGAACACCTACCCCTCTCCCACGCCCAACAACGCCTATGGATCCTCGACCAAATCGAAGGACCCACCCCCACCTACAACATCCCCCTCGCCATCCACCTCACCGGCACCCTCAACACCCACGCCCTCACCCAAGCCCTCAACGACCTCATCAACCACCACGAACCCCTCCGCACCACCTACCCCCAACACAACGACCAGCCCTACCAACACATCCACCCCACCCAACCCACCCACCTCACCCTCACCCACATCCACACCACCCCCGACCAACTCACCCACCACCAAACCACCCACGCCGCCAAACCCTTCAACCTGAACAACGAACTCCCCATCCGCGCCACCCTCTTCACCACCACCCCAACCACCCACACCCTCCTCCTCACCCTCCACCACATCGCCGCCGACGGCTGGTCCCTCACCCCCCTCACCACCGACCTCACCACCGCCTACACCGCCCGACTCAACAACCACACCCCCAAACTCACACCCCTCACCACCCACTACGCCGACTACGTCCTCTGGCACAACCAACTCCTCGGCAACCCCGAAGACCCCAACAGCGAACACAACCGCCAACTCTCCTACTGGACACAAACCCTGGCGGACCTCCCCGAACAACTCGCACTGCCCTACGACCACCCACGCCCCACCACCCCCAGCCACCAAGGCGACACCGTCACCTTCCACATCACCCCCGAACTACACACCCACCTAACAGGCCTGGCACACACCACCAACGCCAGCACCTTCATGGTCATCCAAACCGCCATCGCCACCCTGCTCACACGCCTCGGCGCCGGCACAGACATCCCCCTCGGCACCGCCATCGCCGGACGCACCGACGAAGCCACCGACAACCTCATCGGCTTCTTCGTCAACACCCTCGTCCTACGCAACAACACCACCGGCGACCCAACATTCCGCGAACTCCTCGAACGCACCCGCAACACCGACCTCACCGCCTACACCAACCAAGACATCCCGTTCAACCACCTCGTCGAAACCCTCAACCCCCACCGCACCAACGCACTCCACCCACTCTTCCAAGTCATGCTCGCCCACCGCAGCACAACCCCCGAAAGCCCCCAATTCGACGGCCTCAACACCCACATCGAACCCGTCCACCCCGGCACCGCCAAGTTCGACCTCACCTTCGACCTACTCGAAGAACACACCCCCGACGGCAAACCCAACGGCACCCACGGACACATCGAATACAGCACAGACCTGTTCGAACGATCGACAGTGGAAGGGCTCGCCAATCGGTTGGTGCGCCTGCTCGAAGCCGCGACCACCGAACCCGACCTGCCCATCAGCAAACTGGAAATCCTCAGCCCCGAGGAACGCGAGCTGGTCATCGAACGGTGGAACGACACCACCCGCGACCTACCAGCCGCAACACTGCCCGAACTGTTCGCCGC
>NZ_JBVIMH010000105.1:0-1622 GCF_055579945.1 Kitasatospora sp. NPDC032150 | reverse complement strand
GGTCTAACTAGCCGTTGCTCTATCGATCCTGGTGATCGTGAGTTCGAGTCTGCCAACTCGGTCGGGTGATCTTCTGGTCGGCAGGGCATGAAAGTGGGGCCTCCCGCACAGCTCGTGGGTGTCGAATCCAGCCGAGCAACAGGAGGCCCCTGGTGCCGCAGTCTTCCGTCTCCGTGACGTTGCCGTCCAACTCCGCACCCCTGTCGTGTGATTGTCTCGCTCACCGGTTCGGGAACGCCGGGGACCGGCCGCACAGGCATCCGAGGTACCCCTCGGACATGAGCGACGCGGAGTGGGCCATCGTGCGCGACGCGATGCCCGTGCCCGCCTGGCTGGAAGGCCGCGGCGGGCAGCCGGAGGGCTACTGCCACCGGCAGCTGGTCGACGCTGTGCGCTACCTGGTCGCGGGCGGCATCGCCTGGAGGGCGGTGCCCGCGGACTTCCCCGCATGGGACCGCGTCTACGCCTTCTTCCGGCGCTGGCGGGACAAGGGCCTGGTCGCCGAGTTCCACGACCGGCTGCGCGACCGGGTCCGCGAGGCGGCCGGCCGTGATCCGGAGCCGACCGCCGGGATCATCGACGCGCAGTCGGTGAAAGGGGCCGCGTCGGTGCCGGCTGCGAGCCGGGGGTTCGACGGCGGGAAGAAGGTGAACGGCCGCAAGAGGCACATCGTCGTGGACACCCTCGGGCTGCTGCTGGCCGTGATGGTCACTGCCGCATCCGTCACCGACCGTGAGGCCGGCCAAACGCTGCTGGAGCGGCTGCGTGAGCGGCACTGGCGCATCTCGCTGGTGTGGGCCGACGGCGGCTACACCGGGCGCCTGGTCGACCTCGTCCGCGATGTCCTGCACATGGCGCTGACGGTGGTCAGACGCACCGACGACGCCACGGGCTTCGTGGTGCTGCCGAAAAGGTGGCTGGTGGAGAGGACGTTCGCGTGGCTGATGCACTCACGCCGCCTGGTCCGCGACTACGAGACCCGCACCGACACCTCCGAGGCGATGATCCGGTGGTCGATGAGCATGGTCATGAGCCGCCGGCTCGCCCGGCGAGCGCGCTGAACATCCCCGGGCGTCCCTCGACCAGCCAGCCCCGCGCGGCCAGGCGCTTCACCTTCGACCGCACTCCCTCCACCTTCGCCGCGACCACCTCCAGACCCAAGGCCGCCGCGAGCTGGCGACAGTCCATCTCCTCCCCGCTCCCCGCCAGGGTCTCCACGAGCCGCTGGTAGTCCGGCGCCAGCGCGTCGGGAGCGAGCCCTTCCCTCCAGGCGGGAACCACCGATCCGGGCACCGCGCCGGCCACCCGCGCAGGCCGTTCACCGGCCACCCCAGCCGGCAGCGCCTCCTCGCCCACGGGAGGTTCTGCCAGGACTTCGGCCACCGTCTGACGGGCAATCACGAACCGCTCCCATGCGGCTTCCGCCTCCTGCAGCTCGGCCTGCAGAACCTCCACCCGCTGCCGAGCAGCACGCTCGCGCTCCTCAAGCAGCCCCATCACCGACGGCATCCGGCACCTCCACCGAAGAGACGACACGACACCCCGTCTCTGCCACCGAGGCACCGGCACCATGCCTGACCAGCGGAAACGCACCCGTCGCTATCGGAAAGACAACGGCTTCT
>NZ_JBVIMH010000104.1:0-1661 GCF_055579945.1 Kitasatospora sp. NPDC032150 | reverse complement strand
AGAAGCCGTTGTCGTACCGCTCGTGGGGCTTGTCGATCGAACAGGGGTCTCGTTCGGGTGATCGTGGACAGGCCGGCGCATAAAGGCAGGGCCTCTTGGTAGCTCGGTGGGTGTCTACGCCAGATCGAGCAACCAGGAGGCCCTGGTGTTGCAGTCTTCCGTGTCGGTGCCCGTGGAGTCCAACTCGGCCGCCCGGTCGTGTGATTGCCTCGCGCATGTGTACGGGAACGCGGCCGACCGTCCGGACCGGGCCCCGCGTTACCCGTCGGACATGAGCGACGCGGAGTGGGCCGAAGTCCGCGCCGCGCTGCCGGTGCCGGGGTGGCTGGAGGGCCGGGGCGGCCAGCCGGAGGGCTACTGCCACCGGCAGCTGATCGACGCGATCCGCTACCTGGTCGCGGGCGGCATCACGTGGCGGGCCATGCCCGTGGACTTCCCCGTCTGGGACCGCGTCTACGCCTTCTTCAAGCGTTGGCGCGACAAGGGCCTGGTCAAGGAACTGCACGACCGGCTGCGAGGGAAGGTCCGCGAGGCCGAGGGCCGAGACCCGGAGCCGACGGCCGGGATCATCGATTCGCAGTCGGTGAAGGCCGCCGCCTGCGTTCCGGCGTCATCGCGTGGCTACGACGGCGGGAAGAAGGTCAACGGACGGAAGCGGCACATCGTGGTCGACTGCCTCGGGCTGCTGCTGGCCGTGATGGTCACCGCCGCGAACGTGACCGACCGCCAGGCCGCGGTGAGCCTGCTCGCCGCCGTACGGGCACGGTACTTCCGCCTGACGTTGGTGTGGGCCGACGGCGGCTACAGCGGGCGCCTGATCGAGTACGCCCACAAGGCCTGGCGGATCGCACTGACGGTGATCAAGCGCAGCGACGACACCTCCGGGTTCGTGGTCCTGCCGAAAAGGTGGCTGGTGGAACGCACGTTGGCGTGGCTGATGCGCTCACGCCGCCTGGCCCGCGACTACGAGACCCGCACCGACACCGCCGAGGCGATGATCCGATGGTCGATGACCATGGTCATGAGCCGCCGCCTGGCACGGCGGCGATGCTGAACCGGCCCGGGCTCTCCTCCACCAGCCAGCCCCGCGCCACCAGGCGCTTCGCCTTCGACCGCACGCCCTCGACCTTCGCCGGGACAACCTCAAGCCCCAGAGCGTCGGTGATCTGCTGACAGCTCATCGCCGCCTCGTCGCCGGATCGCCGGCCGTCGGCCAGAAGATGGACGATCCGCTGGTAGTCCGGCGCCAGCGCGGCCACGTCCAGCCCTTCCCGCCGCACCGGCACGATCGAACCGGCCACCACAGGCCTGGCCGGCCCCGGCACAGCCTGCCCGCAAGACGTGCCCTCGGACGGCTTGGCCTCTTCTTGCCCACGCGGCTCGGACAGGACCTGATCGACCCTTTCCCGGGCGATCACCCACCGGTCCCAGTCCGTCTCCGCCTCCGCGAGCTCGGCCATGATCCGCTCCGCCTTCTCGCGCAGCGACTCCACTCGCTGTCGCGCGGCAAGCTCCCGCTCCTCCAGCAGCCCCACCACCGACGCCATCCCGGCACCTCCACCGACGAGACAACCCGACGGCTCCACCCTGCCTCGAAAACGCCGACACCATGCCTGAACAGCGGAAACTCAACGATCACGTTCGGAAAGACAACGGCTTCT
>NZ_JBVIMH010000103.1:0-1666 GCF_055579945.1 Kitasatospora sp. NPDC032150 | reverse complement strand
TGAGAAGTTTTCATCCTGAAGTTGCAGGTCACGGGGCTGGCGTGGGGCGGGGCTGGGGTGCTCGTGCCGGTCGGGGGCGTGATCGTTAGCAGGTGATCGTCTGTCGTGTGGCCGGTTCGCGGGAATCGCGGTGGCGGTCGTGTCCGGCTCGTAGGCTCCGTGGGAGGTGCCGGGAGGGGTTGCTGGTGGATGTGCTGGTGTGGGTGATGCAGCGGCGGGTGGTGTTGTCCGACCGGGCGGAGCGGCTGCGCAAGGAGCTCACCGAGATCGACGCCGAAGTCGCCCGGCTGGAGGCCGCGGAGGTGGTGTTCGGGCAGTTCGCCGACGCCCGGCGGGCCGGGAAGGCCGACGACCCGGCCATGGCCGAGGAGTTCGCGCGGGTCACGACCTCGCCGGGGGCGGGCGGGATGCTGCTGGTCCCGCACCGCGAGGACGGCATGGACGCGAGCGTACTGCCCGCGGACTACCAGGCGATCATGAGAATCGTGACCGCGGTGTCGGAGCCGGTTCCGGCCAAGGACGTCAGCGTCGAGCTCGGCAGGGGAACCGGACCTGGGCAGGTCGAGCCGGTCCGCGACAAGCTCCGGCGCCTGGCGGACCGGGGCTGGCTGCACCGCACCCCCGCCGGACGTTTCACCGGCCTGCCCGCTCCCGCCGCATGACCTGTCCCGACTGGATTTCGGCGTAACGCACAGGCCCCCGGCGAGAGTTGGGGATTCCATGCGAAAGAAGACCAGCCCCGCCGAGGGCCCTGACGGCCTTGTCTACCAGTGCCGCCTGTCGCTGTCGAGCGCCACCCTGGAGATGGTCGCCGACCTGATCCGCGCCCATCTGAAGAGGATCGGCTCCAGGTGGCGCAAGCTGCCGCCTGGGAAGATCGCCCTGATCGTCCTCGCGGTCCTGCGGCACGACCAGCGGCTTTCCGACATGGCCGGCGGCAATGACGTCTCGGCCTCCACCGTGCGCCGCTGGCTGCTGGAGGTCATCGCCCTGCTCGCCGCCCGCGCCCCGCGCCTGGAGCGGGCGCTGAAGAAGGTCACCCGATCGGGTGGCGAGGTGGTGTTGATCGACGGCACCCTCGTTCGCACCCGCCGCCGCACCGGGGAGGAGAACCGGCCGAACTACAGTGGGAAGCACAAGGTGCACGGCCTGCTCTTCCTCGCTCTGACGGACGAGCGGGGCAATTTGCTGTGGATCTCGGCGGCACGACCAGGGCGGTCCTCGGAGATCACCACCGCCAGGCATAACAAGATCACCACCAGGCTGCGGGAAGCCGGTCTCGGTGCCCTGGCCGACCTCGGGTTCGTCGGCCTGGACGACGACCCCGACGACCCCGTGATCGTCACCGGCCGCAAGGCGGCCCGAGGACGGCCGCTGACCGACGCCGAGAAGCAGGCGAACCGGCTGGTCAGCCGCGAGCGGGCGGCGAACGAGCACGGCTTCGCGGACCTGAAGAACTGGCGGATCCTCACCAAGGTCCGCATGAACGCCAAGCACGGCACCGCGCTGCTGCGGGCCCTGCTCGTCCTGACGAACGCGGAGATCAGCCGCTGACTGGAACGGCGGACGATCTCCGCAAGACGATCACGCCAGCCACCAGCGCGAGTACCTCACCACCAGCTCACGCCAGGCCCATGACCTGCGAATTCAGGATGGAAACGACCCA
>NZ_JBVIMH010000102.1:0-1729 GCF_055579945.1 Kitasatospora sp. NPDC032150 | reverse complement strand
CAACCCGACGGCTCCACCCTGCCTCGAAAACGCCGACACCATGCCTGAACAGCGGAAACTCAACGATCACGTTCGGAAAGACAACGGCTTCTGAGACAACCGAGCCGCCGTCAAACTTCGCTGAGACTGGTCGAACTTGGTGGACTCCTCGACGCTCCGCCCCCGCAACCTTGGTGACCCCTGAGCACCTTGATGCCCAGGGGCGGACACCTTGATGACGGCACCGGGATCCCTTGACGGCCACGGCGGGCATCTTGATGGCCGGGCAGAACACCTTGATGGCGCCAGCCCCGCCCGCTGCGCCCTACAGCTCCCAGACCCCGGGCAGTGTCCTGCCGGTGGCCTTTCGGGTCGGCGTCTTCTTTGCGCTCTTCGTGGCGCTGGTGCTCTTCACCCCGGGGTGGGCCTTGGGGTGCTGGGCCTGGGCGTCGGCGATCGCGATCTCCAGGATGGCGGTCAGATCGGTAACGGGGCGGCCGGGCGGCAGAACCCGGGAGGCGGGCGCATGCGGCGGCGCAGGTTTTTGCAGGCGCTTCGGGCCACGGCCGAGGTCCCCGAGGGTGAGCCGGGCAGCCTGGCCCCGGCCCGCCGAGCCGCGTTGGAGGAGATCGACCCGTGGTGGTTCGCGGTCTGGAAGCACTCTTCCACTTGCCACCTCGCCCCGGCGATCCGGGCGAGGTCCGTCTGTCGGGTGTCGGCGGGGCCGTAGCAGACGTAGTGGGCGATCTCGGTCGGGTTGCTGACGCTTCGTCGGGCCAGGACCCAGTGGCCGAAGCCGTTCTCCCAGTAGATGCGGATGGGCACGCGGGCCCAGTCGTAGATCCGCTGGCCGTGGGCGCCAGGCCCGTCGGACAGCCGCTTCCAGGCCTGACGGGACAGGGCGGCGACGAGCTGGTCCACGCGGGCGTCCGCACCGCCCGTGGTGATGACGGTGTCGTTGACCTTGGTGGCCAGCACGTGGGCGACCCTTCGCTCCTCCAGCCAGAACCGCAGGGTCTTGACCTGGCCGTATGCCTCGTCGGCGGTCACCCAGGCGAAGGGGACCTTCGCGTCGAGGGCGCGCTGGAGCATGGCCCGGAAGTGCTCGATCTTCGTGGCGAACGGCACGTCGTCCTCGATGCCGGCGGCCCGGCAGCGTGCCCGGTCGTCGGTCCAGGAGGCTGGCAGGTACAGCTCGCGGTCGATCAACGCCCGTCCCTTGGTGGAGGCGTAGGCCAGGAACGTGCCGATTTGGCAGTGCTCGGTGCGGCCGGCGGTGCCGGAGTACTGTTGCTGGACGCCGGCCGAGCGGGTGCCCTTCTTCAGGAATCCGTGTCGTCGCCGATCAGCACCGCGTCCTTGTCGCCGATGTTCTCCACGACGAAGTCCCGCACGTCGTCGCGGACCGCATCGGCGTCCCAGTCGCCGAGTTCAGCAGCCGCTGCATCCCGTCCAGGCAGTCCTGGCCAGCCCGTTCCGCCAGCGACCAGCCGTTCTTGCGCTCCAGCGGGGCGATCAACCCGGCCATGTACTCCAGTGCCCGCCCTCGCGGCTCCGACTGGTGAAACGCGACGCGAAGCGGGCGTGCAACCCCGCCAGCGCCGCCTTCCACTCCTCGACCTGCCCCACCCCAAGATCAATCACCCGCCAAGTCAACAACGCCGCTGCGTTATGGCATGAGTGCGCAGGTCAAGGGGCTTGAACAAGGCAACGGGACACCTGTAGATCAACGATCGGCGAAGAAAGTCGA
>NZ_JBVIMH010000101.1:0-1781 GCF_055579945.1 Kitasatospora sp. NPDC032150 | reverse complement strand
CTAGAAGGACACCTATGCCCGGCGGATCGGCCCAGCCGAGCTGCCGGAGAAGCGGTGATACGGTCGCTGCCCGTGACAGCGCCACTTCCCGTGTTCCCGTACCATTCCGATCCGCTGGTTTCCGGTAGGCCGACGCGAGAGGCTAGTCGACGAGTCATGACAAATCCGCTGAAGTCCCCTCGCGTGCAGCGGGCAACTCTCTGCACTATCGCCCTGCTTGACCTGTACGGCTGCTACCGAACTGCAGAACTGACACTCGCCGGGCGCTATGCCGATGCCGCGATCTACTGCGCGGCAACGATTGGATTCGCCTATGCCGTTGCCCGCGATTGGAAACGGATCAGCCGCTGACCCGAGAGGGAGCTCCGCGGGCCTTCGCCGATTTTCAGCTTGAGTTGCCCTCCGGGGCGCCCGGTGTCAGCTTGGTCAGGGTGAACAGGCCAGGCTCGGGCTCGGTGAGGATGCCGCGGGTCACCAGGCGTTTCAGCTTCGCGCGGATGCCTTCGGTGTGCTTCGGTTCGGTGCCGAGGCCGAGCGCCTGGCAGACGTCTTTGGCGTGGAGTCCCTCCCCGGTCTTCTCGATGGCGGCCAGGATCTCGCGGTATCCGGGCGGCAGCGGCTCCGGCGGCTGAATGCCGTCCTCGGCGGCCAGCTCCGCCAGGGTCTCGCGGGTGATCTCCAGCCGTTTCAAGGTGTCTTCGGCAACGGCAAGTTGTTCGGTGAGCCGGGCGATCTGGTCACGCAGCTGTTCGGCCGTCTCGCGGACGAGCCGCTGTCGGGCCTCGATCTTGTCCAGGAGTTCCCTCATCGACGCTCCTGCGGGTCGGGGATGGCGCGTGCCAGGCCGGCGGGTCGCGCCAGGTCGGGGTGGAGGCGCGGGTGAGACGGCGGAGCATGACGTCGGTCATGGACCAGTGGATCATCGCGACCGAGCTGGCCGGCTTCGACTCGAAGTCGCGCACCAGGCGCCGGTGGAGCATGAGCGTGCCCAGGGTCTGCTCGACCACCCATCGCTTTGGCTCCGGCGTGAACCCTCTCGCACCGGGCTCGCGCTGGACGATCTCGACGTCGATGCCGAGAGCGGCACCGTGCTCGACCACCGCGTTCTTGAAGCCGGCGTCCACCCACGCCTTCGTCACCGTGGGCGCGGCGTGGACGACCCTGTCCAGCAGGCTGATCCCGATCGCATTGTCGTGGACACTGGCCGCGACCACAACGACGGCGACGATCAGGCCGAGCACGTCGGTGGCGATGCCCCGCTTGCGGCCCGGACTCTTCTTTCCCGGGTCGAGCCCGGTCGTTTCCTTGGGCGCGTTCATCGAGGCGCGTACCGTCTGGGAGTCCAGGACGACGGCAGTGGGATCCTCGTGCCGCTTCCGGCTCTCGCGGACCTGCCAGCGCAGCAGGTCGTGAACAGCCTCGGTGGTGCCGTCGTCGCGCCACGTGCCGAAGTAGTAGTAGACGGCGCTGGGCGGCGGAAGGTCGTGCGGCAGATAGCGCCACTGGCAGCCGGTGCGGGCCTGGCAAAGGATGGCGTTGAGGATCTCCCGCATGTCGGACCGGCCCTGGTGCCCGCTGACCGACGGGTGCCGCCCCTTCCAAGCGGTGATGACCGGCCGGATCAGCGCCCACGCCTCATCCGACAGGTCACTGGGGTAGGGACTGCGCTCGCTCATACCTACAGCAGACCGCATCCTCGCCGAACGTCAACCCCCTTTACAGGAAGCCGACTTCGACACAACGGACAAACCGCTCACACCCTCGCAGAACTCCCTCTGAGA
>NZ_JBVIMH010000100.1:0-1784 GCF_055579945.1 Kitasatospora sp. NPDC032150 | reverse complement strand
CTCCGCAAGACGATCACGCCAGCCACCAGCGCGAGTACCTCACCACCAGCTCACGCCAGGCCCATGACCTGCGAATTCAGGATGGAAACGACCCAGTGGAAGAGCAGCGGTCTCCAAAACCGCAAGCGGGGGTTCGATTCCTCCCGCCCGTGCCATGCGGGTAGCTCCCGCAGGCCCTGAAACTCCCCCTGGCCCGGGGACGGAAGGGCGGTGCTGGTCGTCTAGCGGCCCAAGACCCCTCCAGGCCGGAGGTAACGCCGGTTCGAATCCGGTCCAGCACACACCGTTCGTTTCAGCCCGTCCTCACCCCGAGGTCGGGCTTCTTCCATTCCTACGGAGGTAGCCATGTCCGCCGGCTGCAACGGTCGCTGCGAGGACTGCTCGTACTCCTGGTGCACTCCAGCGCCGGCTGTGCGGTTCTCGAAGGCGTCTACCCGGCGGAACTGGCGCCAGGACGCGCAGAGCGAGCTTGACGACCTTGGGGACCTCTATGACTTCGACATGAGCAAGGTGCGGTTGTGACTCGAGGACCGAAGCCGAAGGAGAACGCGGTTCGCCGCAACAAGCACGAGCACGCCCAGGAGCTTTCAGCAGAGACCCAGCCAGGCCGGGAAATGCCCCGGGGCCTCGGGATCACAACCGCAGGCGCCAAGCGGTTCTGGAGGACCTGGAGCACAGCCCCGCAGACATCCGCGTGGACGGAGACGGACTGGGCCGAGCTGGAGATCACGACCAAGCTCGTGGACGCGCTCTACCAGGGCGACCTACGGCACGCAGGCGAGATCCGACAGCGAACCGCCAAGTGGGGCGGGACCGTTGAGGATCGCGCTCGCCTACGTATGTCCATCAAGGACGAGGACCAGGACCAGGCCGCCGACCCGGCGCCGGCCGAGATGACTCCCACAGACCTCGATGAGGAGCTGTACCGACTGCTGAACTCCTAATGAGGTGACCGCCCTTGCAGACAGGCAACCTGCCCGCAGGGGTGCCGGCTCCGAACGAAACTCTCGGCTACCAGGTCATCCGCTGGTGTCAGAGATACATCGTGCAGCCGGACGGCGAACATGCCGGTGAGGCTTGGCAGTTCACCCCGGAACAGCTCCGCTTCGTGCTGTGGTTCTATGCCATCAACCCGGCTGGGACCTGGCGCTACAGCGCTGGCACTCTTCGCCGGGCGAAGGGCTGGGGGAAGACTCCTCTCCTTGCGGCCCTGGCCATCGTGGAGTTCATCGGCCCGTGCCGGTTCTCGCACTGGGACGCCTTCGGCCTTCCGGTAGCAAAGCGCGTTCCGCTGCCGACGGTTCAGGTCGGTGCGACAGCACTCGACCAGACCGATCAGACGATGGAGATGATCCGAGGAATGCTCTCGGAGTCTCCTGCCGAGAGCGAATTCGGCCTGGACATCGGCAAAGCCGTCATCCAGTTCAAGAGCGGGAAGCCAGGCACCATCCGGCCCAAGGCGACTGCCGGCCGCACCAACGAGGGCAACAGGCCCACCTTCGCCTTGATGGATGAGGTCCATCACTGGGTCGGCTCAAACGGTGGCCCGGACTTCTACCAGGTCATCAAGCGCAACATCGAGAAGACCACCTCCGCGGGCTCTCGGTGGGTCACCACGACCAACGCCTACAACCCCAACGAGGACTCCGTTGCCCAGCAGATCCACGAGTCCGAGATGGTCCGGCAGGGCCATTGAGAAGTTTTCATCCTGAAGTTGCAGGTCACGGGGCTGGCGTGGGGCGGGGCTGGGGTGCTCGTGCCGGTCGGGGGCGTGATCGTTAGCA
>NZ_JBVIMH010000099.1:0-2272 GCF_055579945.1 Kitasatospora sp. NPDC032150 | reverse complement strand
GGTGATGTCGGTGCGGCCTCGCCTCGCGTGTTGCTGGAGGAGGTCGGTGACGTCCGGGTTGAATCGCAGCATGGTCACCGGGGCGTTGAAGCGCCTGGCGATGGCGATGAGTCGGGCACGCGCTTGCGGGGTGACGTTCGTGGACTCGGCGACTGCGCTGTGTCCGGTAGTGAGCCTGGCGACGATCCTGCGGTCGCGTTCCTCGAAGATCTGTGCGTCCGCCGCGTCGTAGTCCGCTTCGGGGGGTGTTTCTGCGGGGTAGCACTAGGAGGTGGCGGCGACGCGGCTGGATTCCCGTGCGGCGCTGCGCATGCAGCTGGCGAAGAGAGCGAAGCCGGTCCCCATGGTCGAGTGGAGTGCGAGCAGGGTGTGCCAGGCGACTCTGATCTCCGGAATCTCTTCGGGGTCCTGGACGGCTCGGCGCAGCGCGGTGTCCACGAGGAAGGAGAAGCTGGTCGGAGAGTCTGGGGGTACCGGGGCGCACCACTGTCGGTCGGCTTCGATGGCTGCGGTCAGAAGCTCTTCGAAGTAGCCGTTCTGGAGCGTGCTGGCTAGTGTCTGGGCCAGCTGGCTGCCGACCTTGAGATGGAGCGGTCGGTCTCTGGGAGGGCCGTAGTGGTCCCGCAGCAGGTCGGCCAGGTCGTCGCGGAACCGCCGGGGGTTGAGTGTGTCCATGGGCTCAGCAATCCACGCTAGGCGGGTCAGTGTGTCCGCGACCCGCCGGGGGAGGCGGAAGTCGGACTATCGGTTGGCGGTCGTGCTTACCCGGGCGGGCAAGCGCCTCGGTCACTGCGGGGCGCCGGGTGTGATGACGAGGCTCTTGATCAGTGACACTGTGTGCGCAGGGGTCAGGCGGCCGTGCTCGGACCCGACCGACCAGCACAGCATGATGAGCAGCTGGAGCACGGCGGTGTGCCGGTCGTCGGCGGGTGCCTCTTGCCAGACCAGGTGCGCGGCCTGCCTGCCGAAGCTGCGGTGCCGGGCCTGGAGTTCGAGGACCAGGGCGGTGACCGCGTCGGGCGTGGTTCTGGCGATCTGCCGCAGGCGGTCCACGCCGGCCTCTTCGGGAAGGCCGTAGACGGGGCGGGAGGAGAGCGGTCCGAGGCATACCAGCGCCGCGTCCCACAGTGCGTGGTCGCTGCGGCGCTCCAGCTCGGCCAGTAGCAGCTGCCCGTGCTCTGGTTCGCCGGTGCGGACGGTGGCGTCGGCGGCCTCGTAGACCAGGTCCTCGACGGGCAGCTGGGTCACGGTGTCCGGTGCCAGGGAGGTGGCCGGGTGCTGATCGCTCACGGTGCGACCGTACTGCGCGGCTGGTGGTGGGGCGGGGGTGGTGGCCGCGGCGTCAGCGGTGGCGATGGTCGTTCGGAGCGAGTCTGGGGCCGAAGCGCGGGGCACGGGCACCGGTGAGGCGGATGAGTCGGCACACGCGGTGGCGGTGCGGGGCGAAGGGGGTGAGCAGTTCCAGCATCTGTTCGTCGCTGGACCGGGCCCGGCCGGCCAGGCAGTATCCGTGGCGAGGTGGAAGTCGCCGATGGAGACGGCGTCGGTTCCGTAGACCCGCCCTCTCATCAGCGCCTCGTCGTCCATGCCGTCAGCATCCCAGCTACCTGCGGCACTCCGGCATCGACCGTTCGCGGGCTCCGACCCGAGCACCGTGAGTGCGTGTCGGCGCGGGTGGGCAGCGCCGCCCGATGCGGCGCTGCCCGTGGCTCAGTCGATGGAGAAGTCGGCTCGGATGAGGCTGGCCAGGTCGCCGTCGCCAGAGTGGCCCTGCGCACCCGCGAGTCGCTGGCGGTGATCCGGGTTCGCGACGACACGATCACTTTTCCGACTGCCGCTGCGTTCGTGTGAGCCATGAGCTGGGCTATTGCGTTGCGTTCATGTCCACGACGCCAGCGGCGTGCCCTTTTTGATCGCTGGCCTGCTGGTGCCGGGAGCCGGGACACAGCACCACGGCCGCGCTCCGCTCGGCTGGCCTGCCGATCACCGTCGAGACGCCCCGCTCCCGCCGCTGACCGGAAGCCCCTGGCGCCTGCCCGGAACAAAAGCACGGGCCCGTACGCCGTCGCGGCGTACGGGGCCCGGAAGTGTCGTGTCAGCAGCCGGTCAGGCGCGGGGCGAGGTAGGGCTTCACCTGTTCGAGGGAGACGCGCTCCTGCGCCATGGTGTCGCGCTCACGGATGGTGACCGCATTGTCCTCGAGGGTGTCGAAGTCGACGGTGACGCAGAACGGCGTGCCGATCTCGTCCTGGCGGCGGTAGCGCTTGCCGAT
>NZ_JBVIMH010000098.1:0-2345 GCF_055579945.1 Kitasatospora sp. NPDC032150 | reverse complement strand
GCCCTGCCTTTATGCGCCGGCCTGTCCACGATCACCCGAACGAGACCCCTGTTCGATCGACAAGCCCCACGAGCGGTACGACAACGGCTTCTAAGTGCGCCACGAGCGCAGAAGGTGAGGTTTGTGTAGGTAGACCCCACTTGATGCGGTGCTGTGCAGGTGATGAAGGTTGTGGCCCTTCGGCGTCGCCCTGCGGGGGGAGGCGTCAAACCACCTCAAGCCGCGTTGGCTGAAGACCGTCGTGGTGAGCGTTGAGGAAAAGGCGCACGTGATGCGTCAGGTGGGGACCGGGAAGGCGAGCGAGAGCGAACCGCTGACGACGTGTCGAAACAAGAAGATGACATCAAAACCGGGGCGGTTAAATGGCGCCGGGATGAGCCTGGCGGGTGCCCGCCGATTGGCCAGGCGGTGTCCGGCATGGAGGCGGCGCGAGCCCGGTCTGCGGCTTCTGCACGGAACGTGGGAAGGCGAGTGCCGATACGGCCGTCCCACGCCGAGGTGGCGTGGGACAGGCGAGAGGGAGCGCGCCGGGCAGCGGAAACCGCGAGGCGCTGAGTACCGAGGCGGCACCCGCCGGCGGACCGGCCCGTAGTAGCGCTGAAGCCCTGGTAATCGGGGTGGAGCGAAGGGGCCGGCTCATTGGTGATCTGTTCGCGCGAACAACCGGAAGTTCTCCGGGAAGAAGCGGGTGGGCATGTCAGGTCCGCAGGACAAGCCGTTCGATGTTCCGAAGAGACTGGTGTGGGAGGCATACGAGAGGGTCAAGGCGAACAAGGGTGCGGCCGGGGTGGACGGTTGCTCGATCGAGGACTTCGAGAAGGATCTGCGGGGCAACCTGTACAAGATCTGGAACCGGATGTCGTCGGGCACCTACTTCCCGCCGCCGGTGAAGGCGGTGGAGATCCCGAAGCCGGGTGGGACAAGAATGCTGGGCGTCCCCACCGTGGCTGACCGCATCGCGCAGACGGTGGTCGCTCTCGCGCTGGAGCCCCGGACGGAGTCGATCTTCCACGACGATTCCTACGGATACCGGCCGAAGCGCTCCGCGCTGCAGGCGGTCGAGCGGTGCCGACAAAGGTGCTGGAAGAAGGACTGGGTCATCGACCTCGATGTCCAGAAGTTCTTCGACTCCGTGGATCACGCCCTCATGGTCAAGGCCGTGGAGGCGAACACCGATCAGCGTTGGGTGGTGCTGTATGTGAAGCGGTGGCTGGTCGCGCCGCTTCAGCTGCCCGACGGGACCCTTCAGCAGCGAGACCGGGGGACCCCGCAGGGTTCGGCGGTCTCGCCCGTGCTGGCCAATCTGTTCATGCACTACGCGTTCGACATGTTCCTGGTCCGGGAGTTCCCGACCGTGGAGTTCGAGCGCTATGCGGATGATGCAGTGGTGCACTGTGTGACCGAGCGTCAGGCCCGCCAGGTGTGGGCGGCGCTCGCCGAGAGGCTGGAGAGCGTCGGGCTGCGGCTGCATCCCGACAAGACCAGGCTCGTGTACTGCAAGGACACTCGGCGACGCGGTGCTTTTGAGCACACGTCGTTCAAGTTCCTCGGATACACGTTCGGCCCCCGCAAGGCGAGATATCCGGACGGGAGGGCGTTCACGTCCTTCCTGCCCGCCGTCAGCCCGGAGGCACTCAAGGCCATGGGTCAGCAGGTCCGCGAATGGCGGATCCACATGCGCACCAGATCCGATCTACGTGAGCTCGCCGACTGGATGAACCCGGTCGTGTCGGGCTGGATGACGTACTACGGCCGGTTCTACCGGTCGCAGTTATATCCCTTCCTGCGACGCATCAACACCTACCTGATGCGGTGGGCTCGGAAGAAGTACAAGCGGTTGCGCGGCTACAAACGGTTCAGGGCGTGGTGGTCCGGGTTGATCGATCGAGCACCCGGCCTGTTCAAGCACTGGGCGTGGATACGCGAGTTCGAGTGGACTCGATGAGAAGAGCGGAGTGACGGGAGACTGTCACGCTCCGTTCTGTGGGAGCCCGGGGGTGCGATTCCCCCGGGCCACCCGACCCCGCTGCGCTTGGTGATCCTTGATCGACTCGGCGCGTTTCACGGTCTTGCCGACGTCGTGGTGCTTGGCGCGGTGCTTGTTCTTCGAGCCTGCGGGCCGTCCCGGCCCTGGTCGGGACGGTTTCGGTGCGGCTGCCGGACGGGCTGCGGTGGCGCGGATGTTGCGAAACCCCCGCCGGACCCGGGCTGGGGTCAGACGGCGGGGCCCGGCCGGCCGTTCCCAGGGGGGGCGCAGGTCCTCCGGCGAGCGGGCGGGCGGAGCTGGGTGTGGGCGGCGATGACCAGCCAGGTCCACAGGTCGGCGCTGTCGGCGTGGCGGATCT
>NZ_JBVIMH010000097.1:0-2367 GCF_055579945.1 Kitasatospora sp. NPDC032150 | reverse complement strand
CATCCGCCTCTGGCAGTGCCAGGCATGCCGGGTGTGGCTGGACCGGGACATCAACGCCGCCGTCAACGTAGCCCAGGCCGCCGGACTGGCGGTGACAGCCTGTCGAGCGCAGGTAGTGCGCCGTGAAGCGCACGTTGTTCGAGTGGCGGTGAAAGGACGCCACCGCCGTTCTGTCGCAGCAGGACGGCTGAAGCTGAGGGCAGCCCGACCCGGAAGGTGCCGGGGAGGGTGGCAAGCGGCCCTGACAAAGCCGGGACGTGCCAGCACTGCCAGATGGTGCGGGTCCGGCAAGCAAGACGGAAAGGAGTACGCGAGGAACCGGCGCTGACGCCCCCTTACTCGACGCCAGCTCGAACCTGGTGGATGTGGGCTGGAAGCGGCATGTCCCTGCCTTGTACCTGGGGCGGGGAACTTCTCGGACGTTGGCTACAGGCCATTCGGGGAGGCCACGGTGAAGTGCTGCGGGGTAGTCGTGGCGAGGCCGCGGGGGTATAGCCGGGCTCCTCCTCCGTCGATCGAACAGCGAGTGAACACGGGAACCGTCCCGGTCCTGACCTCGGACAACGCGTCCAGCGATGTTCGAGGCTGGGCCCACCGTCGGCCGATCGGGCCGGGACGGGGCGGAGCCGCCGTAGTACTCCGAGCCGGGGAGAGCCCGGTACATGGGGAAGGGCGGCAGCGGAATCGAGAAGGGAAGGAGGCTGCAATGCCGAAAGACGCGCCGCTGAACAGCGACGCTCCAGAGGCCCCCATGGGGTCTCACCAGCGGGTATCGGGGATGCAGGCCAAACTTCACCGTTGGGCGGCGGCCGATGAGGGCCGCAGGTTCGACGATCTGTTCAACCTCGTGTGCGACCCGGCGACGCTGCTTGTGGCGTTCGAACGGGTCGCGGGTAACAAAGGAGCTAAAACACCCGGAGTGGACGGCCTGACGGTCGTCAATGTCGAGCGGGAAGTTGGCCCTTATGGGTTCCTGGAGGATCTTCGGCATGCACTCAAATCGGGTGAGTTCCGCCCGCTGCCGGTACGTGAACGCAAGATCCCTAAGCCTGGCGGGAGCGGGAAGGTGCGCAAGCTCGGCATCCCGACCATTGCCGACCGGGTGGTCCAGGCAGCCCTGAAGCTGGTGCTGGAGCCGATCTTCGAGGCCGACTTCAAGCCGGTCTCCTACGGCTTCCGGCCCCTGCGGCGGGCGCACGACGCGATCGCCGAGATCCATTTCTATGGCACCCACGGCTACCGCTGGGTCCTGGACGCGGATATCGAGGCGTGTTTCGACTCGATCGACCACACGGCCCTCATGGACCGGGTGCGAGCACGAGTGAAGGACAAGCGCGTGTTGCGGCTGGTCAAGGCGTTCCTCAAGGCCGGCGTCCTCACCGAGGACAACAACCGCGAGGACACCTACACCGGCACCCCGCAGGGGGGCATCCTCTCCCCGCTTCTGGCGAACATCGCCCTGTCGGCGCTCGATGAGCACCTGACGGGGTCGTGGGAACCGGGAGGGGAGATGGCCACCGCTTACCAGCGCAGGCGGCGCCGTGCCGCCGGGCGTCCGAACTGGCGCATCGTCCGCTATGCGGACGACTTCGTCGTTCTGACCGACGGCAAACGCGGCGACGCCGAAGCACTGCGCGAGGACATCACCGATGTGCTGCAACCGCTCGGGCTCCGCCTCTCCGAGGCCAAAACACGGGTGGTGCACATGTCGGAAGGGTTCGATTTCTTGGGGTTCCGCCTCCAGTGGCGCCGCAAGCGAGGAACGGACAAGTGGTACGTCTACACCTTCATCGCTGACCGGCCCATTCGGCAGCTGAAGGACAAGATCCGTGCCCTGACGAACAGAACGTCGCAGCAGAACCCCAGGGACGTGCTGATCAGGCTCAACCAGATCATGCGCGGCTGGGCCAACTACTTCAAGCACGCGGTCTGCAAAGTCGCCCTGAGCTCCCTCGCCCACTTCACGTGGCGCCGGGTGATCAGCTGGTGGATGGTGCTGCACCGCTGGAAGTGGAAGGACGTCCGCCGACGCCTCACCGACCACAACGGACGGTGGCATAGGCCCTCGGCAGACGGGATCGAACTGTTCGACCTCCAAGCAGTGACGGTCTCCCGTTACCGCTACCGAGGAGACACGATCCCCAACCCCTGGATTCCTAACCACGCTTGAACGGCAGAGACCGTGGAGAGCCCGGTGCGTGGAGACACGCACGCCGGGTTCGGCGAGCGGCACGGAGAAACGGACCGGTGGTAACACCGGCACCGCGCTCCGTGCCGACTCAACAGACCGGGACCTGTCCCGGCGCAGCGCGAAGAAGCAGGAACCCACCGAGACGGTCAGACGACCGTGGTAGGAATCCCCCGGCT
>NZ_JBVIMH010000096.1:0-2461 GCF_055579945.1 Kitasatospora sp. NPDC032150 | reverse complement strand
AGTGGTCGGCTCCGGAAGTCCTTCGGGGGTTGATCATGCGGCGAGGCGGATGGAGGATCCTTCCTGGTGATCGGCAGTGCGCCGGTCGAGCCTGGCCAGCAGATCGTCCAGGTCGGAGGTGGTGAACTTCCACTGGAACGGCTGTGCTGTGGCGTTGTAGCGGTCTTCGAAAGCTCGGAGCCGGTCCCCGACCTGGGCAAGGCCGGTGAAGTCGTTGGGCGAGACGACCTTGCGTTGGACGACGGAGAAGTAGATCTCCACCTGGTTCAACCACGAAGCGTGGATGGGGGTATGCACCATCACCGCGTTCGGGAATGCGGCGGCAAGCCGGTCGGCGGCCTTCTGCCCGCGATGCGAGGAGCCGTTGTCGACGACCCAAAACACGCGCTTGGCGCTGGCGTAGGGTTCCTGGGTCATGACCTGGGCGACCAGGTTCATGAACGGGTCGATGCCGGTCGTGGCCTCACAGCGGCCGAACACTCTTGCCTGGTGGACATCGTAGGCGGCGAGGTAGGCCAGGGCGCCGCCGCGGCCGTAGGTGTGGTTCACGCGCATTGCGCGGGCCTTTCCTGGGGCGAGGGTGGGGTGGCAGCGGCAGCGGGCCTGGATGGAGGTTTTCTCGTCCGCGCTGATGACGTACTCGTCCTCACCCAGCTCCTGGCCTTGCCAGGTATGGGCGTACAGGTCCAGCACCCGCTGGGCCTTGGGGCGGAAGTCGGGGTCGGTGATAAAGATCCAGGAGCGGTGCTGCCAGGGCTTGAGCGCGTCATGGGCCAGCCAGCGGCGCACGGTGGAGGCCGACAGAAACGCGGCGATGCCCCGTTGGATGGCCTCGCGGGCCAGCTCCGGGCACGACCAGCGTGCCAGCGGCACCGCGGTCTCGGCGGGCAACTGGCAGGCCAAAGCTTTGACATGGGCGACTTGCAGCGGGCTGAAGACGGGCGGTCGGCCGGTGCGCTTGCGGTCGGCCAGGCCTGGTAGGCCCTGCTCGGCGAACCGGCCCCGCCAGGTGCGCACGGTGTCCAGGTGCAGGCTCATCTCTCGGGCGATGCGCGCGTTGGAACGTCCGCGCGCCGCGCGCAGGACGACCTGTGCACGCAAGCGCATCCGATGCTCGGTCTTGTCGCCGTAGGCCATCTTCTTCAGCCGCTCGCGCTCAGCGGCGGTCGGGGCTATCGGGCGGGCCAGGACAACGGGCATAAGACGAGGGCCGATCGGCAGAAGTGGATCACGTCAGGCCATAGCGGGTCCGAAGGGCTCAGCCTTCTTTGGGGGCCGTGCGTCGTCGGACATCGGCCATCAGTTTGTGCAGTATCGCGATGAGCGCAGCGCGTTCGTGGTCCGACAGGCAACTGACGAGTGTGGCTTCTCGGCCGAGCACGGTGTCAACGGATCGCTCGATGAGCGCGTGGCCTTCGGCCGTGAGTTCCACCAGGACGGTTCGGCGGCCGGCGCTTGCTGGTGTTCGTTCGACGAGGCCGTCGCGTTCGGCTCGGGCGATGCGTTGTGAGATCGCGCCGGCGGTGACCAGCGTCCGCCGGGCGATCTCGCGGGTGCTGAGGGTGTAGGGCGGGCCTGAGCGGCGGATGACGGAGAGCAGGTCGAGGGTGGCTGCATCGATCCCCGCCTCTCGCAGGGCCCGGCTGCGGTCGTCGGTGAAGAGCTTGGCCAGCCACCAGATGGGGGTGACGATCTCGATCGATTCGGTCGGGGTGCCCGGTCGCTCCCGTCTCCAGGCCGCGGCAATCTCGGTGGCGGAATAGGCGGGTACTGAGCCCCCTGCTGCAGCGGCGTCGTCGGCCACGATGTGATTCCTTGTCAATCCCAGCTATGTTTAGGCCTAAACGTATCAGTGGGCAGGAGGATTCATGACCCGCATCGTGGTCATCACCGGAGGAACCAGCGGCATCGGCCGTGCCATCGCCCAAAGGTTCGCCGTCGACCAGGCAGAGGTCTTCATCACCGGACGTCACACTGAAACCGTCGAGCTGACCGCCAAGGAGCTGGGGGTGCACGGTGTCGTCTGTGATGCGACCGACCCGGGGCAGGTCGCATCGCTTGCCGCCCGCCTCGGGGAGCTGGACGTCCTGGTCAACGCCGCCGGCGGCCTGCCCGAAGCGGCATCAGCTGACGGAGCATCTCTGGACGCGCTGCTCGCCCAGTGGCATGCCAACCTGGCGCAGAACCTGCTCACCGCGGTGCTGACCACGGCCGCAGTCCAAGACAAGCTCACCAGCGACAGCTCCGTCATCAGCATCGGCTCGATCGGCGCCGAGCGCCGTGGCGGCTCCTATGGCGCGGCCAAGGCCGGCCTGGCCGCGTGGAACGCCTCGCTGTCCGCCGAGCTCGCTCCCAGAGGAGTGACCTGCAACGTCATCTCCGCGGGCTACATCGCAGACACCAACTTCTTCCGCGGCCAGCTGAGCGACGAACGCCACCGTGCGCTGGTGGAGGAGACGCA
>NZ_JBVIMH010000095.1:0-2988 GCF_055579945.1 Kitasatospora sp. NPDC032150 | reverse complement strand
CACCTGCTAACGATCACGCCCCCGACCGGCACGAGCACCCCAGCCCCGCCCCACGCCAGCCCCGTGACCTGCAACTTCAGGATGAAAACTTCTCAGTGGTGAGGAGGCACCCGACTCCTGGATGCCAAGGAGCCTCCACACATCTGGGTCACGCAACTCGAACGACCCACGAGAGCCTACGAAGCCAAGCCGACGCAGGCCGGGCTCGATATCCACGCGAAGCAGAGCGGCAAGAACTTCCGCTGCGGTCTTCACAAGCCCTCCTTCCCTGGCCCGGGGCTCCCCGGCCCTGGCAGCGCACGTCGCTCGGCACTCCCGAGGCATCCCGACCGCGTGGGAAATACGTGACCACGGCCCTCGAGAATTGCGTGACCGTCGGCAGGGTGTACGTCGCATTCGTCCTGAACGGTGTTCTCCTGGCTGAGCGCTGGCCGGCAGGACACTCACCGCTTGCAGACCGAACTCCCCCTGGCCGCAGTCGAGATGGCCTTGTGGCGCCGAAGGGCTCTGGGCTGATCCACCGCTCCGTCCACGGCTCGCAGCTTGGATTCAAGGAGTCATCACAACACTGACAGCCTGAGTCGAGGCCTCGGCGTCCGCCGGCTCCGTCGCGGACTCGTGCGACAACGCGATGGCCGAGGCGCTTAGCGGCACCTCCAGAGCCAAGTTGGTCGAGGTGCAGGGTCCTTGGAAGAGCTTCAACCAGGTCGAGCAGTGGTCTTCCATGGATCCCGTGGTAGCGACGAGGAACGGCTCCACTCCGCCCGCACCGCTGGCCGAGTACGGATGCGACTGGTGGCAGCGGTAGCAAGCCGTCCTCCAGCCCGCTCAACCAGGACCTGCCTATATGTCGAGGGCCTCCGGCCCGGCGGTGGCCGATCCGCTCGCCGCGCTGCGGCTGCTGGCCCGGCTCGACGCCGAGGCCGACGAGCTACCGGCGGATAGGGCAGGCGGCCGGAGCCGGACGAGCTCGCCGGCCACCGCCGCCGCGCGTACGTGTGGGTGCGTCTCGCCGAAGTCCGCCCCGAGCCGTTGTTCAGGGACACCGCAGCCGCCGCGGTACGTGCCTGACTCGACGCCGAGTCAGAGCCGGGCCGCCATCGAAGGGGTGCCCGCACCGTAACCGTCCGGCCGGACGCGAACCAAAGCCCCGCCGAACAGTTCGGCGGGGCGATGCGATCACAGTGGAATCGAATGGGGGCTCAGGCTCGCTCTTGCACCTCGATGCCGTCGTACGTCCCGCCGACGCAGTTGCCTAGCCCGGGCTCGATCTGGAAAACCTGCCCGCCCCCGTCCAAACACTGTTGCGGGGAGATCCAAGCCTCCGCGTTGGCGAGTTCGGCGCTTCCGGCCGTGAGAGCAACAGTCGCGGCACACAGGGCAACCGATGCAAGGGCACGACGCATGGGGACATCCTCGGGTCGAATTGGTTGGGCAACCAGCCAATTGGATCCCCGTTCGGCGCACTGCTTCGGCATTCCTCCGATTGTGGGCGCGTCACTGTGCGGGTGGCTGAGCATGTACGGCCCGGCACTGCTCAGAGGGCGTTAAGTCCGTTTTTGATAGCGGCCGCGTCCGGGTTGGTCGAGGACTTCCTGGCGGACGAGTCGTCCCAGGCGGGAGCGGGTGACGTTGATCGAGGGCTCGTCGGTGGGAAGCCCGAGGAGTTCGTGTAGCTCGCGAATTCGGAAGACCTGCCCGGGTGCTCGTTGAAGGCGGTCACGATGCGTTGGTAGACGGTGTCCGTGTCCGAGGGAACTGGTTGCTGGTCGGTGGGGTGAGGCCGTTGATGACCTTGCGGGTCGTGGTGAGCTCGGCCAGGCGGGCCTCGGCGTCGACGGGCTCGGTGGTCAGGCGCTCGATCTGTTCGCGCAAGCCGTCGGCTCGTGCGGCGGTCTCGTGGTGTTCGGCTTGTAGCGGCCGCAGGAGTTCGGTGACGTTCACGCGGCCAGCTCGACGTCGTCGCGGCAGGCGGGGCTGGGTGTGGTGAGACGGCGGAGCATGACCGCGGTGGAGGCCCGGTAGACGCGGGAGGCGGCGTTGTCGGGCCGGTGGTCGTAGTCGCGGGCGAGGCGCCGGTGGAGCATGAGGGTGCCGTTGACCTGCTCGACCACCCAGCGTTTCGGCTGGGGAACGAAGCCCTTGCCCGCGTCGCTGGGGTTGCGGCGGACCACCTCGACGGTGATGTCGTTCACCGCCCCGTGGATGGTCACAGCGTCCTTGAACCCTGGTCGACCAGGGCCTTCTCCAGACGCATCCCGCGTCGTTCGGCTGCCTGGTCCAGCAGGGCGATGCCGGCCTCGTTGTCGTGCACGCTCGCGGCGAGGACCACCACGCCGATGATCAGGCCCAGCACGTCGACGGCCAGTCCCCGCTTCCTGCCGGGCGTCTTCTTGTTCGCGTCCAGTCCCGTCGTCTCCTTCGGCACCCCCGCCGCCACGCGCACGGACTGGGTGTCGATGATCACCGGGGACGGGTCCTCCAATCGTCTGGCCCGCTCCCGCGCCTGGCGGCGCAGGATCTCCTGGATCCGCTGGTCAAGGCCGTCCTGGCGCCACAGGGTGAAGTAGTAGAACACCGCCGACCAGGACGGTAGGTCATGCGGCAGGAGCCGCCACTGACAGTCCGTCCGGTTCTGGTAGAGCAGCGCGTTCACGACCTCGCGCAGGTCGCAGGAGCCCGGGTCCCCGGTCGCCGAGCGCGACACCCGCTCCTGCTTCCAGGCGGTGACCAGCGGCTCGATCAAGGCCCACTGCCCGTCGGTCAAGTCCGTTGAGTACGGCATCCGTTCCATGCACCAACACCAACATGCACACGACATACGCGTTAGCCCGAACAGCTCCGTACACACGAACGGGCGACACCAGATCATCCAGAAACGGACTTAACGTCCTCTCAGAGGGAGTTCTGCGAGGGTGTGAGCGGTTTGTCCGTTGTGTCGAAGTCGGCTTCCTGTAAAGGGGGTTGACGTTCGGCGAGGATGCGGTC
>NZ_JBVIMH010000094.1:0-3227 GCF_055579945.1 Kitasatospora sp. NPDC032150 | reverse complement strand
GGGTTCGACGCGCAGGGACGTCCCCGGGTCGGCGGCGGAGGCCACTGGCAGCACCTGTCGCTGGGTACGGCCACCGATGAGGTGGCTGTGCGGACGCTGGGCGCGCACCTGCCGCCGGACGGCAGCCTGCCGCCCAACTCGCTCGACGCCCCGAGAGGGTTCGGGCCGCCCGCTGCCGCCGGTACCGCCGGTGGTTACGCCCCGATCCCCGGCGCGGTGGCGTTCGGCCCCCGTCCGGTCTTCCAGGACCCCGAGTACTTTTCGGAGGCCGAAGAGTTCGAGCAGAGACTGGGGGCCTACAGCCTCGCAAGCGGTCGGGCCACCAGGGCCGCCCGGAAGTCCGTGCTGCGCCTGTTCCGCTTGCTGCGGGCCGCCCACCCCGAGGCTGGCGACGAGGAGATCGTGAAGACCTTCCTGTCGAACGACCTGCGTTCCGCGGGGCAGGTCGGAGAGCGGGCGGCCGGGGACTTCGGCCTCATCCTGGAGGAGGGCAACGTCCGTGAGCTCATGACGATGTTCTTCAACGCCGCGTACTTCAAAGACAGCCCGATGAACCTGAAGACCGTGCTCAACGACATCGTCGGGAAGGGGGACTGGGAGCGGGCCGACCACCTGGGGCTGAACGTGGCCGAACTGCGCCGTCAGGCAGCCTTCCTGAAGAACACGGCCCGGGCGCGCCTCCATTCGATGCTGAGCATGGTCGCACCCGGCAAGGCGACGATGCTCGAGGAGGACGTCTTCGCCACGGGCAACATCTTCGCCCAGTCCAAGGACTGGCTGAACGACGGCCGCGCGTACCTCGCGAGCCTCGCCGCGCGCACCACGCGCCCGGAGGACGAACGCGAAGCGAATGCTCGTACACCGCGCGACTACGAGCGCCTCAGGATCGGGTTGGGAGAATGGGAGATGGCCTTCCTGCGCTCCACTCAGGTCATGGAGGTCATGGGCCTCAGGAGTGAAGAGGTCCCGCTGGACGCGGCCCCGCGGGGCGCGCACGGTGCGATCGACCCCGAGGCGCTCCGTGCGCAGCCGGGAGTGATCGCCGTCCGTGTCGAACGCGGCCCGGCCACCGGGGGATCGGAGGGCCCGATAACCAAGCTGGTGAAGGTGGTCGAGGAGCGGCAGACGCTCGTCAACCCCAGGGCATCCGACCTGGATTCCGTCAACGCGGACCGGCCTCTGTCAGGACCGGAACTCCCCCTGAGCTGGGTCACGGGCGGCGCACAGTACCGTGTCGACCCGCGGTCCCGCTGGTACCAGGAGGTCCACGACCACGCGGGCATGCCGGTGGCCACGGGCATTTCCGCGACCTCGGCGAAACTCATGAACGCCTTCAAGCTCCTGGACGTCGAAGGCGTGCGGCCCGAGGACCTGGTGCTGGCGCTGTTCGGGTGGATGATCCCCACTGGTGATCACTCGGTGTACGAGATCCTCAAGGGCGTCGACGCGACGGGCGTCCTGCCGGGGCTGCCGCCCGAGGCGTTCGGCGACGCGGCCGAGCTGTACCGGAACATCCCGGGCATCCCCTTGGAGGAACTCCGCCACGACGTGGCCAGGAGCGGTTACCTCCCCCACGAACGCGTTTACATGAAAAAGGTGGCGAAACGGCCCGAGGAAGGCGGTTTCATGGAGGTCTCCGACGATTTGTACGATCGCGCGCGCGGCCTCGTGAACAAGTTCACGGACATCCGTGACGGGTATGAAGGGGACGCCGGCGTCGAGGAATGGTTGGCGGACCACGCCACGTCCGCCGCGGAGGTCCTGGAAAATCTGAGCCTGGCGCACTTCATCGCGCTGGACGTTTACAGTGGATCTGCGTACTCATTGATCAACGTCCTGACGGAATACGCCGGAATCGCCCAGAAGCAGGCCCTGAGGGTCCAGGCCCAGGCGCTGATCGACGAGAAGGTCGAGGGCATCAACAAGAAGTGGCTGCCCCGCTCGATCAGGAATGCGCCGGCCATCTCCGAGATCCTCGCGGAGATGGCCGAGGAGCGGTCCGACGGAAAGACGCTGGAGCCTGCGAGGAAATCCGAGTTCCGACGCCGCCTCCACACGGAGCTGGAACCCCTGCTGCCGGGCATACAGGCGGACATGCTGCTGCACGGAGACATCCTGTGGGAGGCGCTCCGCCTGCTGCCCCCCGCGTTCGGAACCGTCTACCGCGGTGAAAGGGTGTTCGGTGCGAACCCGGCGGGGGCCTTCGGCCGGATGTTCTCCCAGAAGTATGGCGGTAAGCAGGATGAGTTCCGGAAGTTTTCCAGCTTCAGTCGGGAACTGGCGCAGGCCGAGCAATTCCTCGACTACTATCAGAAGGGTGTCGTCTCGCACCCGGTACTCGTCTGCCTGGAGGCGAGCGGGAATGGTGGCCGCGACATCTCGATCTTCTCGCGGATGGAAAATGAGGCCGAAGTGCTGTTCGTGCCCGGCACTCGCATCGTCATCAGTTCGCAGACCGAGGAGGAGAGTGCTGGCGGGAAGAGTCGGGTGCGTATCGTCGCACGCGAGGAGGAACCCCCGCTGGTGCTCTTCGGCTCGGACCTTCCGATGCTCGACAAGCCTCGGCTCCGCAAGCTCCGGCGTCAGCACCGGGACATGCTCAACACCCTCCGGTCCCTCGGCGGAACCGGGCCGATCAGAACCGCGCGCGACCTGCGGACGGTAGCGGAGAAGATCGGCCTCGATCTCAGTGCGGCGGCCGCGGTGAACACCGCGGGCAAACCGGGTGGTTGGGACCAGGCAGGCGTCCGGGTCTGGCACTTGGCCCGACTCACCGGGCAGGTCTACGGCGAAGACGGTGGGGTGACGCTGGAGCGTCTGACAGCGGTCCGGGCGGCGGCCGACTTCATCCGCACCCAGCACCGGCTGCGCCCTCAGGAAGAGGTCTCGATTGACGACGTGGACAAGCTGATCCGAACCCTGAACGGATCGCCGGACGGCACGGACGTGGAGAACGGCCACCGGTACCGGCTGGTCGCCCTGATCGCGAAGAACGCCACCGGGACCGCGCCCAGCTGGCCCGAGCTGCAGGAGCGGTGGCACGACCAGACTGATTCCGAGGCCGACGAGGACTTCTCCTACGAGGCCGTGCAGTACGCGTCCGACGACGAAGAGCACGAGTCCGAACCGGCGGAGTCGGAGGACGGCGACGGCTCCGGTGAGGTCGTGCAGGGGCAGGGCGTGTCGCAGGAGTCGGCCCTGGGTGATGGCGGCGAGGAGGACCACCC
>NZ_JBVIMH010000093.1:0-3255 GCF_055579945.1 Kitasatospora sp. NPDC032150 | reverse complement strand
CACCAACATGCACACGACATACGCGTCAGCCCGAACAGCTCCGTACACACGAACGGGCGACACCAGATCATCCAGAAACGGACTTAACGTCCTCTGAGAAGCGAACGAAGCCATACGCTTCCAGGCACAGCACCGCTACCTGCGCTGGCGCAACACCAACGCCCGCCACCCCGACGTACTCGCCGCCCAACGCAAGGAACGTGCCCGCATCCGCAGCGAAAAGGGCATCCGCTGGGGCGGACGCCCCTCAACACCGCAGCCTGACCAACCGCGAACCGCAGCCCCCGAGCGCCGAAGGGGGCAAGTTCAGGAGAAGGGCAGCGACAGAAGGATGACTCAGGAGGCGGACGGCTCGATCTCCCCCGCAAAGACGATGACCTGGTCGATGAGGCTCCGCCGCAGATGGACGACGTCCGTTCCCGCCAGGCGGGGGCCTCCATCCGGCGTGGTGAAGACCCACTGGTACCGGGCCCACTCGTCAGGCATGTCCACCTCTGAGCAGCGCGTCATCGTGCCGGTCCCCGCCGGGTGGCGCCGGATGTCCAGCACGAACCGCTCGACCGCCGCGATTCCTTCGCTGCGGCCCAACGGCCCCCAGAAGACCACGTCTGAGGTCAGGGCCTGGGAGAGCAGGGCAGTCACATAGCTGTCGTCCGAGGCGTTGAACGCGGAGATGAACGTGTCGATCGCGGAGCGTGCGGTCTCTTCCTGCATGCCCCAGTAATACCAGCCGTTTCGCGTGCGCTCATCCCGCGAGCCGCCTTCCGATCACGGTGAACCGTCCCGGTCACAGCACTAGACGTGGTCCAGCGGCCTTGGGTGTGCCGGACGGTTAGCCGCGCTCGTAGTGCACGACGGCGTGGCCCAGGTGGTGTTCCACCTTCCGCAGGAAGTCGTCATCCGCGCGGAGGATGAGGGAGTCGGGCGTAAGTGGCTCCAGCCGACCGCCCACACGCTCGCCGGGCCGCAGGTCCTGAAAGTCCTTCTCGGCCAGGACTCCCACCACGATCCGTACCTGGAACTGCTGCGCCTGGGCGCCGCGAGCGAGCACATCGACGCTGAGGTGGTCGTCACCCTGATGGTGCCCGGCGCCCTGGTGACCGGGCAGGTCATGCCCGATGCGGTCTGGCAGGAGAAGTTCGCCCGCGAGCTGGACGACCACGACCTGCGCCGAGCAGTCGGGACGGCCCGCGACCGGATCGAGGAGAACGGCGACAAAGGCCGGCGGTTGCCGCCGGACTCCCGCTTCCTCCACCTGGCGCGACGTCACCTACCGCGACGGCCGGTAGGAACACCCCGGCGCGGATGCGAGTGGCCAGTGCGGCCCGCCATAGATGTGTCTTGAATACATGCGAGACGGGGATCACATGATGGAGGGTCGCACTCCGCCCGGCCTGGGGTGTCTAGTACAGGTATGACATGGACACCCCACAGGAGGGCTGGGATGGGACTCTCTTTCAGGCGCGTCGGGCGACTCCTGTCCGTCTCGTTCACCGTTACCGCTCTGCTGGGCCCGGCCCTCGCCCTGGTCGCGACCCCGACCGCAGCGGCAGCCGCAGCCGCACCGGACACCTACACGTTCACCAACGGTGACGGCACCCTCAACGCGACGGGCAACGACGACGGAAACCAGATCTCCGTCACGCCGGACGGCACCAACTACCAGAACTTCCGCCTCATCAAGCTGGGAGACCCCGGCCAGTTCGACATCGCCAACACGTCATCCGGGAAATGCATCTACGCCACCCAGCCCGCCACACAGAAATCGTGCGGCCAGGACGGCGAGCAGTGGCACTTCCGCCCGGTGGACGGCAAGCCCAACACCTTCGGAATCGTCCGCCGCGACGACTCCAGTGGCACCGAGTGGTGCATGGACAACCGGGGCGGCCTCCACCTGTGGGGGATCCTGGCCCAACCCAACGTGTGCAACGGCAGCGCCGCCCAGGAGTGGACGGTTCCCGCGTCGAAGGCAGCCGAAGCCAGGAACCTGGCGCTGGACTACTACGCCGACCTGTGCTCCAGGAAGACCTCCACCTGTTCGTGGAAGGAGAAGTCCGAGGGGCAGCCCGCGGTTCTGCCCCGCCAACCCGCCTCGTCGGTCTGGTACAACGACACCAGCTCCACGATGAAGCAGGTCTTCACCACCATCTACCACTCCGGATGGTCACAGGCGTACTCCGTGGGCCTGTCGTCCTCCGTAGGGGTGTCCGCCCCGATCCAGGCCATGATCTCCAGCCAGCTGACCGCGACAACGGTGTACACCTCCGACGAGACGACGATCAACGGCATCGCCGTGGACGTCCCGTCGAAGAACTACGCCTGGGTCGACTTCGCGGCTGTCGGCAAGAAGGTCACCGGAACATGGACGTTCGACACCGACAACCAGCCGTGGACCACCGACGCGACGGTCACCGTCCCCGTCATCAACTCGGCCGCCGGATCGACGATGTACATCGCGCGCACCAGCACCGATGCGCCGGGCAGCAGCAGCGGCGCGACCAGCCCTGACGTCAAGCCGCAGACCTTCGCGAAGACCACCACGAAGGCGCTGGATCTGCCCCAAGACGCCAGCATGACCGCCGCCAACAACACGGCGACGATCACCGCCGACGGAGGGACCATCGTCGCCACCGTCACCCCCGGCACCATCACCGACACCGACGGCACCGTGCACAAGGTCGCCCTGACCGTCTCCGGCAACACCGTGACGCAGACGATCGAAGACGTCACCGGCGACACGGTCACCGGCACCATGAGCCCGCCGGTGTACTCGGTAAAGGACACCGGCGCCGCGTCGGCGGCCGCCGCGACGAAGACGGCGAAGATGTCGGCGTTCGCGATGGAGCGCCCCGCACTCAGCGACGACAAGAAGAAGCGCCTCCAGTGCATCGGAGACAAGATGGGCGAAGGCGCTACGTTCGGCCTCCTCGGTGCCGCCCTCGGACAGCCCGAAGCCGTCATCGGCGGAGTCTTCGGCGGCCTCATCATCGGCCTCGCCGAATGCACCAGGTGAACCGCCCCGAGTTCGGTAGAAACTTCAGTTTGTTGCTGTGACCTGTTGGTTTGGTGCTCACCGGCAGCACCGGCCTGCCGGCAGCGGCCTGACCACAGGCCGGCATCCAGCCCCAGCTCACCCGGACACGCCCTCAGCTTGGCGTTTAGAAGCCGTTGTCTTTCCGAACGTGATCGTTGAGTTTCCGCTGTTCAGGCATGGTGTCGGCGTTTTCGAGGCAGGGTGGAGCCGTCGGGTTGTCT
>NZ_JBVIMH010000092.1:1880-3473 GCF_055579945.1 Kitasatospora sp. NPDC032150 | reverse complement strand
GCGATCGCCCTGGCGGTCAGCGGATTGTCACCCGTGATCATGATGGTCTTGATGCCCATCCGGCGCAGCTCGTCGAAGCGCTCCCTCATGCCCGCCTTGACGACGTCCTTGAGGTAGATGACGCCGAGCGCGCGGGGGGCGGCCTCGCCGATCCGGGAGGCGACCACCAGCGGGGTGCCACCGGCGGCGGAGATGCCGTCGACCAGTTGCGCGATGTCCTCACCGACGGTGCCGCCGTTCTCGGTCACCCACTTGGTGACCGAACCGGCCGCGCCCTTGCGCACGCAGTGCACACCGCCCGGCTCGTCGAGGTCGACGCCGGACATCCTGGTCTGCGCGGTGAACGGCACCCAGGTGGCGTGGGTGAGCTCGCCCTGGGCACGGGCCCGCAGGCCGTACTCGGTCTTGGCCAGGACCACGATGGAACGGCCCTCGGGGGTCTCGTCCGCCAGCGAGGAGAGCTGGGCGGCATCCGCCAGCTCCGCCACGCTCACACCCTCGGCCGGCTGGAACTCGGCGGCCTGACGATTGCCCAGGGTGATGGTGCCGGTCTTGTCCAGCAGCAGGGTGTTCACGTCACCGGCAGCCTCCACCGCACGGCCCGACATCGCCAACACATTGCGCTGCACCAGCCGGTCCATACCGGCGATACCGATCGCGGAGAGCAGCGCGCCGATGGTGGTCGGGATCAGCGCCACGATCAACGCGACCAACACGACCATCGTCTGCGGGGCACCCGCGAAGGTCGCCATCGGCTGCAGGGTGACCACCGCGACCAGGAAGACGATCGTCAGCGACGCCAGCAGGATGTTGAGCGCGATCTCGTTCGGCGTCTTCTGCCGGGCCGCCCCCTCAACCAGCGCGATCATGCGGTCGATGAACGACTTGCCGGGCTCAGTGGCGATCTTGACCACGATCCGGTCCGAAAGCACCTTGGTGCCACCGGTCACCGCGCTGCGATCACCACCGGACTCACGGATCACCGGCGCGGACTCACCGGTGATCGCCGACTCATCCACACTCGCAACGCCCTCAACGACATCACCATCACCCGGAATGATCTGCCCCGCCTCGACCACCACGTGGTCACCGAGCTGGAGCGCCGTACCCGGCACCTCCTCCTCCCGGTCACCAGCGGGCCAGTTGACCAGCCGGCGAGCAACACTCTCGGTCTTGGCCTTGCGCAGAGTGTCGGCCTGCGCCTTGCCGCGGCCCTCGGCCACGGCCTCGGCCAGATTCGCGAAGACCGTGGTCAGCCACAACCACACCGTGATCGCCCAGGCGAACACGCTCGGGTTGGCGATCGCCGACACGGTGGTGACCACCGAGCCGACCTCGACCACGAACATCACCGGGTTCTTGACCATCACCCGAGGATCAAGCTTCTTCACCGCATCGGGCAGCGAAGAAACGATCAACCTGGGATCGAGCAGACCAGCCGAAACTCTGTGCGGAGCAGCGGCTACCTCGCCCTGATCGACCTGATCGGCCGGAGCGGGAGTAAGGGTGGACGACATCAGTGGAGACCTTCCGCGATCGGCCCAAGAGCCAGGGCCGGGAAGTAGGTGAGGCCAACAACGATCAGGACGACGC
>NZ_JBVIMH010000092.1:0-1783 GCF_055579945.1 Kitasatospora sp. NPDC032150 | reverse complement strand
ACCCGACAGCAGGCCCACGAACAGCGGCTTGTGAGTGGGCAAGGTGCCCGGGGTAGCGGGAACGGGCTGCTGCTGAGCGAGCGAGCCAGCCAACGCCAGCACGAACACCATCGGCAAGAACCGGCCGAACAACATCGCCAGACCCAGCGCAGTGTCGTACCACTCGGTGTTCACCGTCAGACCACCAAACGCCGAACCGTTGTTGTTACTAGCCGAAGTGAACGCGTACAACACCTCGGAAAAGCCGTGCGCACCGGAGTTCAACATCCCGGCCCGCTCACCCGGCAGCGCCATCGCAACACCAGTACCGATCAACACCAACGCCGGAGTAGTGAGGATGTACAAGGAGGCGAACTTCATCTCCCGCCCACCGAGCTTCTTCCCCAAGTACTCGGGCGTGCGGCCAACCATCAAACCAGCAACGAACACCGCCACGACGGCCAAGATCAGCATGCCGTACAGACCCGAACCAGTACCACCAGGCGCAATCTCACCCAACATCATGTTGAAAATCGCCAGACCCCCACCGAACGGCGTCAACGAATCATGCGCCGCATCCACCGCACCGGTAGAAGTCAACGTGGTGGACACCGCAAACAGACTCGAAGCCGCCACACCGAAACGCTGCTCCTTGCCCTCCATCGCACCGCCGGCCGCCTGCAGCGCGGCGCCGCCGTGGTGCTGCTCGGCGAGGGTCATCAGCGCGGCGGAGCCGACCCAGAAGATCGCCATGACGGCGACGATCGCGTAGCCCTGGCGGTTGTCGCCGACCATCTTGCCGAAGGTACGCGGCAGCGCGAAGGAGATCACCAGCAGCAGGAAGACCTCCAGCCAGTTGGTGAAGCCGTTGGGGTTCTCGAAGGGGTGCGCGGAGTTGGCGTTGAAGAAGCCGCCGCCGTTGGTGCCCAGCTCCTTGATGACCTCCTGGGAGGCCACCGGGCCACCCGGGATCGACTGGGTGTCGCCGCCGAGGGTGGCGACGTCGTGGAAGCCGTGGAAGTTCTGGATCACACCGTTCGCCACCAGGACCACGGCGAAGACGATCGACAGCGGCAGCAGCAGACGCAGCGAGATCCGGGTCAGGTCCACCCAGAAGTTACCGACGCGGTCGGTCCGGTTACGGGTGAAGCCCCGGATCAGCGCGGCCACGATGGCGATGCCGACGGCGGCCGAGACGAAGTTCTGCACCGCCAGACCGGCCATCTGCACGACGTGACCCATCGTGGACTCGCCACCGTAGGACTGCCAGTTGGTGTTGGTGACGAAGGAAACCGCGGTGTTCCACGCCGAATGCGGCTCGACCGCCTTGTTACCCAGACTCAGCAGGAGCTTGTCCTGGATCCGCTGCAACAGGTAGAGGAAGAGCACCGAGACGGCCGAGAACGCCAACACCGAACGCAGGTAGACCGGCCAACGCTGATCGGCGTCACCATCGACGCCGATCACCTTGTACAGGCCGCGCTCGACTCTCAAGTGCTTGGCAGTGGTGAGGAGCTTGGCGATGTAGTCGCCAAGAGGGCGGTAGCACAGGGCCAGGGCGCCGACCAGGGCGATGGCCTGCAACCAGCCCGCGAGCGTAGAACTCATGTCAGAACTTCTCCGGGTAGATCAGCGCCACGACGAGGTAGCCGACCAGCGCGACGGCGACGACGAGACCTGCGATGTTCTCGACACTCACAGCCTCTCCACCCCCTTCGCGATCAGGGCCAGGACGACGAACACGGCAACCGTGACGCCGACGAAGATGAGATCGGGCATGGGTTCCACCAAAGTGGTTCAGGGA
>NZ_JBVIMH010000091.1:0-3585 GCF_055579945.1 Kitasatospora sp. NPDC032150 | reverse complement strand
GCCGCCCGACCCGTCGCCAACGAGTAAGCCGCATCGACCAGTTCGAACTCACCGGCCGACAGCAGCCGCTCGGCCTGCGCCCGCAGCGCCGCCTCGCCCTTCGCCGACACCACCAGCGGCAGCACCGACGGCGCGACCGCCGCCTCGGTGACCGTCTCCTCGACGGCCGGAGCCTGCTCCAGGATCGTGTGCGCATTGGTACCGCTGATACCGAAGGCGGAGATACCCGCCCGTCGCGGACGGCCGCTCTCCGGCCAGTCCGTGGTCTCGGTCAGCAACGAGACCGCGCCCGCAGCCCAGTCCACGTGCGGGGTCGGCTCGTCCACGTGCAGCGTCTGCGGCAGCACACCGTGCTGCATCGCGAGCACCATCTTGATCACACCGGCGACACCGGCGGCCGCCTGGGTGTGACCGATGTTCGACTTCACCGAACCGAGCAGCAGCGGCGAGGCCTCGTCGCGGCCCTTGCCGTAGGTGGCGAGCAGGGCCTGCGCCTCGATCGGGTCACCCAGCCGCGTGCCCGTACCGTGCGCCTCGACCGCGTCGACCTCGGCGGCCGTCAGCCCGGCCGACGCCAGCGCCTGGCGGATCACCCGCTGCTGCGACGGACCGTTCGGAGCCGTCAGACCGTTCGACGCACCGTCCTGGTTGATCGCCGAACCACGCACGATCGCCAGCACCGGATGCCCGTTGCGCCGGGCATCGGACAGCCGCTCCACGAGGAGCATGCCCGCGCCCTCGCCCCAGCCAGTGCCGTCCGCGGCACCCGCGAATGCCTTGCACCGCCCGTCCACCGACAGACCACGCTGACGACTGAACTCCACGAACAGATCCGGCGTCGACATCACCGTCACACCACCGGCCAGCGCCAGATCGCACTCACCGCCCCGCAGCGCCTGCACCGCCAGGTGCAGCGCCACCAACGACGCCGAACACGCCGTGTCCACCGACACCGCCGGACCTTCGAGCCCGAAGGTGTAGGAGAGACGGCCGGAGACGACACTCGTGGCCGTACCCGTCAGACGGTGACCCTCGACGCCCTCCAGGCCGTCCACCAGCAGGTTGGCGTAGTCCTGGCCGTTGGTACCGACGAAGACGCCCGACTGGCTGCCGCGCAGCGAGGCCGGGTCGATACCGGCCCGCTCGAAGACCTCCCACGAGGTCTCCAACAGCAGACGCTGCTGCGGGTCCATCGACAGGGCCTCGCGCGGCGAGATGCCGAAGAAGGCCGGGTCGAACTTGGTGACCTCGTCCAGGAAACCGCCCTCACGGGCGTACGTGGTGCCCTGGTGGTCCGGGTCCGGGTGGTAGAGGCCGTCGAGGTCCCAGCCGCGGTCGGTCGGGAACTCGGCGATGGCGTCACCGCCCCGGACCAGCAACTGCCACAGCTCCTCGGGGGTGGTGACCCCGCCGGGGAAGCGGCAGCTCATCGCGACGATCGCGATCGGCTCGTCGTCGACAGCCGACACCACCGTCACCGGCGCGGCCGACTCCGGCTCCCGGCCCAGCAGTTCGGACCTCAGGTGCTCGGCCAGCGCGGTCGCCGACGGGTAGTCGAAGACCAGCGTCGCCGGGAGACGAAGACCCGTCGCCGCGTTCAGACGGTTGCGCAGATCGACCGCGGTCAGCGAGTCGAAACCGAGCTCCTTGAAGGCTCGTCCGGCCTCGACCGCGTCCGAACCCGCGTAACCGAGCACGGCCGCGACCTGCACCCGCACCAGCTCCAGCAGCGCACGGCCACGCTCGACCTCCGGCAGAGCCATCAGTCGCCGCGTCAGCGACGACTCACCGTCGGTGCCCTCCGACGGCGCGAGCGCCGTCTCCATGACCTTGCGCGCCTCGGGGATCTCATCGAAGAGGCTGCTCCGGCGGACGGCGGCGGTCTCGGCCGCCACCCGGTCCCAGTCCACGTCGGCGATCGTCACTGCGATGTCGCCGCCGTCCAGGGCCTGCTGCATCGCGCTGATCGCCAGGCCAGGTGCCATACCGACGACACCGTCGCGGCGCAGTCGCTCGGCGACCACGTCGTCGGTGGCCAGACCGGCCTCGGCCCAGGCACCCCAGGCGATCGAGGTGGCGGCGAGGCCGTCAGCCCGGCGCTGCTCGGCGAGGGCGTCCAGGAAGGCGTTGGCGGCGGCGTAGTTGCCCTGGCCGGCGCTGCCGACCGAACCCGCCATCGAGGAGAACAGCACGAACGCGGAGAGGTCGAGCTCGGCGGTGAGCTCGTGCAGGTTCAGCGCCGCGTCCACCTTCGGACGCGCCACGGTGGCGAACCGCTCCACCGTCATGCCGTCCACCACACCGTCGTCCAGCACACCGGCGGTGTGGAACACCGCCGACACCTCGACGGACGCCAGCAACTCCGCCAGCGCGGCACGATCGGCCACATCACACGCCGCCACCGTGACAGCAGCACCCAACTCAGCGAGCTCATCGCGCAGTTCGACCGCACCCGGAGCGTCCAGGCCACGACGGCTGGTCAGCACCAGCTGCTCGGCACCGTTGCGCACCAGCCAGCGCGCGACCTCCGCACCCAGCGCACCGGTACCACCGGTGACCAGAACCGTACCGGCCGGCTTCCAGGCGACACCCTCACCGCGCGCGGCCCGCACCAGACGACGGGCGAACACACCCGACGCCCGAACCGCGACCTGGTCCTCAGCCCCGGCCAGCACACCGGCCAGCCGCCCGAGCGCACGCTCGTCCAGCACCTCCGGCAGATCGACCAGACCACCCCAACGCTCCGGGTGCTCCAGAGCCACCACCCGACCCAGACCCCAGACCTGAGCCTGCAGCGGGTCCGCCAGCCGGTCCGAGCGACCCGTCGACACCGCACCCCGCGTCACACACCACAGCGGAGCGCCGACACCCGCGTCACCCAGCGCCTGCACCAGCGCCAACGTCCCGGCCGTACCGGACGGCACACCCGAACTCTCGGAGTGCGGCGCCTCGTTCAGCGCCAGCAGGGACAGCACACCCGCGACGGAGTCACCGTCGGCGACCGCCTCGCGCAGCAGTTCGGCCACCGCGACACGGTCGGCAGCGGCGGCGTCCAGCTCGATCCGGCGCACGTCCACGCCACGGCCGGACAGCATCCGGACCGCGCCCTCCACGGCCGCGTCCTCGCCGAAGCCTGCCGGGACCGCCACCAGCCAGGTGCCCGACAGCACACCCGCACCGCTGTCCGTGATCGGCTTCCAGCTGACCCGGTAGCGCCAGCCGTCCACCGTGGACTGCTCGCGGCTCTGCCGGCGCCAGGCCGACAGCATCGGGAGCACGGCACCCAGCTCGCTGCCGCCCTCGACCTCCAGGGTCGCCGCCAGCGCGTCCAGGTCGCCCTTCTCGACGGCCTCCCAGAAGCGGGCATCCGCTTCGTCGACCGGTGCGGCACCCGCCACCGGCACCATGGCCTCCAGCCAGTACCACTCACGCTGGAAGGCGTAGGTCGGCAGATCCACCCGGCGCGCACCACGGCCGCCGAGGAAGGACCGCCAGTCCACCCGAACGCCCCGCACATGGGCCTCGGCCAGCGACGCGAACAGCCGCTCCAGACCGCCCTCGTTGCGACGCAGCGTGCCGAACGCG
>NZ_JBVIMH010000090.1:0-3790 GCF_055579945.1 Kitasatospora sp. NPDC032150 | reverse complement strand
CTCCAGGAGTTCCACCGCCATCGCAGCCCACTGCGAACCCTGACCCGGGAAGACGAACGCCACCTTCCCCGCAGACCCCACAGCGCCCTGCACCACACCCGCACCCGGCTCACCGGAAGCCAACGCCTCCAGACCCCGGACCGCACCATCACGGTCGGCCGCGACCAGCACCGCCCGGCGCTCGAACCCGGCCCGCGACGAGACCAGCGAGTAGCCCACGTCGAGCAGACCGGCCTCGGTCTGCTCGGAGAGGAGGGAGAGCAGTCGGGCTGCCTGGCCCGCCAGGGCCTTGTCGGTCTTGGCGGACAGCAGCAGCGGCACGATGCCGGAGTCGGCCTCCGCCGGCTCCTGGGCAACCGCCGGAGCGTACTCGAGGATGGTGTGGGCGTTGGTACCGCTGATACCGAACGACGACACCGCCGCACGACGCGGACGCCCGGTCTCCGGCCACGGCCGCGAGTCGGTCAGCAGCGACACCGCACCCGAGGCCCAATCCACCTTCGGTGAGGGCTCGTTCACGTGCAGCGTCTGCGGCAGCACACCGTGCCGCATCGCCATCACCATCTTGATGATGCCGCCGACACCCGCCGCCGCCTGCGTGTGACCGATGTTCGACTTCAACGAACCCAGCCACAGCGGACGGTCCGCCGAGTGCTCCTGGCCATAGGTCGCCAGCAGCGCCTGCGCCTCGATCGGGTCACCCAGCGTGGTACCGGTGCCGTGCGCCTCCACCGCGTCGACCTCGTCAGCCGACAGACCGGCGTTCGCCAGCGCCTGCCGGATCACCCGCTGCTGCGACGGACCGTTCGGCGCCGTCAGACCGTTCGACGCACCGTCCTGGTTCACGGCCGAGCCGCGCACCACTGCGAGGACCGGGTGGCCGTTGCGCTCGGCGTCGGAGAGCCGCTCCACGAGCAGCATGCCGACACCCTCGCCCCAGCCCGTGCCGTCCGCGTCCGCCGAGAACGCCTTGCAGCGGCCGTCGGCCGACAGACCGCGCTGGCGGCTGAAGTCCACGAAGGTCTCGGGCGTCGCCATCACGGTGACACCGCCGGCCAGCGCCATGTTGCACTCGCCGCCTCGTAGCGCCTGGATCGCCCAGTGCAGCGCCACCAGCGACGAGGAGCACGCGGTGTCGACCGTGACCGCCGGACCCTCCAGGCCGAAGGTGTACGCCACTCGGCCGGAGGCGATGCTGCCCGAGACACCGGTGCCCAGGTAGCCCTCGACCCCTTCGGGGAGCTCACTGATTCCGGTCGCGTAGTCGTGGTACATCACACCGGCGAACACACCGGTGCGGCTGCCGCGCAGCGTGGCCGGGTCGATGCCGGCCCGCTCGATGGCCTCCCAGGAGGTCTCCAGCAGCAGGCGCTGCTGCGGGTCCATGGCCAGCGCCTCACGCGGTGAGATCCCGAAGAAGTCCGGGTCGAAGAGGCCCGCGTCGTGCAGGAAGCCGCCCTCGCGGGCGTAGGTCGTGCCCTGGTGGTCCGGGTCGGGGTGGTAGAGGCCGTCGAGGTCCCAGCCTCGGCCGGCCGGGAAGCCGGAGATCGCGTCACCGGCCTCGGACACCAGTCGCCACAGGTCCTCGGGCGACTCCACGCCGCCCGGGTAGCGGCAGCTCATCCCGACGATCGCGATCGGCTCGTCGTCCAGGACCGCGACCGGGCCGGTGACGGACGCCTCGGACGCCTCGCCCAGCAGCTCGGTGACCAGGAAGGCCGCCAGTGCGATCGGGCTCGGGTAGTCGAAGACCAGCGTCGCGGGCAGTCGCAGGCCCGTCGCACCGTTCAGCTCGTTGCGCAGCTCGACGGCCGTCAGCGAGTCGAAGCCGAGCTCCTTGAACGCCCGGCCGGACTCCACCGCAGCGGCGTCCGCGTAACCCAGCACCGACGCCACCCGAGCGCAGACCAGCTCGAGCACCGCCTGCTCGCGCTCGCCGGCGGGCAGGGCCTGCAGTCGGCCGGCCAGCTCCGAGCCGCTCGCCGCGGCCGCCCGTACCACTCGGCGGGCCGGGACCCGGACCAGTCCGCGCAGCAGCGCGGGGAGATTGCCGGCGGCGGCCTGCTGGCGCAGCGCGGCCAGGTCGAGCCGCATCGGGACAAGGGTCGCGTCGCCCGTGGCGACGGCGGTGTCGAGCAGTTCCAGGCCCTCGGCCGAGGAGAGACCGTGGATGCCGCCACGGCTCATCCGCTGGACGTCGAGCTCGTTCAGGCTGCCGACCATGCCGCTGCTGTCGGCCCACGGACCCCACGCGAGCGAGGTCGCCGGGAGTCCGGCGGCGCGGCGCTGAGCGGCGAGGGCGTCCAGGAAGACGTTGGCCGCAGCGTAGTTGCCCTGGCCGGGGCTGCTCAGGGTGCCGGCGGCGGAGGAGAAGAGCACGAACGCGCTCAGGTCCAGGCCGGCGGTGAGCTCGTGCAGGTTCAGCGCCGCGTCCACCTTCGGGCGCAGCACGGTGTCGATCCGCTCGGGGGTGAGCGAGGTGACGATGCCGTCGTCGAGGACACCGGCCGTGTGCACCACGCCGGTCAGCGGGAACTCCGCCGGCACGGACGCCAGTACGTCCGCAAGCGCCGCACGGTCCGCGACGTCGCACGCCGCGAACACCACGGAGGCACCCGACTCGCCCAGCTCGACCGCCAGTTCAGCCGCACCCGGCGCGTCCGCACCACGACGCGACACCAGCAGCAGACTGCGCACCCCGTGCTCGGCCACCAGATGACGCGCGACCAGACCACCCAGCATCCCGGACGCACCGGACACCAGGACCGTACCGCTCGCATCGAACACCGGCCCGGCCGCATCGGAGACCGCCGCCACCCGCGCCAGGCGCGGTGCGCGCAACGCGCCGCCGCGCACGGCGAGTTCGGGCTCACCGGCGGTCAGTGCGGCCGACAGCGCCTCGCGGGAGTAGTCGCCGCCGTCCACGTCCAGCAGCACCACGCGGTCCGGGTTCTCGGCCTGTGCGGAACGCACCAGGCCCCACACCGGGGCGTGGACGAGGTCGTCACCACCGGCCACCGCACCACGGGTCACCAGCACCAGGCGGGAGGACGCGAACCGCTCGTCCGCCAGCCACTCCTGAAGCGTGGCGAGCACACCGTGCAGCACGGCGCGGACGGCCGAGGCGGTGTCCGCGGCCGAGTCGGCCAGCGACACGAAGACCGCGTCGGGAACCGCCACGCCGCCGTCCACGGCCGCGCCCAGGGCGGCCAGATCGGCGAACGGTTCGGCACCGGCGCCGGCCGCACCGAGAGCGTCCGTGCCGAGCACCGCCCAGCGGCCCGCAGGTGCGGCCGAGACCGGGAGCGAGGTCCACTCCACCCGGAACAGCGACTCCACGAAGCCGCCGCCGGCACCGCGCACCTGCTCCGCGGCGATCTCACGGGAGACCAGCGACTCGACCGAGGCGACCGGCTGGCCGGACTCGTCGGCGAGCAGCAGCGAGGCGGTGTCCTCGTTGATCTCGGAGAGCCGCAGGCGCAGCGCAGCGGCACCGGCCGCGTAGAGGGTCACACCGTTCCACGAGAACGGGATGCGGGCCTGTCGGGGGCCGTCAGCGCCTTCGGGGCCGGTGATGTCCAGGCCGAGGGCGTGCAGTGCGGCGTCCAACAGCGCGGGATGCAGGCCGTAGCGGGCGGCGTCCTCGTGCTCGCTCTCGGGCAGGCGGAGTTCGGCGTACACGTCGCCGTCCTTGCGCCAGGCGGCGCGCAGGCCCTGGAACACCGGACCGTACCCGAACCCGGCAGCGGCCAGCCGCTCGTACAGGTCCTCGACCTCGACCTCGACCGCA
>NZ_JBVIMH010000089.1:0-3854 GCF_055579945.1 Kitasatospora sp. NPDC032150 | reverse complement strand
AGCGGACGGTCCAAGTACCCGTCCAGCTCCGCGCAGACGGTGTCCAGGACGGAGGCGAACACCGGGAACGCCTCGTACAACTCGCGGCCCATACCGGCCCGCTGACTCCCCTGCCCCGTGAACAGGAACGCCGTCCTGCCGAGGCCCGCCGTCCCCTCGACCAGGCCGGGCACATTGGTGCCCGCGGCCAGCGCCTCCAGGCCCTGGACGAAGCCCGCCAGGTCCTCGGCCACCACGACGGCACGGCGCTCCATCGCGGAGCGGCCCATCGCCAACGAGTGGCCCACATCGACCGGTTCGAGACCGGACTCGTGCTCCAGCAGCTCGCGCAGCCGCTCGGCCTGACCGCGCAGCGCCTCCGCCGTCCGGGCGGAGAGCGGCCACGGCGCCACCGGCGTCGCCACTGCCGGGGTCTCGTCCTCGGCAGCCTCCTCGACGGGCGGCGCCTGTTCGATGATGGTGTGCGCGTTGGTACCGCTCACGCCGAAGGAGGACACCGCCGCCCGGCGCGGACGGCCGGTCTCCGGCCAGGGCTGTGCCTCGGTGAGCAGCGAGACCGCACCCGCCGACCAGTCGACCTGGTGGGTGGGCTCGTCGACGTGCAGGGTCTGCGGCAGTACACCGTGCCGCATCGCCATCACCATCTTGATCACACCGGCGACACCGGCCGCGGCCTGGGTGTGCCCGATGTTGGACTTCAGCGAACCGAGCCACAGCGGACGGTCGTCCGAGTGCTCCCGGCCGTAGGTGGCGAGCAGCGCCTGGGCCTCGATCGGGTCGCCCAGTGCGGTGCCGGTACCGTGCGCCTCGACGGCGTCCACCTCACCGGCGGACAGGCCGGCCGAGGCCAGCGCCTGCCGGATCACCCGCTGCTGGGACGGACCGTTGGGAGCGGTCAGACCGTTGCTGGCACCGTCCTGGTTCACGGCGCTTCCACGCACGATCGCCAGCACCGGATGCCCGTTGCGCCGGGCGTCGGACAGCCGCTCGACCAGCACCATGCCGACGCCCTCGCCCCAGCCGGTGCCGTCGGCGGCGTCGGCGAACGCCTTGCAGCGGCCGTCCGCCGCGAGCCCGCGCTGCCGGCTGAAGTCGACGAACGCACCCGGGGTGGACATCACGGTCACACCGCCGGCCAGCGCCAGCGAGCACTCCCCCACCCGCAGCGCCTGGATCGCCCAGTGCAGCGCGACCAGCGAGGACGAGCACGCGGTGTCCACGGTCACGGCCGGGCCCTCCAGGCCCAGGCTGTAGGCCACTCGGCCGGACATCACGCTGGCCGCGTTGCCGGTGCCGAGGAAGCCCTCGGAGCCGTCGGGCGCACTGAGGATCAGCGGCAGGTAGTCCTGGCCGTTGGTACCGGTGAAAACACCGGTACGGCTGCCGCGCAGCGAGGCCGGGTCGATGCCCGCCCGCTCGAACGCCTCCCAGGAGACCTCGAGCAGCAGTCGCTGCTGGGGATCCATGCCGAGCGCCTCGCGCGGCGAGATCCCGAAGAAGCCGGGGTCGAACTGCCCGGCCTGGTCCAGGAAGCCGCCCTCGCGCACATATGTGGTGTCGGGGTGCTCGGGATCCGGGTGGTACAGGGCCTCGAGGTCCCAGCCGCGGTCGGTCGGGAAGCCGGCGAGGGCGTCCGTCCCGGCGGCCAGCAGCCGCCACAGGTCCTCGGGCGAGCCGACGCCGCCCGGGAAGCGGCAGCTCATGCCGACGATCGCGATCGGGTCATCGTCCACGGCACCCGCCACCGGCACCGGGGCGACGGGGGCCACGGCCGGCGCGGCGCCCAGGATCTCGGCGCACAGGTGCTCGGCGAGCACGGTGGCGCTCGGGTAGTCGAAGACCAGCGTGGCGGGCAGGCGCAGGCCGGTGAGCGCGGCCAGCAGGTTGCGCAGCTCGACCGCGGTCAGCGAGTCGAAGCCCAACTCCCGGAAGGCGCGGGCGGGTTCGACCGCCTCGGGGCCGGAGTAGCCGAGCACGGCGGCGACCTGGGCGCGGACGAAGTCCAGCGCCAGCCGGCTGCGCTCGCTCTCCGAGGCGGCGGCCAGCCGCTGCTGGAGCGAGGAGCTGTCGGACTGGGCGGCCTCCTCCGCGTCGGCGGCCGCCATCGCCCGCTGGGCTTCGGGGAGTTCGGCGAAGAGGGTGCTCGGCCGGATGGCCGTGTACTGAGGGGCGAAGCGGTCCCAGAGGATGTCCACCACGATCGAGAAGGTCTCGTCGCGGTCCAGCGCGTGCTGCATGGCGGCGACGGCGAGGTCCGGGGAGAGCGCGGGTATGCCGCCTCGGCGCAGTCGCTCGGTGATGACCTCGTCCACGGCCATACCGCCCTCGGCCCAGGCGCCCCAGGCCATGGTGGTGGCGGGGAGTCCGGCGGCGCGGCGCTGCTCGGCGAGCGCGTCCAGGAAGGCGTTCGCGGCGGCGTAGTTCGCCTGGCCGGGTCCGCCGAAGGTACCGGCGAAGGACGAGAACATCACGAAGGCCGAGAGATCGAGCTCCCGGGTGAGCTCGTCCAGGTTGACGGCCGCGTCCGCCTTGGGGCGGAGCACGTTCGCCAGTCGCTGCGGCGTCAGCGCGTCCAGTACGCCGTCGTCCAGGACGCCGGCCGCGTGCACCACGGTGTTCAGCGGGTACTCGGCGGGGAGCGAGTCGAGCAGCGCGGCGAGCGCCTCGCGGTCGGCGACGTCGCACGCGGCGACGGTCACCCTGGCACCCAGGCCGGTGAGCTCCGCCTCCAGTTCGGCGACTCCCTCGGCATCGCGGCCCCGGCGGCTGGTCAGTACCAGGTGCTCGGCGCCGGCCCGGGCGAGCCAGCGGGCGACATGGGCTCCCAGGGCACCCGTACCGCCGGTCACCAGCGCGGTACCACGCGGGGACCAGCCCTGGGCGACGGCATCGCCGTGCGGGGCCCGCACCAGTCGGCGGGCGAGGATTCCGGAGGTACGGACGGCGAGGTGGTCCTCGTCACCGAGGCCGGCCAGCACGGCGACCAGCCGGCTGAGCGCGCGCTCGTCCGGGGTCTCGGGAAGGTCGATCAGACCGCCCCAGCGCTCCGGGTACTCCTGCGCCACCACCCGGCCCAGGCCCCAGACCTGATTCTGCCTCGGGTTCTCCAGCCGGTCGGACCGCCCGGTCGAGACCGCACCGCGGGTGGCGCACCACAGCGGCGCCTCGATGCCGGCGTCCCCGAGTGCCTGGACCAGCGCCAGGGTGCCGGTGAGACCGGCCGGCGCGGACGCGAGTCCGGGGTGGGAGCCGTCCACCAGGGCGAGCAGCGAGAGCACACCGGCGATCTGCTGCCCGTCCTCGGGCAGGGCGGCGCGCAGCTGCTCGGCCAGCTCGTCCCGGCCCGCCGTCGCCAGGTCGAACTCGACCTGCCGTACCCGGACGCCGCACCGCGTCAGCGCTCCGGCCGAAGCCGAGGCCCACTCGGGTTCGGCACAGCCCGCCGGGACCACCAGCAGCCAGTCGCCCGCGACGGCGGTCGACGGCACCTCGACAACCGGTCGCCAGCTGACCCGGTAGCGCCAGCCCTCGACCGTGGACTGGTCCCTGCTCTGCCTGCGCCAGGCCGTCAGGGCCGGCAGCACCGAGCTCAGCGGCTGATCGCCGTCCAGGTCCAGGGTCGCGGTGAGCATCTCCAGGTCGCCTCGCTCAACGGCCTCCCAGAACCGGGCGTCCACGGGGTCGCTGCCACCACCAGCCACCGTGGCGGTCTCGTCCCACGCCGCGGGCGTCGGCCAGTAGCGCTGGCGCTGGAAGGCGTAGGTGGGCAGATCCACCCGACGGGCACCCCGGCCCGCGAAGACCGCCGCCCAGTCCACGGCCGTGCCACGCACGTACGACTGCGCGACGGCAGT
>NZ_JBVIMH010000088.1:0-3999 GCF_055579945.1 Kitasatospora sp. NPDC032150 | reverse complement strand
GTCTGACGATCAGAGCGGCACGAGCCGTGTAACGGGAGACTGTTACGCACGGTTCTGTGAGGGCCGGGGGGTGAGATTCCCCCCGGCTACTCGGCAGGTGTGTGGCCGTCGCTCGGTAGGCATGCTCGGGCCGTCGTGTCGGTGCGGGGCGTGGTCGGAGGTGGCGGATGCCGTCGGTGCTGGGAGTGCTGGAGCGGCGCGAGCGGGTGGCGCTGGCGCGGGTGGGGGAGCTGAGGGCCGAGCTGGAACGGCTTCAAGCCGCTGTCGCGGAGGCGGAGGAAGCCGCGCGGCGCGCGGTCATCGCTCGTGAGGAGACGGTGGAGGCTCTGGCCGAGGCGGCCGATGAGGCTGCGGTGTCCGGGGCGCCGGCGGTAGCGGTGCCGGTCGCGGTCGGCGTCGGTCTGCGGGTCGAAGTGCCGCTGTGGCGCGAGGGGTTGGGGGCTGAGGTGCTCCCGCCCGAGTGCGCGCGGATCGTGGCCCTGGTCGAGCGGGACGCGGCAGGTGGCGGGGATGGGGTGCGGGCTCGGGCGATGCGGGAGGATCTGGGCTGGCCGGCCAGTGACGCGAGGGAGCAGGCGGCGCGGTTTCGGGCGAAGCGGTTGGTGGCGCGGGGCTGGTTGAGCGAGGGGCGGCCGGGGCTGTTCAGGCCGCGGACGGCTTGACGCGGCGGGGTGCCGGTCTGCCGGAGCGGGCCAGGCGGCGGGTGGCCGGGATGCTCGCGGCCCACCAGGCCATCGCCTCGGCGCTGTCGATGCGGGTCTCGTAGTCCCGGGCCAGGCGCCGGGCCCGGATCAGGTGGGAGAAACTGCGCTCCACGACCCAGCGGCGCGCAAGGACCACGAACCCGGTGGCGTCGTCGCTGCGCTTGACGATGGTCAGGGCGAGGGCCAGGACGGCGTGGGCGAAGGTGACCAGCCAACCGGTGTAGCCGCCGTCGGCCCAGACCAGGGCGATGCGGTGGTGTTCGGCGCGCAGTTGTTCCAGGAGGTCGCGGCCGGCGTCGTTGTCCTTGACCGAGGCGGCGGTGACCATCACGGTCAGCAGGAGGCCCAGGGTGTCCACGGCGATGTGCCGCTTCCTCCCGTTGATCTTCTTCCCGGCGTCGTAGCCGCGGGTGGCCGCGCCGACGGTGGCGTCTGCCTTGACCGACTGCGAGTCGATGATCGCGGCCGTGGGCTCGGGCTTCTTCCCGGCCAGCGCGCGCAGCATCGTGCGCAGCCGGCCGTAGAGCTCCTTGATGAAGTCGTTGTCGCGCCAGCGGCGGAAGAACCGGTACACGGCCCGCCACTTGGGGAAGTCGGTGGGCAGGCTGGCCCAGCGCACGCCCTCGGTGACCAGGTAGCGCACGGCGTCGATCAGCTGGCGGTGGCAGTAGCCCTCCGGGCGGCCGCCGCGTCCGTTCAGCCAGGACGGGACCGGCAGCAGCGGCCGCACGATCGTCCACTGCGCGTCGGTCAGGTCGGAGCCGTAGCGGCGGGTCCGGTCGGGCTGGTCGGCGGCGTTCCCGAGCCGGTGTGCGAGGCAATCGCACGACATGCCGGAGCTGGACACGGACGGAGCAAGCACGCCACAGTGGGACACGAGGGCCTCCTGGTTGTTCGTTGACTCGACATCACCGAACTGTGCAGGAGGCCCTTCTTCCATGCGCCGACTGCGGAGCGATCACCCGAACGAGGCTGATGCGCGCGGAAGTTCGAGCAGCAGCCGTGTCCATCGGTTTGGGAATCGCTTCTCAAGCTCCGCGCCAGGTGCGAGGCAACCGTCTCCTACACCGCACACGCCCACGGCCCGCGCCACTGCCACCACCATGGGTCCGGCGAAGAACGCACGTACAGCACCCGCTTACCGCCCTCGGCAGCGGCGCCTGGTCGAGTTGGAGGAGCCGAGCGGCGGCGCGCTGACCGGCGGTGAGTGCGGGGGAGGTGGGGATCAGTGAGGTAAGGCCGCGGGGGAGCTGACTGGTCATCGGACTATTCTCCCGGCTCCGGCGCGGCCATCCCATCACGTCCGAGACGGCCGTCTCTGGCAGCGCCAGGTGCTGTCGGTCGGTGGTGAAGTCCCAGTGGCGGCCGGTGAAGCGTCGGCCCAGGACTGTGGTGCCTCCGCTCTACACCTTCAGGCTGCTCCACATCGCTGCCTCCAGGCCCGTTCCGGCATGCCAGTGCCTCGAGGGCATGCCACGGTTGACGGGTGACCAGCATTGCCGAAGCTATCGCCAACGTGCCTGGCCCGCCGTTCGTGCCCGCGCGATATCCGTACGAGTACGCCCTCGACCTCGCCCTCGACCACGACATCGTCCCAGCCGAGTACGTAGACGAAGCCCACCGCCAGGTGCGCAGCGAGCTACGCCCGGGAATCAAGCGGGGCCCGGACCGGCGTGCCGTACTGCGCCGGGCAATCGTGCGCTGGTGTCATGCGAACGGCGAGCAGCTCGAAGAGGTCTTCGTGCTGATGGCGGGCCGCTACCTGGAGCTGCACTCGATCGACGGTCCCCGCGGCCTCGGCACGGCGCGCCCGAGGCCCACGCTGACGAGATGACCGCGCGGCGACAGCGCGGGCGCGGCCTCCGATCTACCGCTGACCAGTGTGAACGTCGGCAAGGTGAGCGCCATTTGCACATATGGGAACATGCGTTCGAAAATTGGCGTATGACCGCCGAAGTCCCGTTCTCCCGTCCCCGCCGGCATCCCCCGGTACCGGGGGATGCGGAGCGTGCCCCGCGCGAGCTGATGACTCTGCCGGGCATGTCCCAGGACGTACGGGACTGGAAGCTGGTGTGGATCCGCATCGCAGGTGGGTGTGGACGGTCACGTAATTCCCCATGGGCCATGGTCACGTAATTCCCCAGGTCCTCGGACCTTGCGTCCGTATCCTGTGATTCCGATGCCGCCCTTCGGCCGGCACTCGGGTTCGTCGGCGCCGAGGAAGGATGAGACTACTGTGACCGGTCTTGAGGCCACTCGCGCCGCGTTGCGCGAGCTGGAGGGACGGCCGTTCACGGCCATCGGCCGGGCCGCGACGCTTGTCTGGCTCACGTTCGGTGACGACGTGCCATGGGTGGACCACCGCGGCGAGCACACAGTCCGCCCGGAGATGTCGCTGCACTTGCAGTGCCGCTGGCGGCTGCTCAACGGCGTCTCCACGATGGTCCAAGAGGGCGATCTCTATGTTCCGGGCGTGCGGGCCGGAGCCGGATTCGAGGCCGGGGGCGACATCGGGACGAGCCGGTTCGACGACCGCGTCAAAACCGTCACGCAGCTCATCGCAGCAGATGCTCCCGTCGTCGACCACGTGCGCATCGGCGACGAGTTCGACCTTCAGCTGATGCTCTCGTCCGGCATGTCCTTGGAGGTGTTCCCGGCAGGGCGCCCGGAGTGGGAAGACTGGCGGTTCCTCAGCTCAGGCGAAGAGCGTCCGCACTATGTGGTGGAGAACGGCTCGGTGTTCAAGGCGTGAGCTCGCCGCGCGCTCGCGGGCCCCGTCGCCGGGACCCGCGATGGCCAACGTGAACTACTTGGTCAGGACCTTCTCATCCTTCGTGGCAGATCCCCTCGGGCGCTTGTTGGGGCCGTTCATGATGACCTGGTGGCTGGTGTTGATCAGCCGGTCCAGGAGCGACTCGGCGACGACGGGGTTGGGGAAGAGCGGATACCAGTCGCTGGGAGCCCGATTGCTGGTGATGATCAGCGAGCGTCCCTGCCGCTCGGAGACCAGCTCGTAGAGGTCGTCGGCCTGGGCCGCGCTCATCTGCCGCATGGCGAAATCGTCCAGGATGAGGACGTCGGGTCGGATCAGCTCTCGCATCCGCTTGTCCCAGGTGCGGTCCGCGTGGCCGCCGGCGAGCTCGGCCAGGACCCGGCTGGTCTTCGTGAAGCGGACGTTCGCGCCCTGGCGAACGGCGAGGCCCTCTCTGACAGTCTCGACTGAGACGCCCGGAATGTCGGGTTAGTCTGGATGGGCGAGACAGGAGATCCCTTCAGCATGGCCAGCACCACCAAT
>NZ_JBVIMH010000087.1:0-4130 GCF_055579945.1 Kitasatospora sp. NPDC032150 | reverse complement strand
GCGCACCCAGACCCCGCAGGAACTCCGCACGCTCACCCGCCACGACCACCGCACGACGCTCCAGCGCCGCCCGACCCGTCGCCAACGAGTAAGCCACATCGACCAGTTCGAACTCACCGGCCGACAGCAGCCGCTCGGCCTGCGCCCGCAGCGCCGCCTCACCCTTCGCCGAAAGCACCACCGGCACCACCGACGGCGACACGGTCGCCTCGGCAATCGCATCCTCGACTACCGGAGCCTGCTCCAGGATCGTGTGCGCATTGGTACCGCTCACGCCGAACGCCGAGATACCGACCCGGCGCAGCTCGCCGGTCTCCGGCCACGGCTGGGCCTCGGTGAGCAGCGAGACCGCGCCCGCCGTCCAGTCCACGTGCGGTGACGGCTCGTCCACGTGCAGCGTCTGCGGCAGCACACCGTGCCGCATCGCCATCACCATCTTGATCACACCCGCCACACCGGCCGCCGCCTGGGTGTGACCGATGTTGGACTTCAGCGAACCCAGCCACAGCGGACGCTCGGCCGGACGCTCCCGGCCGTAAGTCGCCAGCAGCGCCTGGGCCTCGATCGGGTCACCAAGCGTCGTGCCCGTGCCGTGCGCCTCGACCGCGTCGATCTGAGCCGTCGTCAGACCGGCGTTCTCCAGCGCCTGCCGGATCACCCGCTGCTGCGACGGACCGTTCGGCGCGGTCAGACCGTTGGACGCGCCGTCCTGGTTCACGGCCGAGCCGCGCACCACCGCCAGCACCGGATGCCCGTTGCGGCGGGCGTCGGAGAGCCGCTCGACCAGCAGCATGCCCACGCCCTCGGACCAGCCGGTGCCGTCCGCCGCGGCGGCGAACGCCTTGCACCGGCCGTCCGAGGCCAGGCCGTGCTGGCGGCTGAACTCGACGAACACGTCCGGGGTGGCCAGTACGGTGACGCCGCCGGCCAGGGCGAGCGAGCACTCGCCGCCCCGCAGCGCCTGCACCGCCAGGTGCAGCGAGACCAGCGACGAGGAACACGCGGTGTCGACGGTGACCGCCGGCCCCTCGAATCCGAACGTGTAGGAGAGGCGGCCGGAGACCACGGCGGCCGCGTTCCCGGTGAGCATGTAGCCCTCTACGCCGTCCGGCAGCTCGTCCGTCACCGCGCTGTAGCCCGATGCGGAGGCGCCGACGAAGACCCCGACCGGCTTGCCGCGCAGCGACGTGGAGTCGATGCCGGCCCGCTCGAAGGCCTCCCAGGAGGTCTCCAGCAGCAGGCGCTGCTGCGGGTCCATGGCCAGCGCCTCGCGCGGGCTGATCCCGAAGAACGCCGGGTCGAACTGGGCGGCATCGTGCAGGAATCCACCCCCGCGGGCGTAGAAGGTGCCCTGCCGGTCGGGGTCCTCGTCGTAGAGGTCGCAGAGGTTCCAGCCACGATCGGTGGGGAACTCGGAGATGGCGTCGCCGGAGGCGGCGACCAACTGCCACAGGGCCTCCGGCGACTCCACGCCGCCGGGGAACCGGCAGCTCATCGCCACGATGGCGATCGGCTCCCTGGAAGCCGCGATCAGCTGCTGGTTCTGCCGGCGCAGGCGCTCGGCCTCCTTGAGGGAGGCCCGCAGCGCTGCAACGACTTTTTCGTTGGGCGTGGTCATCATGAGCTCCGCACTTCGAACGTGTCAGGATTCGTTGCTGTCGAGGGCAATGTCGATGAGGCTCGCCACGTCCATCGTGTCGATCAGGTCCAACTCATCGCCGCTGCTGGGGGTTGAGCTGTCGCCGCCGGGGTTGGCGAGCTTCAGCAGGGTCTCCAGGAGTCCCACCTCCCGGAACCGGGCCAGCGAGATGCGCTCCAGTGCCGCGCGCAGCTCGGCCTCCTGCGGGTCGAGGGTGCCTTCCCGGACGCTGTCCGGGAAGAGCTCGTCCCGCAGGTGCTCGGCGAGGGCCGCGGGCGTCGGGTAGTCGAACACCGCGCTCGCCGGGAGGCGCAGGCCGCTGGCCGCGTTCAGCCGGTTGCGGAGTTCGACCGCCGTCAGCGAGTCGAAGCCCAGCGCCCGGAAGGCCCTGGCCGGTTCGATCGACTGCGCACCCGGGTAGCCGAGCACCCCGGCCACCTCGCCGCGCACCAGCTCCAGCAGCGCGCGGTCCCGGTCGGCCTCGGAGAGCCCGGCCAGCTGGTCCTTCAGTCCGGCCTGCTCGCCGCCGGCGGCCTCGGCGTCCTTCGACTCGGCCGCCAGCAGCTGCTGGACCTCGGGGAGTTCCCCGATCAGCGGGCGGGGACGGGCGGCGGTGAAGGACGGCACGAAGCGCGCCCAGTCGACATCGGCGACGACGTGGGTGGGCTCGTCGCTCCGCAGCGCCCGCTGGAGTCCGATCAGTGCGGAGCCGGGCGCCATCACCGGCAGGCCGAACCGGCGCAGGTGCTCCTCCGCCGCTTCACCGGCCGCCATGCCGGCCTCTGCCCAGGGACCCCAGGCCACCGAGGTGCCGGCCAGGCCGCTGGCCCGGCGGGACTCGACCAGGGCGTCCAGGAAGGCGTTGGCGGCGGCGTAGGCGGCCTGGCCGCCGCTGCCCCAGATGCCCGCGATCGAGGAGAAGGTGACGAAGGCGTCGAGTTCGGTGCCGGCCAGCAGGTCGTCCAGGTGGACCGCGCCGGCCGCCTTGGCCCCGATCACGGCGGCCAGGTCGGCCGGGGTGCTGTCCGTCAGGGCGGCGTCCGCGACCACTCCGGCCGCATGGACGACGGCGGTCAGCGGCTGCTCGATCGAGTCGAGCAGGGCGGCCAGCGCGTCACGGTCGGCCACGTCACAGGCGGCCACGGTGGCCGTGGCTCCCAACTCGGCTATCTGGTCGCGCAGTTCGGCGACGCCGGGCGCGTCGGGTCCCCGGCGGCTGGTGAGCACCAGGTGCTCGGCGCCGTTGCGGGCCAGCCAGCGGGCGACCTGGGCGCCCAGGGCACCCGTACCGCCGGTGACCAGGACCGTGCCGCGCGGCGTCCAGGCGGCGCCGTCCGCATGGGCCGCCCGGACCAGCCGGCGGACGGACAGTCCGGACGGCCGCAGGGCGAGCTGGTCCTCGGCGTCGGCGCCGGTCAGGGCGACGGCCAGCAGCTCCCGGGTGCGCTCGTCCATGCTCTCCGGGAGGTCGATCAGACCGCCCCAGCGGTCGGCGTGTTCCAGGCCGACCACTCGGCCCAGGCCCCAGATCTGAGCCTGTGCGGGGCTCTGCAGCCGGTCCGCTCGGCCGGTGGACACCGCACCGCGCGTCACGCACCAGAGCGGCGCCCCGACCTCGGCATCGCCCAGTGCCTGTACCAGCAGGGCGGTGGCGGCGAGACCGGCGGGCATCGCGGGGTGCTCCGGGTGCGGGTCCTCGTCCAGCGCGAGCAGCGAGACGACGCCGGCCGTGGCACCGGTCCCGGCGAATTCCCGGCGCAGGCGGTCCGCGAGCGCGGAACGGTCCGCTTCGGCCTCGGTGAGCGTCAGCTGCCGTACCTCGGCGCCGCGCTCGGCGAGCGTGGTGACCGTGTCCAGTACGGCGGCGTCCTCGGCGTGCCCGGCCGGGACGACCAGCAGCCAGCTGCCCGAGACCGCGGCGGTGCGCGTCCCTGCGAGCGGCTTCCAGGTGACCTGGTAGCTCCAGCCGTCCACCGCGGACTGCTCGCGGTTCCGGCGGCGCCAGGCCGTGATGGCCGGCAGGGCGGAGCTCAGCGGCTGGTCGCCGTCGAGGCCCAGGGTGGCGGTCAGTTCGTCGAGGTCCTCGCGCTCGACCAGCTCCCAGAACCGGCTGTCCACCGAGTCCGGGGCGGCGGCGGGGGCGACGGGCGCCTTCGGCCAGTAGTGCTGGCGCTGGAAGGCGTAGGTGGGCAGGTCGATCCGGCGGGCGCCGGTACCGGCGAAGAACGCCTCCCAGTCCACGACCACGCCGCGTACGTGGGCCTGGGCGAGGGCGGTGGTGATCGTCTGTGCCTCGGACCGGCCGGCGCGCAGCGCCGGGGCGAAGACGGCGTCCTCGGTCACGGCCTCCTGGCCCATGGCGCTGAGTACGGCGTCCGGGCCCAACTCCAGGTAGCTGCGGACGCCTTCGCGCTCCAGGGCCTGGATCGCGTCGTGGAAGCGGACCGCCTCGCGGACGTGGCGCACCCAGTACTCGGCGGTGCGCAGCTCG
>NZ_JBVIMH010000086.1:0-4196 GCF_055579945.1 Kitasatospora sp. NPDC032150 | reverse complement strand
GCGACACCCCGGGGGTGTTGTCCACGAAATTGGTGATCAGCCAGTTCAGGTTCTGTGCGGCCTGGCTCATCTGACTCAACTCAACGCTCCTGGTGGTTCGAGCCGCCGAAGAGATCGGTGCTGCTCTGCTGTCCGTTGCCGGATCCACCCCGGTCGGGGTCGATCCGGAAGCTCCCGGTGGAGCCGTCGCCGCTCGCGCTGCGGCCCTGCTCGACGCCGCGGCGCAGGTTGGTCAGACGGCCGCGGACCTCCTCGGGGCTGCGGGAGACCTGCGGGCCGTCCTGCGTGGTCGGCTTGGCGTTGCCCGGGACGAGGTTCTGCTTGGGTACCCGGCGAGGCAGTCCGGAGGGAGTGGTGCCGCCGGCCGCGGGCTCGCGCAGGCGCTCGGCCTTCTGCCAGTCGCCGTCGTTGGGCGACTGCCAGGGCGCGGCCGGCGAGCTGGTCGGACCGGTCGGGCCGTAGCTGCCGAGGGACGACACGTCGTGGCCGCGGTTCTCGCCGGAGCCACTGGTGTCCTTCGCACCGGTGAACCAGTTCGGCGTCTCGCCGCCCTGGTCGCCGAAGGCCGACGGGCCGCCGAAGCCGCCCCCTGCCAGCTGCTGGCCGGGACGCCGCTGCGGCAGGCCCGCGTTCGGGCCCGCGGAGCCGGAGTGCGGCGCGGCCGGCGGCAGCGCGGGCTGCTCGGTCGCGTACGGCTCCGGGCTGTACGAGTGGTCGGCGGGCGCGTCGGCCCGGCCGCCGAACGGCTGGTTCTGCTCGAACTGCTGCCCACCATGGCCGTACTGGCCCTCGTCGTAGCCGTAGCCGTCGGCGTACTGGTCCTCGCGGTAGGCCTGGGGCTGGAACTGCTCCTGGCCGTACTGCTGGTCCTGGTACTGCGGCTCGGCGTAGCCCGGCCCGCCCTGCTGGTAGCCGTAGTCGTCCGCGTACTGCGGGCGGCCGTACGGGTCCTGCTGATCGTGCTGCTGGTAGGCCTGGAACTGGTCCTGACCGTACTGGTAGCCCTCCTCGGCGTGCGGCTGGCGGCCGTACGCCTCGGCGGGGGTCGGCGGGACCTCCTCGACCTCGGCCTCGATGATCTCCTCGGCCTCGACCGGCTCGGGGGCCGCGTCCAGGGCGGCACGACGGCGCTGCTGGTCCAGACGCTGCGAGCGCTGCATGGCCTCCAGCGCGGGGCTGAAGCCGCTGCTGCCGCTGTTGCTGGTCAGGTGGTCGTCGAAGCCGAGCTCGGCGGCGCTGCGCTGGTTCGCCATGGCGTCCCAGGGCTCCGGCGCCTGCTGCGGCTCCTGCTCGAAGATCCGGGAGACGGTGAACTGCTCCTCCGGCTCCGGCGCGTTCCGCATCTGGGTGAGGAACGGCGGGAGCATGACCAGCGAGGTGGTACCGGCGGACTCGCCCGAGGGGCGCAGCTGCACGCGGATGTCGTGCCGCTGGGACAGCCGGCCGACCACGAACAGGCCCATGCGGCGGGAGATGGTCGCGTCGACCGTGGGCGGCTCGGCCAGCTTCTCGTTGATCTCGGCGAAGTCATCGGCGGTGAGGCCGATGCCCTTGTCGTGGATCTCGACCAGTACTCGGCCGTCCGGCAGGCCGGTGGCGTTGACCAGGACCCGGGTCTGCGGGCTGGAGAACGTGGTGGCGTTCTCCAGCAGCTCGGCGAGCAGGTGGACGAGGTCGGTCACGGCGACGCCGACGACCTCGGCCTCCGGGATGCCGGAGAGCTCGACACGCTCGTACTGCTCCACCTCGGAGGCGGCGGCGCGGAGCACGTCGACCAGCGGGACCGGGGTGTTCCACTTGCGGCCGCCTTCCTCACCGGCGAGAACGAGGAGGTTCTCACCGTTGCGGCGCATTCGGGTCGCGAGGTGGTCCAGCTTGAAGAGGTTCTCCAGCTGGTCCGGGTCGGCCTCGTTGTTCTCCAGGTCGGTGATCAGTGCCAGCTGGCGCTGGATCAGGCCCTGGCTGCGGCGCGACAGGTTGGAGAAGATCGCGTTCAGGTTGCCTCGGAGCAGGGCCTGCTCGGCGGCCAGCGCGACCGCCTGCTGGTGGACCTGGTCGAAGGCTCGGGCGACCTCGCCGATCTCGTCCTTGCCCCAGAGCGGGATCTGCTCGACGTTGGTGTCCACCCGCTCGGGGTCGGTCTTGGAGAGCTTCTCGACCAGGTCCGGCAGACGGTGGTTGGCGATGTCCAGCGCGGCGGTGTTCAGAACGCGCATACCGAGGATCATCGAGCGGGCGATGAAGCCGGTGAGCAGACCGGCCAGCGCGAGCGCGGCGACCACGATGGCCGAGTTGAGGATCGCGTCGAACTGGGCGTTGTCCCGGATGTCCTGGGTGCTGGAGACGACCTGGTCGAGCAGCGTCTTCTCAGCGCTGCGCAGCGGGTTCAGGTGACTGTTGGTCGCCTGCATCCAGTTGTCGCCGGTCAGGCCTTCCTTGAGGGCGGTCTCGAAGCTGCGGTTGGCCGCGGCCTCGCCGTTGGAGAAGCCCGCGATGGCCGCGTCACTGTACGAGAGGCCGATGTTCATCAGGCCCTGCATGGTCGGGATGCTCTGGTCCGGCATGCGCAGCGTGGAGCGCGCGTCCTCGGCGGACTGGGCGACCTGGGCGTCCGAGTAGACCTTGGCGTCCAGCGGGGTGCTACCGGTGGTGAACTCGTTGAGCGCGGTCTGCTCCAGCTTGGCGGAGACCAGCAGGGTCTGGATCAGCTCGCCGTTCTCGTACCGGGTCACGGACTTGGTGCCGATGCCGGTGAGCAGGGTGAGCATCAGCGAACGCTGGCTGGAGGCCGAAGCCTTGGCCAGCGACAGGGCGTAGATCGAGCGGCCCTTGCTGGTGACGTCGGAGCTGCCGTAGCCGACGGAGTTGTCGAAGGCCAGCAGCGGGGCGAACAGCGCCGAGTACGCGGCCTGGGTCGCGGTGGCGAACAGCTGGGGCTTGTAGGCGTTGTCCCGCAGGTGCGGGAGGTTGACCACCAACTGCTGGAAGGCGTCGTTGCGGCGGGCCAGGGTGGCGTCGCCGCCGACCTTCTTGAAGGCGTCGTTGTACGCGATCAGGGCCTTGTCGGTCCTGGCGCGCAGCTTGGGCACCACGCCCTGGTCGTCGCGGCCGGTCATCAGCGGGATGAGCGAGAGGTCGCGCTCGGACTGCAGCGCGTCCGCCAGATCGGTCGCGGAGCGGGCCAGCTCGGCGGTCTTCAGGGCGCGGTCGGCGTTGGTGAACTCGTCGATCGAGGAGTTGACCCGCAGGCCGCCGAAGACCAGGCCGATGACGACCGGGATCAGCAGGATGGAGACCAGACGGGTCGGTACGCGCCAGTTGCGCGGTATCAGGAAGTCGTACTTACCGGAGCTCTGCCGGAGTTCCTCGGTGCTCTTGGGGGCGCTCGGCGTGTTCGGCCGCGAGCCCTGGGGGCCCTGGCCGCCGGGCTTGCCCGAATCCTTTCCCCTGGGCGCCGTACCCAGTGAGCCCGGGCCACCGGGGCCGCTCAGGATCTGGGGTGCGGGGCCGGGGGACGGGCGGTCCTCACCGGCCGGGGTGAACGCGGAGAACCCGCTCGTCGAAGGCTGGCCACTGCCGACCGCCTCGTTCTCGCGGGGCTCGGGGCGCCGCTGCGGGGTGTTTGGCTGCTTACGCCTCACTCGACAACAACCTCTCGGCCGCCTGGCGGCCATGGATCAATCCAGCGGCTTTCCCCCGCTTGCCGCAGCCCGCTGTGGGTGGAACGTTCCCTGGGTGACTACGGGGTAGCTGAAATTCCAGCACGAGCCGGGAAACGGGACAAACAGTCCTCTGTATACGATGAGTAAGGAAGAAATCGGACATTAGGTAACGATGCTGGCAAAACTCGGGCTAGATGCTGCAGAGCGGGTCGAAATCGCGACTCTGTGTTACTTTTGATCTCCAAATGCCTACCGAACTGTTATCCAGCGCTGTGAACCTGCCCACTCCCCTGTGAAGGGAAGGGGGCAGGTTCGCGCTTTCTGTGTCGGTGACCTGGGCAGATGGTCTGGCCCAGGTTCTCCTCGGTTCACTGGCCCAGGTTCTCCTCGGTTCATCGGAGGCGGGTGAGGAGAGGGCCCCTCCTCATCGGGGGAGGGTGAGGAGAGGGCCCCTCCTCATCGGAGGCGGGCGAGGAGAGGGCCCCTCCTCATCGGAGGCGGGCGAGGAGGGCGTGTTCGACGAGGGTGATGAGT
>NZ_JBVIMH010000085.1:0-4316 GCF_055579945.1 Kitasatospora sp. NPDC032150 | reverse complement strand
AGATCCGCCCCGCCGACAGCGCCGACCTGTGGACCTGGCTGGTCATCGCCGCCCACACCCAGCTCCGCCCGCCCGCTCGCCGGAGGACCTGCGCCGCCCCTGGGAACGGCCGGCCGGGCCCCGCCGTCTGACCCCAGCCCGGGTCCGGCGGGGGTTTCGCAACATCCGCGCAACCGCAGCCCGTCCGGCAGCCGCACCGAAACCGTCCCAACCAGGGCCGGGACGGCCCGCAGGCTCGAAGAACAAGCACCGCGCCAAGCACCACGACGTCGGCATGCTCACCAGCGCCGAAGGGCCCGCGCTCCGGCTCGCCGTCCAGGCACTCCGCGAAGAGCTGGCGCAGGCCCGGCGAACCACCGGCGGACTCCGCACCAAGGCGGAGCGGCTCGGCGGCGAGCTCAAGACCGTCGAGGCCCGCATCACCGCCGTCCGCGCACTCGCCGACCAGGCGGAGCCCGCCAGCCCCTGCCGATGGCACGACCACCTCTGCCCGTTCGACGTGATCACCACCATCGGCACCCCGCCGCCCGGCAACTGACCCGCACACGGAGGCGCCCGGCCGGATACGACCGGGCGCCCGACGGCCGACCCGTACCGCACGCCGTACGCCCCAACCCGCTGTAGGAGAACGGATATGCTCAGCCGCCCCATCACCGACCGCCTCCGCCGCCAGCCGCCGAGCTGCCCGAGCTCCTTGCCTACGCACATCTCGCCCTGCTTCCCGGCAGCGCGGCCCAGTCCGGGTGGGTCTCCGGCGCCACCCGCGAAGCGCCCCTGCCCTGCTGCCTCGACGTCCTGTCCCTGCTCGGCCCGGCCGCCGAGGGCGACGTCCGCGACCCGTACGGCGACCAGGTCGGCGCCGCGCCGATCCTCGGCACCCTGCAGAGCTGGGCCCGGCTCATCCACGAGGAGAGCCCCTACTGCCCGAGTAGCGGATGGTCCACCATCGGCGCCCTGGTCGAGTTCCTCGCCGACCGCGACGTGTTCGAGTGGACCGTCCAGCAGCCGTGGGCCGACGAGTACGCCGACGAGATCGCCGACGTGCACCGGCTGTTGGTCCCCTCGCCCGGCTCCGGCCCCGCCGGCGCCCGATGTCCCTGCCGTGCCCGCGCTGCGAACTGCTCACGCTGGTCGCCGCCGACGGTCGAGACATCGAGTGCAGCAACCCGGACTGCGGCACCATCCTCCGCCAGTCCGAGTACGACGACCGGGCCGAGCAGGACCTGACCGAGCTCTAGAGCGCTCACCAGCATGGAGACCGACCATGACCGCACTCACCCTCGGCGGCGTCTACTCCGCCCAACTCCACGGCTTCACTGGCCCCTGGACCATCCACGGCACCGCCACCGCCTGGGACGTCCGCCCGGCCGGCAACTCCCATCACGTGATCGTCCGGCTCGGCGACGACTCCAACCCGCACCGCAGAGCACACGCGGCCTACGCCGAGGGCCTTCTGAGCAAGCTCCCCGACGGCCGCCGCCAGCTCGTGAGCCCGCTCACCGCACTGCCGGGCCCGACCGCCGTCACCCTCGGCTGGACACTCGCCCACCGCCTCGACCCTGCCGACGCGCCCCATCACGTCGAACAGGCGCGGAAGGAACTCGCCGAGTGGGTGCAGGTCCCCGAGGATGACAGCCCGCTCGGGGTGAGCGCGCTCCCCTGGCTGGCGCGCGCCGTTGACCGCACCGCGGCCGGCCGGAACGCCGAGCGCGAACGCGATGCCCTGATCCGCCGACTCCGGGCCGGAGGCGTCCCCCGGGACGTCGTCGCCGCGCATGCCCAGCTCGACCCGAGCCGAATCACCCAGTTGTGCAAGCAGAAGCGTGTCGAGATCACCAGAAGCCATGCCCTACATAAAGTGATTGCGTTATCACACTAAGTGATCTATGGCGTGTCGCCGCCGCCCCCGATGCGGCCGGCGGAGGCCGCCCTTACGTGAGGCGGAGGTACCAGTGGTCAGGCATGGGAGACAGCAGACCGGCTCGCATCGCGATACGGGGCCCGAGGAGAGGGCGCATCGACCGCGGCGAAGGCTATGGGCGTGGGTGCGGATCTGCATGGCGGGGCTGGCCGTGGTGGCAGGACTGGCCTTGCCTGCTGCCGCCCCGTCCCCGGCTTGGGCCGCCACCTCCGCAACCGCCTACGTCACCAACCAGACCGACAACACGGTCTCGGCGATCGACACCGCCACCAACAACGTCATCGCCACCATCCCCGTCGGTGCGAAGCCGTTCGGCGTCGCGATCACCCCGGACGGCACGCGCGCCTACGTCGCCAACGAGGGCTCGGACAACGTGTCGGTGATCGACACCGCCAGCAACACGGTCACCACCACCATCGCTCTGTTCGCCGGCGCGGGCCCGAACGGTGTGGCGATCACGCCCGACGGCACGCGCGCCTATGTCGCCGACACCGGTAACCCTTTTGGTAGCCCCAACAGCACGGTGTCGGTGATCGACACCGCCAGCAACACGGTCACCACCAACATCAACAATGCCGGCGCCGCCCCGTTCGCTGTGGCGATCACCCCGGACGGCACCCACGCCTACGTCACGAACTACCAGAACGCCGGGGCTGTGCAGGTGATCGACACCGCCAGTAACACGGTCACTGCCACCATCGCCAACTTCGCGGGCAACTTCCCTGCCGCTGTGGCGATCACGCCGGACGGCACCCGCGCCTACGTCGCCAACCAGGGCAACTCGCACAACGTGTCGGTGATCGACACCGCCACCAACACGGTCACCACCAACATCACCGTCGACGTTGCACCGTCCGGCATCGCGATCACCCCCAACGGCACGCGCGCCTACGTCGGCACGGACGGCGGGGTGGACGTGATCGACACAACCACGAACACGGTCTCCGGGACCGTGGCCACCAACGCCTCCACCGTCGGTGTTGCGATCACCCAGGACGGCGCGCACGCCTACGTCGCCGCCCCCGGAGGCCCCAGAGCTGTCGATGTGATCGACACGGCCAGCAACACGGTCACCGCCACCGTCCCCGTGGGCAACAGTCCGCAACAGATCGCGATCACCCCCGCCGCCCCTCCCAGCAGACCTTCCCTGACCATCACCAAGACCCACACCGGAACCTTCGTCCCAGGCCGGCAGGGCACCTACACCATCACCGTCGGCAACAACGGGACCGCCCCGACCGACGGCACCACCGTCAGAGTCCAGGACACCCTCCCGGCGCAACTCACCGCTGTCCGCCTCGTTGGCTCCGGATGGAACTGCGCGCGGTCCACCTTGACCTGTACCCGCAGCGATGTCCTCAACCCCGGCAGCACCTACCCGCCCATCACGCTGCGGGTCCGCGTCGCCCGCAACATCCCCCCTCAGGTCGTCACGAACAGCGTTACCGTCAGCGGAGGCGGCAACGGCACCGCGACCGCCACCGACCCCACCACCATCGACCCCCCCGGTCGCTGGCATCACTGCGACCACGGCAAGTGGCCGCACTGCGACCACCACAGCTGACGGCACCAACACAGGTAGTTGCGCAAGATCAGCAGTTGTGTCACGCTGCTGCCAGCACCACACGTGCGCCATCATCACGAAGGGCCCGACCAGCTCCGGTCGGGCCCTTCGGCATTCCCGAGGAGGTCGACATGGACGAGCTACTGACCGGCCCTCAGGCCGCCGAGCTTTGCCGGGTCGACGTCTCGACCATCCGCCAGTGGAAGCGACGCGGCAAGCTCACCCCCGCCGGACTCGACGAGCAGGGGCACCCGATGTACCGGCGCCTTGACGTCGCCCTCGCCGAGCGCTCCACCCGCGATCGCGCACGCCGGACGTACTGAGCTTGCTCCGCTTTGACGGACACCGTTGGTGTGGTGGTCAGGCCGCCAGGACGGTCTCGTATTCGGCGGGACTGCGGTAGCCGAGGCTACTGTGCAGCCTGCGTATGTTGTACCAGGCTTCGATCCATTCAAAGATCGCGGTCCGTGCTGCGGCTCGGCTGGGCCAGGGGCGGTCGCTGAGCAGTTCCCGTTTGAGCGTGGCGAAGAAGGACTCGGCGAGTGCGTTGTCCCAGCACTGGCCGGTCCGGCCGACCGACAGGCGAACTCCGAACTCGGTTGCGAGATCGGCGAATTCACGGCTGGTGTATTGGCAGCCGCGATCCGAGTGAAACAGCACCGGCCCGGTCGGGTGGCGGGTTCGGCAGGCAGCCCGCAGGGCGTCGGCGACCAGTTCGGTCCGCAGGTGGTCGGCAGTGGCCCAGCCGACGACGCGGCGGGAGGCGATGTCGATGACGGTGGCCAGGTAGAGCCAGCCCTCCTCGGTGGGGATGTAGGTGATGTCGCCGCG
>NZ_JBVIMH010000084.1:0-4590 GCF_055579945.1 Kitasatospora sp. NPDC032150 | reverse complement strand
ATCGACTTTCTTCGCCGATCGTTGATCTACAGGTGTCCCGTTGCCTTGTTCAAGCCCCTTGACCTGCGCACTCATGCCATAACGCAGCGGCGTTGTAGAGAACTCCATGATCACGTGGACCCGTGCCCGTTCTGCCGCCCACCCCACCTCCTCGGCACCTATTGCCGGTCGGTCTTAAGCATCTCAGGCTCGTGGAACTTTGGTTGGAGGGTTGGTCGGGGTTGTCCTGTAGTGCGGTGCGATGGCGACTGCTTCGGCGGCGTCGCGGGTGGGCTGGGGCCAGAGACGGTGTTCGCTGCGCTTGACACCGAAGTTGGACATCTTGCGTTTGACGACGCGAGGGTTGGAACGTCTGCGGCGGACGGGCAGCAGTCGTTCGGCTATCTCGCCGATGCCGGCCGTGATAGCCGTGGCCAGGCGGTCAGGGGGAAAAGGCCGCCTGCGCCGCGACTTGGCGCCGCGCGAGGCGGAGGGTACGGGTGAAAGAGAGCCGGTCCGCGTCGATCCCGGCTGGGCCTGCGCTGTCGTGCATGAGCGAGCGGATGGCATGGTGAACGAGCAGGTGGGCCCAGACCTCCTGCTCGACGCCCTCCGGCGAGCGGGAGCGCAGGACCTGGGCGGGGCCGCGCTGGTGGGTCTTGAGCTCGTCGAGGGCATGAGGTGGACCACGCAGGTCTGGGTGATGGCCTGCGGTCAGACCGCTGAGATGGCGTCCGGCAGGCCCTTGAGGCCGTCGCCGACCACCATGCACACGTCTTCGACGCCGCGGTTCTTGATCTCGGTCAGGACCTGGAGCCAGTACTTGGCTCCCTCGCCGCCGTCGCCGGGCTACAGTCCGAGGATGTCGCGGGTGCCGTCCACGGTCACCGCGAGGGCGACGTAGATCGGCCGGTTGGCGACCTGCCCGTCGCGGACCTTGACGTGGATGCAGTCGATGAAGACCACCGGGTAGATCGCGTCGAGCGGGCGGTTCTGCCATTCGGCCATCCCGTCCATGACCTTGTCGATGATGGTGGAGATGGTCGACTTGGACACGCTCGCCCCGTAGACCTCGGCCAGGTGCGCGGAGATGTCACCGCGCGTCAGTCGCCTTGCGGACAGGGACAGCACCATCTCGTCGACGCCGGTCAACCGCCGCTGGCGCTTCTTGACGATCTGCGGCTCGAAGCTGCCCTCGCGGTCGCGGGGCACCTCGATCTCGACCGGTCCAACGTCGGTCAGCACCGTCTTCGCCCGGACACCGTTGCGACTGTTGCCGCTGCCCGCGCCTGCCCGGTCGTGCTGCTCATAGCCGAGGTGGCCGGTGATCTCGCCCTCCAGGGCGGACTCCAGCACCCGCTTGGTCAGCTGCTGTAGCAGCCCGCCCTCGCCGGTCAGCTGGAGCCCGCTGGCCCGGGCTCGGTCGACCAGCTGCCCGATCAACTGCTCGTCCAGCAGGTCCGCCGACAGCTCAGTCGGCCGGACGTCTTCAACCGGCCTCAACCGAGGCGATCACGTCGCTCATCAGGTGCTCTTCCTTGATCGGGAGATACACCGGTCACCGTACAGACCCGCTCCTGGCGAGCCGTCAGCTGACGCCGCTGCGACCAAGATCCCCGACAGAGTCAAGCTCAGGTCCCGGGTGAGGTCGTTGACGACTCTGGGCGGGGCGGATAGCGCTGGCTCCGCGGCCGGGACTTGGAGTGGACCGGCAGCGGCTGGCCGGGTGGCCATATCGGTCACGGACCCCAGCATGCCCGTGTGTTCGGATGCGCGGTGCTCGCGGGGAAGATCGCCGGCATTGTGCTGGCCGTGCTGCGCTGTGACCAGCGGCCCGGCGACCTGGCCGACGCGAACGGGGTGCACCGCACCACGGTGCCGGCCACCCTGCTGCGGCGGCGGATCGTCCACGAGCACGAGCACGAGGCCGACCTCGCCGAGTTCACCCGCCTCGGCCTGCACGCCGTGCCCACCGCCCTGGGGGCGGACCCGGCCGGGGTGCATCGGAAGCGTTTCGGGCGCATTCTGTTCGACGGTCCACCACCTCGGGGCTCTTATGCGCCCGTCTCCCACCTGTTTGTTTCGTGATCGTTTCTTTAACGTCATGAAGGGCCAGCTCCGGCTTCGGGGTTGGACTACAGGCCCCTTAGGCCTTTGGGCCGGCTCGGGCCGCAGTGCAGGGGGGTACTCATGCACAAAATCCGAATATTCCGCAGGGCCATGCCCAGGTGGCTGGCCGTGCTCGTGACGGCCGCGCTCGCGCTCGCCGGGGTCGTGGCGGTCTCCGCGGCACCGGCCGCCGCCGCGTCTGGCGTCGTGGTGCAGGTCGGCTACGCCGACAACGCGCGCGCCAACCCGAACAACTTCCCGACGCCGTGGGCGGGCTCGCCCGGGGTGACGTTCGACGGCTGCGTCGGCTGCACCTACGACGCGGGCGCGGTGCGCGTCGTCAACAACACCTCGATCGCGCAAACCGTCGACTCGGTGATCGTGAAGATCAGCACGTGTACCTTCGACATCTGGCCGCATGGCACCGTGTTGCAGCCCGGGAAGCAAATGATCGTCACTCAGACCAATCCCACCGCCGCCGCGGTATGCGGCGGTACCAGTGGAGCATTCGACACCTCGGACATCGGGGTCAACGGCGCGGCGACGAACTGCACACCGGACGGAGTGATCCCTGAGGTCGACGTGACGATCGGCGGTGTGACGAACGCGCTGTTCGACACGAAGCAGGTGCTCAACACCGGCGGGATCGACCTGGCAGCCTGCCCGGCCGGCACCAACGAGTCGGCGCAGTGGTCGCTGCTCGGCACGCGCTGCCCGAGCGCGTCTCTCACACTCGGTCCATCGACCCAGACCGACGACGTCGGGACCACGGCCTCATTCCGGGCCACGCTCACCAACTCCTGCGGCGACCCTCTGCAGGGCGCCACCGTCTCCTTCACCGTGCAGTCAGGGCCCAACGCGGGCTTGACAGAGACCGCGACGACCGACGTGAACGGCGTGGCGACATTCTCCTATACCGGTGCGAACCCCGGTACCGACATCGCCATCGAGACGACCGCCAACCCGGCGGGCACGATCACCTCGAACACCGTGACCGTGGTCTGGCAGAAACGGCCGTCGTCGCTGACCATCACCGGAACGTCGACCAGCGACTACAACGACCCGGGCACCGTGTCCGCGGTGCTGACCGACAACGGCGGGCCGGCGGCCGGCCAGACGATCGTGTTCACGCTGAACAAATCCGAGTCCTGCTCGGCGGTCACCGACGCGAGCGGAACGGCGTCCTGCCAGATCACCCCGCAGGAAGCCGCCGGCTCCTATCCGCTGACCGCAACCTTCTCGGGCAGCGCGACCGACCTGGGCTCGTCGTCGACCGCCACCTATACCGTCAACCTTGAACAGACCACGCTGAGGTACACCGGCCCGTCCAAGGCCGCCAACGGTGTGCCGCTCACACTCTCCGGCGTGCTGCTCGAGGACGGCACCTCGGCGATCGCCGGCCGCAAGGTCACCTTCACCCTCGGTTCCGGGGCCTCGGCCCAGTCCTGCACCGGTACGACCGACGGCAACGGAAACGCCTCCTGCACCATCTCCTCCGTCAACCAGCCGGCGTCCAGCACCTCGGTCCCGGTCACCGCGGTCTTCGCCGGTGACGCCTACTACCTGCCGGCCTCGGCCGGCGCGACCCTGAAGTTCCAATACATGACCGGCGAGGCGTTCGGCCTCTCCTCGAGCGGCCTGGTCACGATCGCCGCGATTCCCGACACCGGTCCGATCCAGACGGCGTCCGCCGGAACCTTCGGCCCGCCGTGCGTGGCCAGCATCGGCGGACTGATCAGCGCCCACGCGCTGTGCGCGCAGGTGGTCACATCCGTCAATCCCGGCACCTCGATCGCGACCTCCGGGGTGCAGGACGCCACCATCGGCGTGACGGGCGTGCCGGTGATCAAGATCGGCCTGGTGCAGTCCTCGTCCACGACGAACTGCGGCGGATCGACCGGCAGTGTCACCATCGGGTCGGTCACCGTCGGCGGCATCCCGGTGAACGTGAACCTGCATCCGGGCGCAAACACGACCGTCACCGTGCTCGGAGTCACCCTGACATTCAACGAGCAGACGCCGGTGACCGGAGCCGACCAGGGCCTGACCGTCAACGCCGTCCACATCAACGCACTCGGGCTGCTGAACGTCGTGATCGGCTCGTCCAGCAGCGATATCGGCAACTGCTAAACCGCTGCTGTTCGCAACCACTTCCCAGGGGCCGCCCGGCGAACGTCGGGCGGCCCCGCCCGCGCCTGGGGCCTCAGCAACGAAGGTCAGTGCCAGGTGCTCGAGCCCACCGACGCCGTCGCACCGGTAGACGCCACCGCCCGCTGTGTCGGCGGCGGCTGAACCGTGGTTCACCCGCCGGCGAGACGCTGATCGCGCCCACGGAAACCAGCAGTTTCTGACCGCCGCCGAGTTCGACGCGCCACTACCTCCAGAATTCACGAACTCGTTCACTTTCAGAAGCGATTCCCAAACCGAAGGTAGGGTCACGTTTTCCCAGGTGTTGCGTCCTGAACGCGAGAAGGAGTTGGTAGTAGGACAGCTTCCAATTGC
>NZ_JBVIMH010000083.1:0-4954 GCF_055579945.1 Kitasatospora sp. NPDC032150 | reverse complement strand
AACTCCCACTCGGCATCACTCAGATCACCACGCGTCACACCAGACCTCTACCAGTCCGACCCGCCGCGTACCCTGCAAACCCGAACAATGATCCGAACTTGGAACAGGCCCTAGTGGTGGCTCGGGCGGGTGCATGCCCGGCCTTCAGGCCAGCACCCGACAAAAAGGCACAGAACGTCCTCTCAGACCCGGTCGCTGTCGGGCTCCCAGCCGGAGGTGACCTCCCGCGCTCCGGCCGAGCCGAAGCGGTCGCGATATTCGCCCGGGGCGATCCCGATGCGGCGGTGGAAGGTGCGGCGCAAGGTCTCGGTGGTGCCGAAGCCGAGGCGGCGGGCGATTGCGGCCACTGGCTCGTCGGCCTCGGTGAGCGCCCGACGGGCCGCCTCCACCCGGACGCGTTCGACGTAGGCCGCCGGCCCCGTCCCGATCTCCGCGGTGAAGCGGCGCTGCAGGTGACGTGGGCTCAGGCTGGCACAGGCGGCGAGTGCTGCGATGGTGTGCCTGCCGCCGGGGTTGTCCTGGATCGCCCGCACGGCTTGCGGATCGGGTCGCTGGTCGGCTGCGCCGACCACAGCGGAACGCTGAACTGGGACTGGTTGCCGGGGCGCCGCAGGTACAGCACCATCTCGCGTGCGGCAGCCAGCGCGAGCTCCGGGCCGTGGTCGTCCTCCACCAGGGCGAGCGCGAGGTCCATGCCGGCGCTGACCCCGGCCGAGGTCCACACCGGACCGTCCCTGATGTAGATCGGGTCGCAGTCTACCGTCAATTCGGGGTGCTCATCGGCGAGTTGTCGTTCACGAGCCCAGTGCGTGGTGACCCGTCGTCCGGCGAGGAACCCGGTGGCGGCGAGCAGGAGCGCGCCGCTGCACACTGACGCGACCCGCCGCGCACCGGTCGCCGCGGCGGCGATCCACGCGACCAGTCCGGGGTCGCGGCGCGCGTCGTTCACGCCCGGTCTGCCCACCACGACTAGGGTGTCCAGCCCGCCGGGGGCGAGGTCGCCGATACCGTGGGCGGCGAACATCGGCAGGCCGCTGGAGGACCGGACCGGACCAGCGTGACGCGCCACCACCTGGCAGTCGAAGCCACCGACGGCTTGGTGCGCGTAATGGAACACCGAATGCGGGCCCACCAGATCGACTGCCTGGAACCCCTCGAACACCACGAACACCACTCGACGCATGGCAGCAGGCTGCCTGACCTGCGCGAAAGGCGTCAACGACGCGCAATCCACAGATCACGCCACAAGTCGCCGAGGACGTTGACCAAGGACCGGTCGGGATGTTGCATGGCACACGGCTGACTGAATACGGACTGGAGGGGCAGGCAATGACCGCTACCACCCGCGACCTGTTCGAGCGCTACCACGCTTGCTGGGAGGCTCGCGACCCCGATCGGATCGCCGAACTTCACACGGTCGACTCGGTGTTCCATCTGCACTCGGGGCAGCCCCCGGCAATCGGGCGGGCAGCCGTCCGTCAGGCGGCGGCCGATACCTTCGAGCTCATCCCGGACCTGACGTTCGAACTCGTCTCGCTGCGTGTCGGGGAGGACTTCTGGGTAACCCAGTTCAAGATGACCGGGAAGTCCGCCGCCGGCGCCGCACTCGACGTCGACCTCGCGGACTTCGTCCTGGTCGAGAACGGGGCAGTGAAGGAAAAGCACTCCTACGTCGACGGAGTGGCGATGCAGGCCGCGATCGCGCCCGCTGAGGATTCCCCCTGATGTCGGCCATGTGGAGACCGGGCGATGCGCGTCCGGAGGAAGCAGCATCAGGGGAACCAAGAGGGATCGACCAGGCGCGCCTGCAGTCCCCCTGTCCCGGTCTGCGCCGCCAGGCCGCCGGCCCCGGGCCCGACCGGGCGGCGCGGGACTTCGCTATGCCGCCGCAGCCGTGGTCGGCTCGTCGTCGATGTGCTGGAGCCGGCTGCGGGCCGTGACCCGGTCCTCGCCGGACAGCGTGGCCCAGTACTCGTCGGCCCACACCGCGTGGCAGGCCTGCCGCTCGGCTTCCTCCAGGCGGGCGGACTCGGCCAGCTGGTGGCGGATGCTGCCGATCCGCCTGCGGTAATCGATCCCGGCCGCCGGGCGGCGCGGGACTTCGCTATGCCGCCGGTGCCGTGGTCGGCTCGTCGTCGATGTGCTGGAGCCGGCTGCGGGCCGTGACCCGGTCCTCGCCGGACAGCGTGGCCCAGTACTCGTCGGCCCACACCGCGTGGCAGGCCCGCCGCTCGGCTTCCTCGAGGCGGGCGGACTCGGCCAGCTGCTCCTCGCTCAGCCCCTGCCGGGCGGCCTCCAGATCGCCGGCCCAGGTCGGCAGCGTGGCCAAGAACGCGCGGCGCTCGCCCTGCACGGCCACCAGCGCCCGCTGCGCCGCGATCAGGTCGTCGGTGTACTCGAAGGTCTTCTACTCTTTGCCCACGGCAGGGAATCGTACGTGCGACCGGATCCGGCGCCCGGCTGCGCCCCGCCGATAGAGTCGGCGATCCCTTGATGATCGCCCCGGACAAGCCGGCGATACCTTGATGGCCAGGTCACGGGGCGATAACGCCACAGGTCAGAGCATTGGTGAGAGCGGGTCGGACACCTTGATGCCCGCCCCGGCACTTCCGGGACGGGCATCAAGGTATCGGTGTCGGTGCCGGTCAGGACGTGGTGCCGGTCAGTTCCACCAGGGGGCGGGGCCGGCCTCGAGATCGGCGATCGACCACCACACGTCGGCGCCCGCGCCTTCTTCCTCCAGGTCCTCCAGCTTGGCGACCATGGCCGGGACGGTGCGCAGCATCTTGGCGACGTAGCGGGTGCGGGCGAGGAGTTCCAGGTCGTCGGCGCGGTGGGCGAAGCCGGCCTGGCCGGTGCCGGTGAGGACGAACAGCAGCCTGGGGAAGCGGACGTAGCGGCGTTCCCACAGGGGCACGCCGCCGTCCTGCGCCTCGATGGTGCCGGGCCGTACTCCGGCCGGCAGGGGCGCGGTGGCCCAGTAGCGGGCGTAGGCGTTGAGTTTGGCGGCCAGTCGGGGCCCGCCCATGGTGCCGCAGTCGACTTCGACGAACGCCAGGTTGGTGATCCGGGCGCCGTCTGCGGCCGTGCGGCTGTAGTAGAGCAGGCCGTCCGGGCGCACGATGCCTCGCGGCCTTCGGCGAAGCGGTGGGTGATCTCCGGGATGAAGTCGAACGGCCCGTAGGAGTCGCCCCGGCGCCGGGCGTCGGCGAGGAAGGTGAGGTGGGTTCGCACGACAGCGAGCTGGTGCCACAGCGTGTACTTGAAGGCGCTCTTGTCGCCGGGCGTCCTCGGGGCGGGGATGTCCGCCAGCTCGGGGAACGCGCCGGCGACCCTGGTCCCGTGCTCGGTCAGGTACCAGCCCCTGGTCCGCCCGGACTGGGGCAGGACCAGCTCCTCAGCCAGGCCTTCGTCGCGTAGCCGCCGCAGCCGGCCGCGCATCTTCTCGATCCCCGCGTCCGGGGCGGTCAGCCGGCGCAGCTGCTCGGCGGTGGCGATCCGGAACTGGAACAGCGCGGCCATGACGGCCCAGGTGATCTCCACCTCCCGCGCCTCGCTGTCCGGCTCCGCGCCCGTCCTCGCCCTGGCCTTCGTCCTGGCGCCGTCATCCTTCGTCATCGCAGAGGTTCCCTCCGGCCGAGCGCGGAGCCGGGTGCTCCACGCGGTCGCCGAAGGCAACCCCGCGAACCTTGGCGGATCCCTTGGTGAACAGACCCCTCCGCCACAACGATCACGTAACGGCCGCCACCAACGTTGATGCCACGACCGGCCACCAACGTTGGTTGACCCGTCTCAACATTGTTTGACGAGTCTCAGCGAAGTTTGACCGTCCGGGCGACCCAGCAGGTGATCTTGACGGGTGGTGGGACGTGGGCCCTGGAGAGATCCTTGACGCTGGGCTCCGGCGCTTTCGGCCCGCTCGTAACCTTCCTGGCGTCCGACGAGGCGCGTTGGATTACCGGGGACGCCACCCCGTCTCTGGCGGCATTGCGCTGACCCCACGCCGTCTTCGCCGCTGACCCGAGCCGGTCGGAGCCGTCGTTCGGGCTCAGCGAGGGCTAAGGAGGCAGAACTCGTTGCCCTCCGGGTCGACCAGAATCTTCCACGAGATCGAGGACTGGTCGATGCCAGGGTCGGTGGCGCCCAGGGCGCGCAGCCGGGATTCCTCTCCCGCCAGGTCGTCATCGAGGTAAGGAGCGACATCGAGGTGGACGCGATTCCACCCGCTCTTGATATCGGGAGTGCACACGAACTCCAGGTAGGGGCCGACGCCTTGGGTGGAGCGCAGGGAGGCGTGGTCGTCGGCGACCTCGTGCACCGTCCAGTCCGTCGCCTCGCCCCAGAACCGGGCCATCGCGCGCGGGTCGGCGCAGTCGACCACCACCGCGGCGATCGGCCCGGTGTCCCGGTAGATGGGGCGGGGTTCCAGGACGCAGAACTCGTTGCCCTCCGGGTCGGCCATGACCGTCCAGGGGACATCGCCCTGGCCCACATCAGCGAGGGTCGCGCCGAGGTCCTTCAGATGCGCGACCAACTCCGCCTGGTGGGCGGCCGAGGTGGTGGCCAGGTCGATGTGCACCCGGTTCTTCACCGTCTTGGGTTCGGGGCGGGTGATGATGTCGATGCAGACGGCCGTGGGGTCGGGGTAGTCGAAGCCCACGGGTTCGAGGTTCGTCACGCCGGGTCCCTCGCTGTCGACACCCCAGCCGAGTGCCTCCGCCCAGAACCGGCCGAGCACGGAGTCGTCCTGGGCCTTTATATTGATCTGCACGAGTCTTGTTGCCATGCCGCAAATCCTAGAACCGGGCCCAGAGCAGAAGTACGCGGTCAAACTTCGCCGAGACGCCGTCAAAGTTCGGTGAGAAGCCGTTGTCGTACCGCTCGTGGGGCTTGTCGATCGAACAGGGGTCTCGTTCGGGTGATCGTGGACAGGCCGGCGCATAAAGGCAGGGCC
>NZ_JBVIMH010000082.1:0-5217 GCF_055579945.1 Kitasatospora sp. NPDC032150 | reverse complement strand
TGGCGTTGACTTTTGGCACGCTGTTGAGTTCTCAAGGAACGGACGCTTCCTTCAGGCCGCCTTCCAGCGGACCCTCCGGGCGCTTCGTTCTTTCGCGTTTCCAGCTTATCAGATGCTTTCCGCTCCGTTTACCGGACCGAATTCCATCAGACTCGCTTTTCGCCGCCCCTCTCGGTGCGACTCCGGAACTCTACGGGTCCGGTCCCCGACAAGCAAATCGTCCCCGCCCGGGGTTCGGGCGGGGACGACGCGAGCGAAGATCAGCGGACTTCGGTGATCTCCGGGCCGCGGGCGAACGGGTCGAGCGAGGCGCCGCCGAAGCGGGAGCCCTCGCCCTCGGTGTCGCCGGGGCCGCCGTCGGCGACCATCTGGGCGTCCTCGGGGAGCTTCAGCACGATCGGGTCGCGCGGGGCCATCGGCCCCTCACCGCGGACGACCACGGTCTGGCGGAAGACCTGCTCGAGGACCCCGGCCATCTCGGGCTGCACCGCGGCCTGGCCGGAGATCACGCCACGCAGGAACCAGCGCGGGCCGTCGCAGCCGACGAACCGGACCAGCTGGGCACCCTGGGTGCCGTCGGGCAGCTGGACTGGGACCTGGGCGCGGAGGTGCCAGCCCAGCGGGCCCTCGGTCTCCTCCACCAGACCACCCTGCTGGGTGATGCCGGTGGCGATCTCCTCGCGGACCTCGCTCCAGATGCCCTCGGACTTCGGGGCCGCGAAGGCCTGCAGCTGGATCGCGCTGTTACCGAGGACCAGAGTGGCGGCCACGATCGCGTCGCCGGCCACCTCCACCCGCAGCTCCATGCCCTCGACACCGGGGACCAGCAGGCCGCCGAGGTCGACTCGGCCTTCCTGCGGGTTCTCCAGTTCGGAGACGTCCCAGGGTCCGTCGGGGCGCGGAGCCGGCGGCAGGCCGACCCGGTCCGCCGGGTCCTGCTCGGTCACGTTCTCGCTCTCGGAGTCGGCGGAACCTTCGACACCCTCGGCCGTCTCGTCGGCGCTGATGGCATCGTCGGCGAGCTGCTCGACAGCGTCCTCGCTCTTCTGGCGACGACGGAACACGGTCACTGTCCTTCCCGGTCCAAGACCCCGGTCCAAGACCGAAGCGAATACCTGCTCGGCTACTGCGAGCCGCGGGCATGCTAGACCGCGGCGTGACCACCCGTCGATCCGAACCCGCCCCCGGCGCGTGCCGACCCGGGCAGTTCCGTCACCTCGTGGAAACGCGCCTTCTCGACCTGCTGGATGACCAGCTGGGCGATCCGGTCCCCGCGACGGAAGCTGACCTTCTCGCGCGGATCCAGATTGACGACGATCACCTTGACCTCACCACGGTACCCGGCATCGACCGTCCCTGGGGCGTTCACCAACGCAACACCACAACGAGCTGCGAGCCCCGAACGAGGGTGCACGAAGGCGGCGTAGCCGTCGGGGAGGGCGATGGCGATGCCGGTCGGGAGCAGGATCCGCTCTCCGGGCGCCAGTTCGGCGTCCACCGTGGTGCGCAGGTCGGCACCGGCGTCACCGGGGTGCTCGTACGACGGGAGCGGCAGCTCGGAGTCGAGCCGGGTAATCAGGACGTCTACCGGCTGGCGGACGGTGGGGCTCACGGGTTCACCTCGAAAGCTCTGGAGCGCTTCAACAGATCGGCGTCGTCGAGGGCCTGCTTGATGTCCTCGGGACGGCCGTGCTTGGTGAAGTGTTCCAGCTTCACCTGAATGAAGAGTGCCTGAGCCCGGATCGCCACCGGTCCGTCCGGGCCGCCGATCCGGCCTTCGGCGGCGCTGTAGATCTTGCGGCCGTGCACGCCGGTGATCCGGGCGTGGATGTACAGCTCGGCGTCGACCGGGACCGGACGGAGGAAGTCGGTCTCCAGCCGCCCGGTGACCGCCGGGGCGTGCAGCAGCCAGTTCAGCGTGCCGAGCGTCTCGTCCATCGCCGTGGTGAGCACGCCGCCGTGGGCCAGCCCGGGGCCGCCCTGGTGGCTGGGCTTGACCGTGAAGCGGGCCGTGACCTCCAGTCCCTCGCCCGCCACCGCGCTCAGCTGGAGCCCCTGGGGATGCTGCGGTCCGCAGCCGAAGCAGTGGTCGTAGTGCGAACCGAGCGGGGCGCCCGGGGCCGGGGCCTCGGGGGCCCTGGCTGGCATGACCGCGTCGGCGGGCGGAGCGGTCGGCGACAGGACGATGGCACCGGCGGCGGGCTCACCGGAGCCCCGAGGTGCGGGCGGGGAGACGACAGGTCCGTTCACACGCGCGACCCTACCGCCGAGTAGGCAAGGACGGACAGGAGGTTGCCGACTCCGGGGCGGCCGAATCGGATATCCCGGACACGCAGGTCAGAGCGGGGATGCCGGCGGAGGACGGGGCGGGTTGCCGGGGGCGGGGACGGGTCGCCCGCGGCCGGCGCACACAATGGGGGCATGTACGACGAACGCCTCACCGTTCCCCGCTCGTGGTGGCTGCTTCCGCTCGCGACGGGCCTCTCACTCGCGCTCATCGCGCTGCGCTTCAGCGCGGTGGCCGCCCTGATCGGACTGGCGGTCGGCATCGTGGCGGCCGCGGCGGCACTGAGCAGCTACGGCTCGGCGCGGATCCGCGTGGTGCAGGGCTCGCTGGTCGCCGGGCAGGCCCGGATCCCGGTCGAGGCGCTCGGCGAGGCCCATCCGCTGGACCGGGACGAGGCGGTGGCCTGGCGCGGGGTGAAGGCCGATCCGCGTGCCTTCATGCTGCTGCGCAGCTACGTCCCGACCGCGCTGCGGGTCGACATCACCGATCCGGCCGACCCGACGCCCTACGTCTACCTCTCGACCCGTTCGCCGGAGCGGCTGGCCGCAGCGCTGGCCAAGGCCCGTCAGGCCGCCCAGGGCTGAGCAGCGCTCCGGGCCCGGGAACGGAGCAGGGACGGTTCCGCTGGCGCGGGACCGTCCCAGTACTCCGGTGAAGGGGTCGTGCGCAGGAGACTCCTGCCGGTGCGGCGTCGAGGGCCGCGGTTTCTGCCTCCGGCCGGGGTGTACGAGGCCGGATGGGGCGTCGCCGGGCCGACGGAGACCGTCGGCCCCGGGGCAGGCCCGCATGGTGCCTATTCGCAGTCCCGGCAGATCGGCTGGCCGTTCTTCTCACCTGCGAGCTGGCTGCGGTGGTGCACCAGGAAGCAGCTCATGCAGGTGAACTCGTCGGCCTGCCGGGGAAGCACGCGGACCGACAGCTCCTCGTTCGACAGGTCGGCGCCCGGGAGCTCCAGGCCCTCGGCGGCCTCGAACTCGTCGACGTCGACACTGCCGCCCGACTTCTCGTTCCGCCGAGCCTTCAGTTCTTCGATGCTGTCCTCGTTGAGGTCGTCATCGGTCTTGCGTGGGGTGTCGTAGTCCGTAGCCATTTTCGCTCTCCCCCTCTGGGTGTGTGCGGTATCTCCAGCGCACGTAACGCATGGGGGGCCGGTCTTGTGCCCGACCCGAGGCGGAGATTGTGCCTTACTTCAAGCCCCGTTACTCAATCGACACCCAGTGGCGGGCCCGTTGGAGTGATCGAGTACGGCTCCGGCCTTCTCACCCAGCGCTGCGGGGTCGTCGCGAAGCGGTCCATGCGGTTGCCGCACCGCGCACTCGATGGACCTCCGGATGGTCGACAACTCTCCTCGCAGTCAAGGGCGTTGACGATTAGCCGGCAATTCCGCACAGCCGGCTCCCGGCCGCCGCCGGCCGAGCCGACAGAGGATCCACCGATCACGCTGAGCAATCAAGTCATCATGTCGCGCATTCGGATGTGAGCTTGATCACATCTGGGACGTTTTAGGCAAAATTCGGGAAAATCGCCCACCGTATGTCACCTTCCCGGCCGTGGAGCCGCCGCCGTCCGAGGGTGTCCGGACGACGGCGGACGTCACCGGCGGACGTCACCGGCGCCCGGCGTTGGCCGCCCGGCGCGCCAGCAGGGCGGCCTGTCGCTCGTCGAAGCGCACGGCCTGGGTGTGCAGGCCCTCCAGGAACAGCCCCAGCTCCTCCTGGGCCCGGGCGCCCTCGGGGCCCAGCCCGTCGACCTCCATCACCTTGAGGTGGCGCAGCACCGGCTGCAGCACGTCGTCGTGGTGGATCCGCAGGTTGTACACACCGCCGATGGCGATCTGGGCGGCGGCGCGCTCGAAGCCGGGGATTCCGTGGCCGGGCATCCGGAAGTCCGTGACCACGTCAGCGATGGCCCGCATGGCCTGGTCGGGCGCGAGCTCCAGGGCGGCCTTCAGCAGGTTGCGGTAGAAGACCATGTGCAGGTTCTCGTCGTTGGCGATCTTCGCCAGCAGCTGGTCGCACAGCGGGTCGCCGGCGTAGTGGCCGGTGTTGCGGTGCGAGATGCGGGTGGCCAGCTCCTGGAAGGCCACGTACGCGACGGACTGCAGCATGCTGTGCGCGTTGTCGGACTCGAAGCCCGCCGACATGTGCGACATCCGGGCCCGCTCCAGCTCGACCGGGTCCACCGCGCGGGTGGCCAGCAGGTAGTCGCGGATCGCGATGCCGTGCCGGCCTTCCTCGGCGGTCCAGCGGTGCACCCAGGTGCCCCAGGCGCCCTCACGGCCGAACATGGTGGCGATCTCGTGGTGGTAGCTGGGGAGGTTGTCCTCGGTCAGCAGGTTGACGACCAGCGAGACCCGACCCAGCGGGGTGATCTTCGACTGCTCTATCGACCAGGCATCGCCGCCGAGCACCCCGTCGAAGTCGCGGCCCTGGCTCCACGGCACGTACTCGTGCGGCATCCACTCCTTGGCCGCCTTCAGGTGGCGGTCGAGCTCGGTCTCCACCACCTCCTCCAGCGCGAGGATCAGCTTGGCGTCGGTCCAGGCCTTCGAGGCTGGGCGCTGCACGGATGCGATGGTCACGACTGGTGCTCCTGGGGGCGGGCAGGGACGGGGGACGCACTGGGAACCGGGGCGGGCCCCTCGTGTCGGGCGGGGCCGCAACCGGGACGGACCGGCCGGAACCGGGCAGCGGCGCCTCACCTACGGCTCCGTAGGTTACGTAACCGTAAGTTGTAACGGCGGCAAAAGACAAGCCGCCCCCGGCCAGGGCTTATGCCGTTTCGGCGGCCTGGCGGGGGCGGCACCGGATGGTCCGCGCACGGAACAGAGCGGGCCCGCACCCGACCGGGTCGGGTGCGGGCCCGTGAGTGGGCGCTGGTGGGCCGTCCAGCGGCTCTGAGGGGGCTCTCAGGCTCCGGGGATCCGTACC
>NZ_JBVIMH010000081.1:0-5306 GCF_055579945.1 Kitasatospora sp. NPDC032150 | reverse complement strand
GTCATCCGCGGGTTCAACGACGTGTACGGGTCCTGGAACACCATCTGGATGTTCCGCCGCACCGCCTTGAGGGCGGCACCGGAGAGCTTGGAGATCTCCTCTCCCTTGAACACCACCTCACCGGAGGTGGCCCGCTCAAGGTTCATCAGCACCTTGGCCAGCGTCGACTTCCCACAGCCCGACTCACCGACGATGCCCAGCGTCTCGCCCTTGCGCAGCTCGAACGACACCCCGTCCACCGCACGCACCGCACCGATCTGCTTCTTGAACAGAATGCCCTGCGTCAACGGGAAGTGCTTGACCAGGTTCCTGACCTCCAGGATCGGCTCAGCCACGGAGGGTCTCCCTCCAGAAGAAGCAGGCACTGCCCCGCCCGGACACCGCACTCCCGTCCTCCTCGGTGACGGAGAAGAGCCTCGGCACCTCCTGACGGCAGATCTGCTGCGCCATCGGACAGCGCGGGTTGAACGCACACCCGGCCGGAATCCGCAGCAGGTTGGGCGGCAACCCCTTGATCGCGTACAGCTCCTGGCCCTTCTGGTCCAGGCGCGGGATCGAGTCCAGCAGACCCTTGGTGTACGGGTGCGCCGGGCGCGCGTACAGCTCGTGCACCGGCGCGGTCTCCACGATCCGCCCCGCGTACATCACCGCGATCTTGTCGGCCACGTCCGCGACCACCCCCAGATCATGGGTGATCAGGATCAGCCCCATCCGGTACTCCGCCTGGAGCTCCGCCAGCAGCTCCATCACCTGCGCCTGCACCGTCACGTCGAGCGCCGTGGTCGGCTCATCCGCGATGATCAGGTCCGGCTCCAGGGCCAGCGCCATCGCGATCATGATGCGCTGACGCATACCGCCCGAGAACTGGTGCGGATAGTCGTTCACCCGCTCCTTCGCCGCCGGGATCCGCACCCGCTCCATCAGCTCGACGGCCCTGGCCCTGGCCTCCTTGCGGGAGGCACCCCGGTGCACCCGGAACATCTCGCCGAGCTGCCAGCCCACCGAGTGCACGGGGTTGAGCGCGGAGAGCGCGTCCTGGAAGATCATCGCCAGCTGCGAACCGCGGATCTTCCGGCGCTCGTCCGACCCCATCTTCAGCAGGTCCCGGCCCTTGAAGAGGATCTCACCCCCGGTCACGAAGCCGGGTGGGCTGTCCAGGATGCCCATGACGGCCTGCGCGGTCACCGACTTGCCCGAACCCGACTCGCCCAGCACCGCCAGCGTCTCGCCCGCCCGGACGCTGAAACCGACGCCGTTGACCGCCTTGGCCACGCCGTCCCTGGTACGGAACTCCACGTGCAGGTCGCGCACTCGGAGCAGCGGCGCGTCCACGGGGCCGGACTCGGCCGCCCGGGGATCGGTCTGCCGGTTGCTCACACTGGTAGCCATCGTCGGCCCTCCTCAGCGCAGCTTGGGGTCGAGGGCGTCGCGGACCGCGTCGCCGAGCATGATGAACGCCAGCACGGTGATGCTGAGCGCCCCCGCGGGGTAGAGCAGCATGTGCGGCGCGTTCCGGAAGGAGTCCGAGGCCGAGGAGATGTCGATGCCCCAGGAGACCGTGGGCGGCTTGAGCCCCACGCCGAGGAAGCTCAGCGTGGCCTCCAGCGCGATGTAGGTGCCGAGCGCGATGGTGGCCACCACGATGATCGGGGCGACGGCGTTGGGCAGGATGTGCCGCAGCAGCGTCCGGACGCCGCCGGCCCCGAGCGCGCGGGCGGCGGTGACGTAGTCCTGCTGCTTGACGGTGATTACCGAGCCGCGGGAGATGCGGGCGATCTGCGGCCAGCCGAGCACCACGATGAAGGCCACCACGATCCAGATCGACTGGCTGGGCACCACGGACAGGAAGACCAGCCCGCCGAGCAGGATCGGGATGCCGAAGAAGACGTCGGCGATCCGGGACACCACCGAGTCGAACCAGCCTCCGACGTAGCCGGCCACACCGCCCAGAAGGGTGCCGACCAGTGCCGCACCGGCCGTGGCGCAGACGCCGACGGTGATCGAGGCGCGGGCGCCGTACACCGTCCTGGCGTAGACGTCGCAACCCTGGTTGTCGAAGCCGAAGGGGTGTCCGGCGGTGGCGCTCTGCTGGGATCTGGACAGGTCGCATCTGAGCGGATCGGTCGAGGTGAGCAGGCCGGGCCAGAGCGCCGTCACGAGCAGGAAGAGGATCAGTAGCCCGGAGACGATGAAGACCGGGTTGCGCCGCAGGTCGTACCAGGCGTCCTGCCACAGGCTGCGGGCCGCCACCCGGTCGTCGGCGCTGGGGGTGCCGGGCCCGTCCTGCTGCCGCTCGTTCTTCAGGACCGACTGGGCCTCCATGGTGCCGAGGTCGAAGGTCCGGTTCTCGACCGCGCTCTGGAGCTCCAGCTCCTCGGTGCCGGCCTCGGCCAACGGGTCCGCCTCGTGGTACCTCTCCTGGTCAGGCATACCGGATCCTCGGGTCCAGGACCGCGTACAGCAGGTCGACGAGCAGGTTGGCCGCCAGGTAGATGATCACCAGGATGGTCACGAAACCCACCACGGTGCTGGTGCTCTGGCGGACGATGCCCTGGTACAGGTAGTAGCCCACACCGTGGATGTTGAAGATCCGCTCGGTCACCAGCGCGCCGCCCATCAGAGCGCCCAGGTCGGTGCCGAGGAAGGTGACCACCGGGATCAGCGAGTTGCGCAGCAGGTGGTTGACCACCACCCGGCCGCGCGGAAGCCCTTTGGCGACGGCGGTGCGCACGTAGTCGGCGCGGGCGTTCTCGGCGACGGTGGTCCTGGTGAGCCGGGCGACGTACGCCAGCGAGACCGAGGCCAGCACGATGCCCGGCAGGATCAGCCGGTCCAGGGTCAGCTGGTCGCCGACGGTCGCCGGCACCACGCCCCACTTCACCCCGACCAGGTACTGCAGCACGTAGCCGGTGACGAAGGTCGGGACGGAGATCACCACCAGTGTCAGCACCAGCACGCCGCTGTCGGCCAGTGCACCCCGGCGCAGACCGCTCAGCAGTCCCAGCGCGATCCCGAGGACCACCTCGATGACGAAGGCCACCGCGGTCAGCCTGAGCGTGGTGGGGAAGGCGGTGGCCAGCAGCGAGGTGACGCTCTGGCCGCTGAAGGTGGTGCCGAAGTCCCAGCGGAACAGCCGGCCCATGTACTTCACGTACTGCAGCCAGAGCGGATCGTCCAGGTTGTACTGCGCGCGGATCTGCGCCGCGACGGCCGGGTCCGGCGCCCGGTCGCCGAAGAGCGCGGTCACCGGGTCGCCCAGGGCGTGCACCATGACGAAGATCAGGAAGGTGGTCCCGATGAAGACCGGGACCATCTGGAGCAGGCGTCTGATCACATAGCGACCCATGCGAACCTCCAGTCGGCCGTCGATCAGGCGGCGGCCGGGCCCACCGCGCTGGTGACCCGGCCTCGGTGGGCGGCTACTTGACGGTGAGCTCGGTGTAGACCGGGACGCTGAAGGGATTCAGCATCACGCCGGAGGTGCGGGACGACCAGCCGACCGTGCCGTTCTGATACCAGAGCGGGATCGCCGGCAGGTCGGTGGCCAGCATCCGCTCCGCGTCCTGGTAGGTGGTGACCGACTTCGCCTGGTCCGCCTCGCCGTTGGCCTGGTTCACCAGGGCGTCGAAGGCCCGGTTGGCGTAGCCGGAGTCGTTGGAGGAGGCCCCGGTCACGTACACCGGCTGCAGGAAGTTCTGGATCAGCGGGTAGTCCATCTGCCAGCCGGTCCGGAAGGCGCTGGTCATCTGCTTGCCGTGCACCTGGTTGCGGAAGTCCGCGAAGGTGCCGACCGGGCGACCGACGCACGCCCTGGTATCCCCCAGCACGTTGTTGACGCTGTTGCAGACGGCGTCGACCCACTCCTTGTGCGGACCGTCGGCGTTGTAGCTGATGGTCAGCTGACCGCCGGGGATGCCGCCGCCCTGCTGGATCAACTGTCTTGCCCGGTCCGGGTTGTGCTTGCACGCGTCGCCGCAGAGCCCGTCCAGGTAGCCGCCGGAGACGCCGAGGACGGGCGAGGTGAAGTCACCGGCGGGAGTACGGGTGTTGTTGAAGACGACCCTGCTGATGGTGTCGCGGTCGATCGCCATCGAGATGCCCTGGCGGACGAGTCTGGCGTTCTCGGTGCTCCAGCCCGACTGGTAGAGCGGGAAGGAGATGGTCTGGATGATGCCGGCGGGCCGGCTCAGGAACCGCCCGTAGAGGTCGGACTGGACGGTCTTCAGCGCGCTGTTCGGCAGGCCGTTGTCGATGTCCAGGTTCCCGGCCTGCAGGTCGGCGTAGGCGGCGTTGGTGTCGGTGTAGACCTTGAGGTCGATACCGGCGTTCCTGGGCTTGTTGTCGCCCGCGTAGTCGGGGTTGGGCCGCAGCTGCATCCGCTGGCCCTTGGTCCACGAGGCGATCGTGTAGGGCCCGTTGCCCACGGGCCTGGCCAGATAGCCCGCGTGGTCGGAGAAGAAGCTCTTCGGGAGCGGGTAGTACGCGGCGTGGCCGAGGGTCTGCGGCCACGTGGAGAACTTCTGGCTGAGCGCGACGGTGAAGGTGTTGTCGTCCACCGCCTTCAGGCCGGACATGGCCTTGGCCGTGGGGCTTCCGGAGGCGGGGGCCACGTCGGCGTAGCCCTGGATGTACTGGAAGAAGCTGGAGTTCACCTGCCGGTTGCTGGAGAGCGCGCCGTAGTTCCAGGCGTCCACGAAGGACGAGGAGGTGACGGGCGTGCCGTCGCTGAACCGCCAGCCCGGCTTGATCTTGACGGTCCAGTTCTGCTGGTCGCCGGAGGTGATCGACGCGGCCATCGCATTGCCGGCCCTGCTGGTCTTCGGGTCGTACGCGACCAGGCCGGTGAAGATCATGTCGAGCACCGCGCCGCCGTTGACCTCGTTGGTGTTGGCCGGTTCCAGCGGGTTCTGCGGGTCGCCCCACCATGCCGTGACGATCCCGCCGGAGCTGCCGCCGCCACCGCCGCCGTCCGATCCGCCGCACCCGGTGGCCGCCAGAGCCAGCGTCGTCGCAGCGGTCACGGCCCAGCGCACTCGGGAGACCGTAGGCATGGGTGTCCTCCTCGGGGTCTGTGAAACGATCACAACCCATGAGAGGCGGGGGGCCCTGGCGACGCGACCGACATGCCCCCGGATGGGCCACCCGAACGCCACCGGGCCCGGCCCGCACCGACGTGCGAACCGGACCCAGTGATTGACGGTCCGTCAGGCAGCGCTCTGCTCGATCTCGCGCTCGGCGGCGAAGTGGCAGGCGGACTCGTGCGCGGCCGGCCCCTCCAGCGAGGGCACCGCGAGTAGCGGCAGCTC
>NZ_JBVIMH010000080.1:0-5510 GCF_055579945.1 Kitasatospora sp. NPDC032150 | reverse complement strand
GACAGCTACCTCGCCGGACTCCATCTGCGCGGCGCAGTCCTGTGGCTCCGCAGCCTCCGCCCCGCGTCGTGATCCCAACTTGGAACAGGCCCTAGGGGGGCCTCACTACTTGTGAGGTTCCGGCCGGGGGACAACATGTCCTACCGGCCGGAACCTCACAAGTACAGGGCCTCCAAGGCGACCAATCCCTCGCCCGGCCACCTCCGCAGCGCCGGAATCGGCGCCCACCTCGCCAGGGTGTACATCGTCCCGGTGGACCGAGCAGGAGACCGGACGGACCGCCCTCCCGCGTGATCAGTTGCAGGTCATGTTGACGGGTGCGTGGTCCGGGTCGTTCCGGTAGCACAGGTGCTGCGGGGCCTTCAGGTCCGTGATGGAACCCTGCCACACGGTGCCCTGCCACAGAGCCTGCGGGGAACCGGAATTCTCCAGCAGACGCGGGTAGCGCAGGACCTCCCAGGACGGGTACTTGTCCTTGCTCGTGTCGACGTCGAAGCCGGTGAAGTTCTGGTTCTTGTCGTCGTAGCCGTGCGGGTAAATGTGGAACGTCGCGTTGATCCGGCCGAGATCCGCGTACTGCGAGCCCGGGACGTCCACGAACGAGTTGACCGCTGACACGTCCACCCGGATGCCGCCGTCACCATAGGGCTCGGCCCAGTACTCGTTCTGCGGGGTCCGGTCGTCCTGGACCACCTTGGCGTGCTCGGTACGCACCAGAGGCTTGGCATTACGGCATGTCAGATCCCCGACGCAGGACTGGTCGACGTAGATCCCGACCTGGCCCGTGGCGGTGTCCCAGGCGATGGCCACCTTGGAGCTGGCTTCGGGTTCGGTGCTCCACAGGCGGTGGTTGCCCAGGGAGTGGTTGACCGGGTTGCCGTCGTCGCCGATGTAGCCGCGCACCACGACGATGCCCCGGTCGGGGCCCTTGGGTAGCAGCGTGGCGCTCTCCTTCAGATCACCCGGGGCCGGGCTGCCCTGGAAGAACTGGGCGTTCGCGCGGGGGATCAGCGGGTTCGCGGTCTCATTCGGCGACCACCGGATGGGGCCGTGCTCGAACATCTGGGTGACGCCCTCCTGTTGGAGTTCGTCGGTAATGGGGTAGCCGTAGACCCCGCCTTCCCAGCCCGCCTGTCCCCAGCGCTGGCCGATGAGGCCCCAGACGGGGTGGACGCCGTTGGAACGCATGGGATGCCAGTAGAGCGAGCCGCCCTGGAACACCTGACGCTTCCCAGCACCGTCAGGGAGGGACAGTTCGTCGCTGGTGGGGTAGCCGAGGGAGCCCTTCTCCCTGCCCAGGGCGGCCCACTTGTCGCGGATGAGGCCCCAGATGGCGTGGGCGTCGGTGGAGGGGCTCCAGTAGATCGAGCCGCCGTCGAAGACACTGAACCGGCCCATCCCGTCGGGAGCGGTCTGCTCGTCACCCTGGGGGCAGCCGAGCGTGCCCCGGTACTCCCGGTACTTTTCCAGGATGCGGCCCTGGACCGTGTGGCCACAGATCTGTTCCGGGTCCTGCCCGGCGGCGGAGGCCGTCGCCGGGAAGAGGGCGGAGCCGGCGAGAAGGGCAGTGAGCAGGAGCGAGATTTTCGCTCCCCTTCGACGCGCTCGTCCGCAGGGCCTTGAGTGTTCCCTGATGATGTTCACCCGAGTGATTCTCGCGCACATGCCAAGTCGAATGACTCGACATGTCGAACCACTTGACACTAACGGGTGAACGGCTCGGCGTCCCGCACGGGTACATCCAAGGGAGCAGGTACTGAGTACGCGCGCAGTTCGCAGCCGGTGTCCCGCATCTGGCCCATCCGGGCCACGGCGTACCCACGGTCTTCTCCCACTGATCGCGCTCACACGCCGCCGCGACCGACGCTCGGTCAGAGCCCGTCCCACCGTGGCCCCTCCGGCTCCGTACGATCCGCTGCAACGACTCCCGCCCGGCCCCCCGCCGCAGCATTGCGCCCGTGGCCGCCACAACGCGCAGGAAGGCGTCATGGGCAGCAACAGGGCGCACCCGTCTCCGGAAATTCTCAATCGACCTGCGACATGTCTCAATCAACTCGCAACATCACGAACGCACACCTACGACCTGCGCAGATACGGACCCGATTGACACACAGGCCGTGATCAACTCCGAAATCGCCGTCTCAGGCAATCTGCAACACCGCAGGTCGCAGCGTTAGTGATCTTGCAAGTCTTTTGTGACTACACAACAACAGGTCACACCCGACGGTCCTTCACCGGGTAGAGCTTCGTGTGGAGCACCCGGTCCTCCCACCACGGATCGTCCGGAGCGGAGAGCAGCGCGGCCACCAACTCCCGCTTGGTCGGGGCAGGCAGCACCAGCCAACTGGCAGCTGCGCCAACGCGTCCAGGGTCAGGGTGAGGTCCGGGTGGTGCAGGGGCTGCGGGTGCTGATCGCTCACGCTGCGACCGTACAGCTGGGCAGGCAGGGCCCGGCGGCCGGCGACGGTGGGCGTCTGCGGCGGCGATGGTCGCTCGGGGCGAGTCTGAGCTGGAGCGCTTGGGGTCGACGCCGGCCTTGTGCCACTCCCAGCTCGGGATCGCGGCCCACTGTGTCGCGGAGGGGATCACCTGGAGCGCGGGGTGCGGTCCGGGTGCCGGTGTGCCGAAGCGGCGCACGAGGTAGCGGTAGCCGCGAGCCCCCGGGGCCCGCCGACGGGCCCGATGTGTTCGATAGCGTCCATGGGCAGCCGGGCAGCTCCCAGATCGCCACGGTGGAGGCGCCGATCTCGATCAGCGAGCCCAGGCCGAACCCGGCCAGCGCTACCGACTTCGCCAAGATTGCGGCGGTGGGGAGCACTGCGATGTCGATCGCGTTTCGGCTGAGCGCGGGTGGTCGGCGCCGCCGCCGTGCCACTCGATCATGAAAAGGGTGGCGTCGTCGCTGGTGCGTCCGCCTCGTTCCCTCTTCAGTGTGTGGGAGAGCCGGCGCAAGTCCGCCCGCACCCCCTCTGACGGCTCCTTCCCGAGGCGGTTGATACAGGCGATGAGGCGTTCCTCACCGAACGGCTCCCCGCCTACGACGTGCTCCTCGATGATGCCGTCGGTGTAACACAGCACCCGGTCGCCCCGCTGGAGCACGTGCTCTCTGACCCGGGGTGCTTCACCACCGAAGCCGACGGGCAACGTCGTCGCGCTCTCCAGCTGCCGCACGACCCGGCCATTACGGATCAGCAGTGGCGCGGGGTGGCCCGCGTTGACCAGCTCTAGCTCACCGGTGGCGATGTTGATGTGCATCAGCTGCGCCGTGACGAAGTGGTCGGGCCCGAACTGCCGGGAGATGGCATCGTCCATGAACGCGTACTTCTCGGGCAGACTGATGAATACGCGCCGGGCATGCCGGTAGGCGCCGATGGCGACGGTCGCCATCACGGCGGCGTCCAGGCCGTGGCCCATCGCGTCGATCACCGCCATGTGCAGGATATTGTCGTTGAGGGCGTAGTCGAAGCTGTCGCCTGCGACGCGGTAGGCGGGCTCCAGGATGCCGGCCACCTTGACCTGTGGAACGGTCATCGACAGCGGCGGCAGCAGGCTCCACTGGATCTCCGCGGACACGCTCATCGGTTCCCGGCGCCGGACCTGGAAGAACTGGTCGGTGTAGGCGTTCTTAGTGACCAGCATGTCGGCGGCCAGGCTGGCGAGCCAGCGCAGGAAGCGCCGGTCGTCGGCGCGAACGGCGTCCAGGGTGAGGGCCATCACACCTACCTGGTCGCTGCCGTCCAGCAGCGGCAGGTACATCCGAACCCCGTGGGGCTGCGGTACCTCGACGGCTTCGGCTCGCAGGAAGGCCCGGCCAGCAGGGGAGCCGTCCACCGGCTCGGGCTGGCCGACGTGCAGCTTTTTGCCCGGCAGCGGCACCAGCAGCTCCTGTGCGTAGTCCTGGAGCAGGATGGAGACGTCACGACCGCCGATCCTGGCCACCCCATCCGCGATCAGCGGGGCGATCAGCTGCGGCGGCATCAGCCGCGCCCTATCCAGCAGCAGGCCGAGCAGTTGCTCGCCGAAACCCTCCGATCGGTCCACGATCTCCTCGTCCATGGCGGTTCACCACCTTCCCGTAGCAGCGCAGGCGATCTCGGCGGGGCTGCGATTCGGCTTCATGCCGCTCATCGTGCGGCTGCCGGATGCTGCGTGGAGCAATCCACGCCGGTCGGTCAGCCGCTGACCCCTCGCTCAGCCCGCGTAGCAGCTGGTGTCAGCGGGCCCCAGACGTACGACCAGCCGTCGGTGCTGTCCCAGTTCAGGGCGAGCACCAAGTCGGCGTCGGGAGCGTCGGGATCGCCCTGGTGGTCGTGGTTCGCGACATCAAAAGGGGCTGCAGAATCGGTTCCCGCACCCTGCTCGACCTCACCGTGGCAGAGATCCGGCGACTCCTGGCAGCTGGCAATCCCCATGGCCCGCGTCCGCACGATGCGCGCCCCGCGCTTATGCCTTGAACTGGTTCACCTGACGCAGGCAACGCCAGGCCGTCGCCCGTTGCTGCCACTATCAACGACGATTGCACACGACCGAGGGGCGGTCCCATGAAGACCGCCCCTGATGATCATCAGCCTGCTTCACTCACCAAACTGCCTGAGCAGGCAAAACTTCGAAGTGCTGCCAGAGTATTAGTTTTTTAGGGGGCGCATTCGGCGAGTGCCCTGACAACGACGACACCGGCCGAACGATTAGTGAACGTCACGGACCAGGTCGACGAACTAATTCTTTGCGACGCCACAATGAACACCCCGTCTGCGGACATATTCCACCCACCCCCTACCTCAATACCAGTGACTTAAGGATCTTTGCTGGTAGGCTGCCTGTCCAGGAGGTGCCTGGATGCCACGCCCTGGGCAGGTCAAACCGGCGACGGACGAGCGATTGTCGGACCGGATCGCGATCGGCTTGCTAACGCGGACGTTCCCGCCGGAGCTGGTGGACCGGATTGTCGAGGAGTGCGGGAAGTCCGCCCACCGTCGCGGTGCCCTTCTTCAGGTCCCCGGTCTCGTCGACCACGAGCACCGCCTCGTCGTCGTGCAGGTGCTCGACCACGTAGACGCGCAGGTCGTCGCGGACCGCGTCGGCGTCCCACTTCGCGCGGTACAGCAGGTGCTGAATGCCGTCCGGCGTGGCATCGCCTGCGTGCTCGGCCAGGGTCCAGCGGTTCTTCCTCGGCAGGTCGGACAGCAGACCCAGCACCAACGCCGTTGCTCGACACCTGGGTTCGACCCGCGCGAACCGGCCCGCGACGCGGCGCATCAGCTGATCGAACATCGCCCGCCAGCAGGCAGGCACTACGCTGTGACCCGCGGCCACCGCCTGATCTTCGTTTGTCGACACAACTCACGATGATCAACGGTGGCCGTAGCCATCTCCGCACCGGCCCTGGCCAGCAAGATCACGATCTACGGCTGGAGTACTAGTGCCGCATCAGGCAACGTTCGCCCCGTTGTGACGTGCCGTCCGGTTGCTGCCTTGGGCATGGCCGGGCGGTCACAATGATCACGTGGCTG
>NZ_JBVIMH010000079.1:0-5710 GCF_055579945.1 Kitasatospora sp. NPDC032150 | reverse complement strand
GCTCCGCATGCTGATCCGCCGTGCCACCACCCGCTACCGCTGGGACGGACGCCCGACCACCCGACGCCTCAAGTGATCCATTTGCCGGTCGGTCTTAGCTGTCGGGGTCGCCGAGCGGTTCCTCGAAGTCGCCGATCATCGCCGGGTCGTCGAACGAGTTCGACTGTGGCCAAGGGGTGGCTCCCGTGACACCCAGGTCACTGCGCATTGCCTCTCTGGTGGCGCGTATCAGGGGCCAGAGCGCTTGTTGCGCCTCGGCGGCGGACCGCAGGGTTTCATCCCTCCTGGGGTTCCCCTGTTCGATGCGCTTGATCTGCCCGTACACCCGGGTCAGTGCATCGTTCAGCTCGTTGGCCGGTCCGATCACCGTGTCGGGGGCGATCATCAGCGTCTCGGACCAGCGATCCCGGTGGGTGTCCTTGGCTCCTTCAAGCGCCCGAATGTCCTCCTCGCTGGCTGCACGATCCCGCATGACGTACAGGTGGCGGCTCAGCGCTGTGGCGAATTGCCGGGCGTCCCGGTGGAGTTCGGTGTAGCAGCGTCGCCGCAGTTCGCGGTTGTCGCGGGCCTCTTGGATGGCGTGGCTCGTCTCGAGCTCGCGCTCCTTGGCCCGTGCGGCGCCCCGCTGGGTGAGCAACGCACCGCCCAGTGTGCCTGACACACCGGTGATCGCAATCAGTACCGCCCCCAGGTCCATTGGATCACCATAGGGCTTTGTTTCTTGGAGCATGCCGGTCGGGCCGATGCGGCCCAGGCGTTCGGCGGGGCAATGCCCGGGAAGTATCCACTACCGCCCTTCCTGCTGGCGGCCCCAGCCGGCCTCGCTGACGGCGCCGTCGGGCAGGACGGGAAGCGGCCAGGCCGGATCGGGTGCCCAGGTCGGCCATGGCTCGGCGAACGGGCCCGCCCGGTCCTGGAGGAGCCCGAGGACGCGCCCGCGGGCCTGCTCGACAGCGAGGAGCCGGCCGCCGTCCGGGTTGTCCAGCGCGGTGGTCAGAGTGTGCCAGCCGGTCCGGCCGAAGCTTCGAGCCCGGCCAGGTGAGGTGGACCAGGCTGTCGCCGAGGGCGTAGTCGCGGCCCGCTTCGCCCAGGCCGCAGTGGCCGAGCCCAGTGCCGGCTCGGGCACCGGCACCTCGTGGTGAGCTGGGTGCCGCAGCCGCCCAGCAGCAGCCCGCACCAGAAGGTGTCCTCGGCGTGCTGGCGGCGGAAGGCGTCCAACTCGATCGCCTCGAGCGGCAGGATCAGCGGCTCCTCCGAGTTCGCCCCGCCCAGCACCGCCGTCTGGATCCGCCGCTTGTCCGCCGCCAACACCGACCCTCAACGGTCCGACCTGCATGGACGCTTCATCGTGCCACCAAGAGCAGCCCGCTTGCGGGACAACGGGCCCAACTTCCCGGGACCGAGCAGCCACCCGCAGCGGTCACCGGCAGCCGCCACGGCCCGATGGCACCGGTGCGGTGGCCCGCGTGAACGTCCCACCGGGTGGGCAGCAAGAAGAGCGGCGAACAGGCGGGCCGATGAGGGGGACCAACATGGTGGTGCTGGTGATCGTGCTCGGAGCGCTGGCCGCGGTGGCACTCGTCGTCACCTTGGTGCGGGCCGGACGCCGGGAGTCCGCCGCTGAGCAGGTCCGCCTCGCCGAGGACGCCCGCCTGGCCGGGCGCCGGTCCATGGACGCCATCTGGGCCATGGACGACCGCCAGTTCGAGGAGCACGTCGCCGCGCTGTGCCGGCGCGACGGCTGCACGGGCGTCCAGCGCGTCGGTGGCGCCGGCGACCTGGGCGCCGACGTCACCGCCATCCTGCCCGACGGCCGCCGCCTCGTCGTCCAGTGCAAACGCTACGCAGCACATCGAACGGTCGGCAGCGGCGAGGTCCAGAAGTTCAACGGCACTGCCCGCCTCCACCACGGCGCGGACGTGCCGCTGTTCGTCGCGTCCTGCGTCTTCACGAGGCCGGCCCGCACCTTCGCCGCCGGGCAGCAGATCACCCTCGTCGATGTCGACCTGCTCGGCTTCTGGAACAACGGCACCCCCCTGTCATCGCTCCTCGAGCTGGACATCGCCCGCTCCGGCACCAACCGCAAACTCGGACCGGCCGGCTGAATCGCCCCCCACCCCTGAAGTTGATCGCTCCCGCCCCGCCCCCGCCGAGGCCGCCATCGCCGATCCGCTCGGCAAAGCCGACAGCCGCCCCTCCACGGCGCTTCGGAGTCGGCCGTCGGCACGGCGCTACCTGCGCAGCAGCGCGGCGGGGTCGATGTCGAGGGGGAACGGGTCGGTGCGCGCCGGTCCGGACGAAGCGGTCGGCGTCGGCGCCGTGCTCGAGGTGGCCAAGGCACAAGCGGGGGGCGGGTTCGAGTTCGAGGCGCCAGTAGTGCTCGGTGCCGGCCGCTGCCCGGCCGCCGGGCTATTGCGGGCGGTGGCCGGTGAGCTTCTCCCACCGGTCGCGTGCCGCGTCCAGTTCACGGCGTGCCCGGGGAATGCGAGCGTCCGACTTCTGGCGGGCCGTGAGATCGGCGAGTCGTTGGCGGGCCTGCTCGGGGCCGCTGGTGTCGGCGGTCACCTTGCGCAGCTCGGCCTCGGCCTGCGGAATCTTCGCCAGGCGCTCTGCCTTGGCCGCCTTGGCGTCGGCGGCGGCGTTGGCCACCTTCACGACGAACGCCCGCACCTCGGTCTCCGACGTCGCCTCGTCCAGCGCGACGGACACCATCTGCTGACGGCCGGTCGCCAGTGCCAGGTAGACGTGGCCGGCCTTGGGCGAGTACTCGTCGCGGATCGAGACCTGGTGCAGCGGGTACTGGGTGGCCCGGCCGTCCGCACGCGCCTCCAGCACGTGCTCGTACAGCCACAAGCCCCCGACGGAGTCCCGCAGCAGACCCGTGCCGGGGTTCTTGAGCGCGGCCAGACGGGCCCGGGCCGCATCGATCCGGCCCTGGTGTGCCAGCTCGGCCAGCTCAACGCCGCCGCTGGCCGTCTCGCGTTCGCGGGCCGCCTGGTCCCGCAGCCCGCGCAGCGCGCGTCGGGCGGCGTCCAAGTCCCTGCGTTCGGCGACGTACTGCAGAGCGAACGCGTACCGCCAGCCGCCGGGGTAGCGCTGCATCCGCCAGCTCATCACGCCGGCGACCACGAGCGCGCCGATCACCATCCAGCCGACCAACGCCATCACGGCATCCCCTTCCCTGCCCGGCCGGATCAGCTGGGCACACCCGTCAGAGCCGAGCCGATCGTACGGACACCGGCCCGGCAGCGTGCGGGAATCTGAAATCCACCCGGGCGGCTGGCAGTTGAGCTGGGTGCCGCAACTGCCGAATGGGCGGACCGGGACGGTAGCGGGCGGTCTCGGCCGCGTGCAGGGGTGCCGGCCCGTCCGCCGATCTTTGGCGCGGCGTGTCGCCGACTGACCCGGGCGATGTGCCGGATCCACGATGATGGGACCGGCCCGGATCACCGGGCCTGACGCAGCGCGGGGAGTCGCAGGTGGTAACGCAGGTCGAGACCGGCACGCAGCAGGAACGCGTCGTGGGACGGGTGTTCACAGTGCGCCTGGACCCGCACGGCCGCCCTACGGCCGGCACCGTCCGGCTGTCCTGCTCCGGAGCGGCCTGCGCCGATCAGCGCTTCCCCAGCACGGCCGAGGGGCGCAGGGCGGCGGTGGAGCACGTCAAGCTGCACGTCGCCCGCGTCCGTACGGGCGGGGGGCCGCGAGGTCACGCGTACTGCGCCTGTTTGGCCGGCGCCTGCGCGTGGCACGTCGCCGACCCGGATGCGAGCACCGGACGGCATGGCGGGACGCGGCCGGCGGCGGTAACGGGGGCGGTGCGGTGCGGCGGCCCGGTGGTTCTGGCGGTGTACGCGGACCGGACGGGACGGCTGTGGCGGCTGGCGGAGACATGCGCGCGCTGCGCGGCCGCCACCCCCGGCTGCCGGGTGCTGGCCAGCGCCGTGCCCACGGCCCGCACCGCGCCCGCCGCGGCAGACCAGGCGGGCGGGAAGCCGACCGCGCAGGAAAAACGCGCGGGCGGCACGGTCGCGGCGCAGGGCGTGGCGGCGGCGTTCTCCGACCACATCCCCTCCCCCACGACCGAGCCGCCTTCCCCCACCGCCGCACCGGCCGTGCCCGGTGCCCGCACCGCTACACCGGCCGTAACACCGCAAAGCCCGAAGCGGTGCGGGAAGATCGCACAGCGGATCGTGCCGTCCAACCTGCAGCCCGACTCCCTGCGCGCAGAGCTCATCGAACTCGGCGACGCCTTCCGCGCCCACCAAAAGCGCCCCGAACCCGACCACGCGCTGCTCGCCGAGCTCCAGGAACGCAAGGCCCGCGCGTTCGACCTGTGGGCCGACGTCACCGGCGACGCCAACCTGCGCCTGGAGGCGCAGCGGGCCCGGCAGGCGGCGCAAACCGAACGCGAGACCCACCGCAACCGCACCGCCTACGTGCCCGACGGCACCGACGGCCAGCGCGAGGTCGTGGTGGAAAGGTTGCTGACCCGTCAGCAGGCCGCCTGCGCCCGCACCGTGCTGGATTACGTCGCCGCCCACGCCCCGCACCACGACCCGCAGGTCCACCTCGCCGTCCTCATGCTCACCCTGCGCACCGCGCGCACCGGCACCGGGAACGTCACCGGCCAGGACCTCACCGGCTGGCTCGCAGACGACACCGAACGCGTCCTGGACCAACTGGTCGCCGCAAACTGGCTGCGCCTGCCCGGCACCGTCACCGAGGCCCTGGCCTCCCGGCCGGAGAGCCCCACCCTGGTCACCGTGCCCTCGCTGCTGCCCCGTGATCCGTACCCGTTCACCTTCGGCAAGTCCACCCGCCCGAAACTCTCCGGCTGGGCCCAGAAGACCGTCGGCGACCGCAAGCTCCGCAAGAAGAAGACGGGCGCCGCCACCCGGCTCCTCGCCCTGTACACCGCCGCCCACATCCACCCCGACGGCCACCTCGGCCACCCCGAGGACGGCGGGATCCCGCTTCAGGCGGCCGCCGCGTTCTGCGCCCTGCCGACGGAGGAGATCACCGAGCACGCCGAACTGCTGGTCGCCGCCGACTGGCTCACCGACACCGACACCGCCGACGGCCAGCTGCGCGGCCGCCTCGCCGAGCGCCTCTGGCCCCTGGGCGGGCTGCTGTAGACGCTGCGCCCCGGCTTTTCACTGAGTCCGGGATTTCTGTGCCCGCCCCAGGACAAACGCGTTACCCGTGCTGGTAACGCGTGGTGGCCCACCGGACAGCCGGGCCACCGCGGGTTGAAGGCGCGTCCGGCCGAGGTGAGGAGCGGCGATCCGGTCGGCGTGCCGTGACAGCCGCCGCAGACCCAGGAAGTTCTGCGCAGAGATAACTTCCAGCGGGCTGCAACCCCGCACTCGGCTTCAGCCGGCAGCGGCCAGCTCGGGACCGGGCTTGCCGGTTCAGGCAGGCATCTGCGAAGCGGGGGCGCCCAACCCACTGTCACCTGTGCCCTGGTCCCAGCCCAAGGCCAGACCCGATCCGAGCCGGCCAGAGCCTCAGAACAAGGCGTCCAAGCCACCGCTACCGCTCTCAGAGGTCGTTCTGTGCCTTTTTGTCGGGTGCTGGCCTGAAGGCCGGGCATGCACCCGCCCGAGCCACCACTAGAAGGACACCTATGCCCGGCGGATCGGCCCAGCCGAGCTGCCGGAGAAGCGGTGATACGGTCGCTGCCCGTGACAGCGCCACTTCCCGTGTT
>NZ_JBVIMH010000078.1:0-5853 GCF_055579945.1 Kitasatospora sp. NPDC032150 | reverse complement strand
CTGCTGTCGGCGGTGCCGGTGCCGGACCCGACCGGCCGCGACGGGCGTGAGCGGATCATCCTGTCCGGGGACATCCCCTCGCCGGCCAACCCGCCATCGGGCTGCCGCTTCCGCACCCGCTGCTGGAAGGCCCAGGAGAAGTGCGCGGTGGAGGTGCCCGCGCTGACCGTCAGGGAGTGGTTGATCGGGGCGGCCGCGCATGACTCCGCGTGTCACTTCGCGGCGGAGCGCGAGATCGGGTAGAGCGTGGCGGAGCGCGAGATCAGGTGGGGCGCGGCGCGATTTCCGGCGAGGCACAGGGACGGGGAATCGCGAGAGACGATCTTTTTCCGGTGATCTTTTCCCTGGCTTTCTTTCTCGATAAAACCTCGGCATCCGGATAATCATGTCCGCTATCCGGAGGGTGGAATGGGTAATTCCTTGGGCGATATGTATCGCTCTGTCAGTCAATGGTCCGGCTTGTGTGTGCCGTGTAACAGAAAAGAGATGTGAGGAAGATTCCAAACGAGGTCGGCGGGCTCGATAGTTGCTCTGCGCGCGTCGACGGTCGCATCGCCAACTAGGCGTCAGCGGCCTGACGTTGACCTCCGTCATGCCTGGAAAACCGGGCTGTGGAGGGTCCTTCGTTCCCACGCCCCGAATCGAGAGGCAGTTGAATGAGGCTCACCAAGACAATGCGCTGGACGGCGGTGGCTGCCACCACGATCCTGGCGGTGGCCGCCTGCAGTAATGGCGGTGGCTCGGGCAGCGGCGGCGGAAAGCCGACGGCGAGCGACAATGCACCGGCCAAGGACGGCGGAACCTTCCGACTGGGCATTGTCGAGCCTACTGCAATCGACCCGTACAACGTGCAGGAGTCCGAGGGCACCCTGGTCGCCCAGAACCTGTTCACCGGCCTGACCAGCGTCGACGTCAACGGCAAGGTCAGCAACGCGCTGGCCGAGAGCCGGACCGCGAACGACGACTGCAGCCAGTGGACGTTCAAGATCAAGGGCGGGACCACCTTCTCCAACGGTGAACCGGTGGACGCGGAGTCGTTCATCCGAGGCTGGGCCCGGGTCGCGGCCAAGGATGCGGCCTCCGACGTGGCGTACCACATGAACGAGATCGACGGCTTCAAGGAGCTCCAGGACGGCTCGGCCACCACCTTCCGGGGCCTGTCGGCGCCCGACGCGACCACCCTGGTGGTCAAACTGGCCACCAAGGACTGCGAGTTCGACCTCCGCACCTTCCACACCGTGTTCAGTCCGATGCCGAAGGTGGCCGGCCCGGCCACCAACAAGACCTTCAACGACATGCCGATCGGCAACGGGCCGTTCAAGATGGAAGGGCCCTGGCAGCACAACAGCAAGATCACGTTGGTCCGGAACGACAGCTACGGCCTGACCAAGGCACACCTGGACCGGATCGAGATCTCCATCCTGAACTCGGCCAACGCGGACCAGCTGGAGTACCAGGGCTTCCAGGCGGGCCAGTTCGACTGGGCCCGGATACCCACCGAGCAGCTGTCCGTCGCCAAGGCGACCTACGGGTCGAAGAACGAATGGTACGACTGGGAGTCCAACGGCATGAACTACCTGCTGCCGATCACCTTCCAGGGCCCGCTGAAGTCCAAGGAGGCGCGTCAGGCGATCTCCTACGCGATCGACCGCGACGCCATCGTCAACGGCGTGTTCAAGGGCTTCCGCCACAAGGCCACCACGCTGGTGCCCTCGGCCTTCAAGGACGCGTACCAGGAAGGCGTCTGCGCCAGCTGCGTCAAGCAGGACAAGGAGAAGGCCAAGGCGCTCGCCGCGCAGGCCGGTCTGACCCCCGGGACCAAGCTGTACTTCGGCTACAACACCGGTGGCGGGCACGACGCCTGGGTGCAGGCCGTCGCCCAGCAGCTCAAGGACGTGCTCGGGCTGGACGTCCAGATCGACGGCATGCCGTTCAAGGACATGCTGAAGAAGGACAAGTCGGTGGACGCCACCGGCATGTACCGGGCGGCCTGGGGCGCGGACTACCCGACCCCCGGCAACTACCTGGCCCCGCTGCTCGCCACCGGCTCCATCAACGAGGACCCGACCACCCACGCCGCCCAGGGCGACAACGCGGGCCGCTACAGCAACCCGGCCTTCGACGCCCTGCTGCAGCAGGCCACCGGCACCAAGGACCAGGCCGCGCGCGACAAGATCTACCAGCAGGCCGAGAAGCTCGTGATCGGTGAGGACCAGGCGCTGATCCCGCTCTTCACCCGCCAGCAGCAGCGTGTCGCCAACACCCAGAAGTGGGCCAACCTGACCTACGACTTCAACGAGAACCCGACCCTGGCCGCGGTCTCGCAGAAGTAGCCCGTCCCTTCGCGCCCGGCGTGGTCCGCTCCTGAATCCGTACGCGCCCCAGCGCAGTTGACCGAAGGGGCCGAGCACGACGCCGTCGCCCCCGTCTCGACCAGGCGGGGGCGACGGCCCCCCGGTCGCCTGCCGGACCCGGCGGTGTACGGGGAGAGGGCTACGCCGCTCTGCCACGACCCCACAGAGAGGCACATGCCATGGGTAGGTATCTGCTGCGAAGGCTCGGACAGATGGTGATCGTGCTGCTCGGCGCGACGCTGATCCTCTTCGCCTGCCTGTTCGTCATCCCCGGCGACCCGGTCGGCTCGCTGGCCGGCAGCGAGCGCTCCCGCGACCCCGCCGTGATCGCCGAGCTGCACAAGCGGTACGGGCTCGACAAGCCGCTGATCGTCCAGTACGGCACGTACATCGGCAAGTTGGCACACGGAGACATGGGTGAGGACTACACCCAGCGCCGCCAGGTCTCCGACATCCTCGGCCCCAAGCTGGTCAACACCTCCAAGCTGGCCGTCGTCGCCATCGTCTTCGACGCGGCGATCGGCGCCGCCGTCGGTGCGCTGGCGGCGCTCAAACGGTACTCGCTGGTGGACACCGTGGTCACGCTGATCACCACGATCCTGGTCGGGTTCCCGACCTTCGTGATCGGCATGCTGATGCTCAACCTCTTCGCCGTGCAGCTCAAATGGGTGCCGGTGATCGGTGATCCCGGCGATCCGCTGCAGGTCATCCTGCCCGCGATCACGCTGGCCATCGTGGACGCGGCCCTGGTCGCCCGGCTGATGCGCGGCACCATGCTGGAGGTGCTGCGCGCCGACTACGTGAAGACCGCGATCGCCAAGGGCGTACCCAGGCGCGAGGTGCTGCTCAAGCACGTGATGCGCAACTCGGTCATCCCGGTGGTGACTTACCTCGGCATCTCGTTCGGCGGCCTGATGGGCGGCGCGATCATCACCGAGACCATCTTCAACTGGGACGGCGTCGGTATGGCGATGTCCACCGCGATCCAGCAGCAGAACAACCCGGTCGTGGTCGGGGTGGCGACCTGGGGTGTCGCCATCTTCGTGCTGCTCAACCTGGTCGTCGACCTGCTGTACGCGATGCTCGACCCCCGCATCCGGCTGAGCTGAGGGCGCTGAGATGACTGACGACAAGACGAAGGCAACCGCCGTACCGGGCAGGGCCGTTCCCGGGCAGCGCAAGGATCCGTCTTCGGCCGGGGGCTCGGCCGAGCCGGCCATCAAGGTGGTCAAGGAGTGGCAGGAGGTCTGGCACCGCTTCGCCGCCAACAGGCTGGCCCTGGTGGGCCTGGTGCTGGTGGCGGGGCTGATCCTCACCGCCGTCTTCGCACCGCTGATCGCCCCGCACGACCCGCTGCAGCAGGACCTGATGAACACGCTCAAGCCCCCGAGCAGCGACCACCTGTTCGGCACCGACATCCTCGGCCGCGACCAGCTCTCCCGGGTGATCTACGGTTCCCGGATCGCGGTCATCGTCGGTCTGGTGTCGATCCTGCTGACGCTGGCCATCGGCATCGTGCTCGGTGCGATCGCGGCCTACTTCGGCCGGTTCTACGACACGCTGACGATGCGCGTCGCCGACGTGTTCTTCGCCTTCCCGCTGCTGATCGGCGCGATCATCATCATCACCGTGACCGGTCGCGGGGTCTGGCCGGTGGTGCTCTCGCTCGCCATCTTCGGCTGGGCCACCGTGGCGCGGCTGCTACGCAGTTCGGTGCTCTCCACCCGGGAGATGGACTACGTGCACGCGGCGCGCGCACTGGGCGCCGGGCACCTGAGGGTCATCCTGCGGCACATCCTGCCCAACTCGATCGCGCCGGTCATCATCTACGGCACGTTCAACGTCGGTACCGCCGTGGTCGCGGAGGCCTCGCTCTCCTATCTCGGCGTCGGCGTCAGCCCGGAGGTGCCGGAGTGGGGCAACATGCTCGCCGCCGGCCGGGGGTTCATCGGCGTGTACGACTACATGTGGACCCTTCCCTCGCTCGCGGTGGTGCTCACCTCCCTGGGCTTCATCTTCCTGGGCGACGGCGTGCGTGACGCGCTCGACCCCAAGCTGCGGTGAGCGGCGTGGAGGTGACGGATGTGACCGGACCGGGAGACGGAGGGGACAGGGCGATGGCGAAGTCGGTGCGGAGCGAGGCGGGCGCGGCCCTGCTGCAGGTCGACGACCTGCACGTGGAGTTCGTGACCCGGGACGGCGTGGCCAAGGCGGTCAACGGGGTCAGTTACAGCGTCGGAGCCGGGGAGACGCTGGCGGTGCTGGGTGAGTCGGGTTCGGGCAAGTCGGTGACCGCGCAGGCCGTCATGGGCATCCTGGACAGCCCGCCCGGAAGGATCACCGGTGGCAGGGTGCTGTACCGGGGCGAGGACCTCCTCACCATGCCCGAGGAGGAGCGGCGAAAGATCCGCGGCCGGAAGATCGCGATGATCTTCCAGGACGCGCTCTCCGCGCTCAACCCGGTGTTCTCGGTGGGCTGGCAGCTCGGCGAGATGTTCCGGGTGCACGAGGGGATGTCCAAGAAGGACTCGCTGAAGAAGGCCGTCGAGTTGATGGAGCGGGTGCGGATCCCGGCGGCGAAGGAGCGGGTGAACGACTATCCGCACCAGTTCTCGGGCGGTATGCGTCAGCGCATCATGATCGCGATGGCGCTGGCCCTGGAGCCGGACCTGATCATCGCGGATGAGCCGACCACGGCGCTCGACGTGACGGTGCAGGCACAGGTGATGGAGCTGCTGGCGGAGCTCCGGGCCGAGTACCGGATGGGGCTGATCCTGATCACCCATGATCTGGGGGTGGTCGCGGACGTGGCCGACAAGATCGCGGTGATGTACGCGGGGCGGATCGTGGAGACCGCGCCGGTGCACGAGCTGTACGCGCGCCCGGCGCACCCGTACACCCGGGGCCTGTTGAAGTCGATCCCGCGCCTGGATCAGAAGGGCCGCGACCTCTACGCGATCAAGGGCCTGCCGCCGAGCCTGCTGCACATTCCGGCCGGCTGCGCGTTCAATCCGCGCTGCGAGGCGGCCACCGACCGGTGCCGCACCGAACTGCCGTTGCTGCAGCCGGTGCTGGACGAGGACGGCAGCGACCTGGCGCGCCGCAGCGCCTGCCACTTCTGGAAGGAGACCCTCCGTGGCTGAGTCGATCCTTGAAGTCCGGGAGCTGGTCAAGCACTTCCCGTTGACGCAGGGCATTCTGTTCAAGAAGCAGATCGGTGCGGTGCGTGCGGTGGACGGGGTGTCGTTCGAGCTACGCAAGGGCGAGACCCTGGGCATCGTCGGTGAGTCGGGCTGTGGGAAGTCGACGTTGGCCAAGGTGCTGATGAACCTTGAGCGGGCCACCGCGGGTGAGGTGCTGTTCAAGGGGGAGGAGATCTCGCGGCTGTCCGGTGCCGGGTTGAGGGCGGTGCGGCGGAACATCCAGATGGTGTTCCAGGACCCGTACACGTCGTTGAACCCGCGGATGACGGTGGGTGACATCATCGGGGAGCCGTTCG
>NZ_JBVIMH010000077.1:0-5856 GCF_055579945.1 Kitasatospora sp. NPDC032150 | reverse complement strand
AGACGACACGACACCCCGTCTCTGCCACCGAGGCACCGGCACCATGCCTGACCAGCGGAAACGCACCCGTCGCTATCGGAAAGACAACGGCTTCTAAGTCACTGGTATTGAGGTTAGAGCCCGTAACACGATCACTGCAGCAGGCTCCGTGAACTCCGGGGGCTCGTGTCGTCGCCCGATCCCGCGGATGTCTCAGTCTGCGGGGCCGGAGATGATCGATGGTGTAGAAGCCGGTGCCGTGGTGGGTCGACGGCCAGCGGTATGTTGCTGATGTTGAGAACGTCTGGATATTCGAGGGCTGCGGAGGCTGACGGTGGATCTGGTCCTTCGGGAGCTCTTGGGGCCGCCCCAACGACTGATCCGTGCCCGGGCTGATGCGTGGCGGGAGATCGAGGACTGGGTCGGTCGCCGGCTTCCCGACGACTTCAAGGAGTTCGTCGACGAGTACGGCGACTGCCGGATCATGGAGTTTCTGGCCATCGCCCATCCCAGTGGCCGACAGCCCCTGCTGGAGTGCATGAGAGACGACCGGCACGCTCTGGAGGCTTTGGCTGACCAGTACCGGGACAGCTCGGGCGTACTCTCCTTCGATCCGGCAACCGCCGTCGGGTGGGGATCCCATGACTACGACGGGGACCTGTGCTTCCTCCTGCCCAGGGACGATGAAGAGTGGGCAGTGATGGTGGCATTCCGCCAGTACCGCATGGTGCTGATTGCGGAAGGCGGCTTCACCCGGTTCTTGACTGGCCTGTTGACGAAGGACAACGTTCCACGCGGGTGGCCGACGGTCGATCCCGTGTGGAGGTCCATGGAGGACTCCCCGGTCATCTGATGCCCGCCTCGTGCTTCTAACTTGGCTACTCGCCACATCGGTTGAGCATCCTCCAGCAGGCCGGCCGCCCGTTCAGGGATCTGCATCAAGGTGTCACTGGGCGACGTCTCCTGATGTCACCACACATCCGCACCCCGGTGACACGCAGCACTCCCCCCACCCCCATACGCCACCGTCATGAAGGGCCAGTGACACCGACTGATCCCCCAGCGACAACAAACCGCAGATTCGCAGCGGGAGGCCGGCCGCATGGACGACTCGAGGCTTCGCCCCATGTGGGAGGCGGCCGAGTGGGAGGGACCACCTGCAAGCCGCGGGAGCGGATCTGGCGGGCGGGGCCGGTGTCAGCGCGCGCACGCGCGGGCTGCCGACGGGCCCGCTCCTGGCTGTGTCGGCCCGTCGGCAGAGATGCAGGTACCGTCTTCGCCGACGCGAAGCACGTGAATGGGCCGCATTCAGGCAGCCGGCCCTGGGCGCGAAGAAGCGCACCCCACGACGGCAAACGCGAGGTTCAAGGCTTCTCAGACCTTCAGGCCGAAGCGGTAGAGCGAGCCGCTCTTGGTCGCGATGAACCGGTCGCCGGTCAGGAAGTAGACCTCGAACGAGTCCGATACCGTGCCGGAGACCGTGATCTCGCACAGGTACCCGTTGTCCACGCCGGGCATAGGAGCGTATCCCCCGGCCCAAAGGGTCCCGGCGTTCATGGCTTCGTTGTGGAATTCCCAGGGCGTCGGGTGGAATGCACCGAGCGTGCCGCTGTCGTCGAAAGGAGCGACGGACCAATTTGTGCCGGCGGGATTGAATGCCATTTCAGCACCCCTTTCTTGGGTTCTGCAGTCATGCGGTATTCATTACGTTCCCCGCCTTAAGTAGCAGAACACGCTGAATGGCCGAAAGGATGAGTCGCATAGGCGCGCATCAGCGCCTTATCGGATCATCTTATCTACGCCGTCCGGCATCTCTCGTGCCACTGGGTGGCGCACAGGCCTGGATCGCGGAGCGCGAGGTCCGGCTTGCGGCGAAATACCAGAGCCCATCGGGAACGACTTGCGCCTGACCTTGTCTTTGTCGCGCGAATTCCGGGAAAGGGAAACTCGAATCATGACGAATAAATTGCGCCCGCACCAGGAAGAGGCGTGCGACGCGGCAGTACGACTTCTGACGCTGCCGGCGTCGGGTCTGGTGCCGCCGGAGGGGTTGCGGTGCCAGATCCGGGCGGCGACGGGTTCGGGCAAGTCGCTGACGGCCGTGCACGTCGCCTCGCGGCTCCACTCCGAGCGGACGCTGGTGATCGTGCCCTCGCTGCCGCTGCTGGAGCAGACGGTCGAGGTCTGGCAGCGCGAGGGGCACGGCGGCCGGATGGTTGGGCTCTGCTCGCTGACGGGCAACGAGCAGCCGGTGGGCCTGCGGTGCACCACCGATCCGGCGGAGCTGGTGAAGTGGACGGCCGGGCCGGGGCGGGTGACGGTGTTCGCCACCTACGCCAGCCTGGGCCTGGGCCACCTGGAGAAGGCCCACCAGCTGGGGCTGCCGGCCTTCTCACTGGCGGTGGTGGACGAGGCGCACCGGACGTCCGGGCAAGCGGGGCGGCCGTGGGCGGCGATCCTGGACAACACCCGGATCCCCTGCGACCGGCGGTTGTTCATGACGGCCACCCCACGGCTGTGGGCGGTCAAGGACAGCGATCGGGTGCGGGCGGCGGCGGCCGGGATCGAGGCGGTCGAGCTGATCGCCAGCATGGACGACGAGGCGCTGTACGGGCCCATCGCCCACGACTACCCCCTGGGGACCGCGATCTCGGACGGGGTGATCGCCCCGTATCGCATCGTGTGCGTGGACGTCACGGACCCCGTTCTCCAGGGCTTGGAGCAGCAGGGTGCGAGTGAGATGTCGGTGGAGTACCGGGGCGCCCGGCTGGCGGCCTTGCAGACCGCGCTGCTGACCGCCTGCGCGGAGTGGGACCTGTCCCGGGTGCTGTCCTTCCATCACATGGTCGCCGAGGCGCGGGCACTGAGCACCGGCCTGACGGATGTGGCGCGGGTGCTGTGGGAGCAAGACCCCGCCCTGCACCCGGACCCGGAACTGATCGGCACGACGTGGCTGGAGGCCGAGCACACCTCCGCTGAGCGCCGGGCCGTGCTGGGCACATTCGCGTCGCTGATCAGGGACGACGGGTGGCGGCTGCTCCGGTACATCCTGGCCTCGGTGAAGGTGCTGTCGGAGGGCGTGGACACCTTCGACTGCGACGCGGTGTTCTTCGCCGATGTGCGCCGGTCGATGGTGGACCTGGTCCAGGCCGTCGGGCGCGCTTTGCGGATGAAGCCGGGCAGCGGCAAGGTCGCCACCATCGTGGTGCCCGTCCTGCTGGGCGCCGGCGAGAACGGCGACCAGCTGCTGACCTCGAGGGCGTACGACGGGCTGTCCAAGCTGCTGATGGCGCTGCGAGCTCACGACGCGGCCGCCGTCGAGCGCCTGGCGATGCCGCAGTCCGAGACCCGGCCGCCCCGTGAGCCGAAGCACGCCGGGGAGCCGGAGGAGTTCCGCTCCGCCGCCGGGGAGACGCAGCTGCTGCAGTTCTCCACCCAGCGCGACCCCACCCTCATCGCCGCGTTCGTGCGGACCCGGGTGCTGGAGCCGGAGCGGGCCGAGTTCCGGCGGGGCCTGGAGGAGCTGCTCGCCTACCGCGAGAAGTTCGGCGACGTGAAGGTGCCCTACGCCTACCGGGCACCGTCCGGGCACAGGCTCGGGGTATGGGTGGCCGACCAGCGCCGCTACAAGGCCGCCGACGTCCTCGACCCGGAGCGGATCAAGGAACTCGACGCGCTGGGCATGATCTGGTCGGCGTTCGACACCGCGTTCACCGATAACCTCACCGCGGTGGCCGGGTACGCCGCCGAACACGGCCACGCCTGCCCACCCGCGGACGCGGTGTGGGGCGGGCGGCCGGTCGGTCGGAACCATCATGAAGAACCTGCGCACCGCCCAACGCCGCGCCGAAGCACTCCAGCGCCGCGCCGAGGCCGGGGAGCAGGGCCTGGACTGGACCGGGGCGCTGACCGCCGACCGCAAGAACGCACTCGACGAGATCGACCCGGCATGGTGCCCCACCTGGTCGGTGGAATGGCAGCGGTGCTTCGCCCTGGCCTGGCGGCACGTGAAGGAGGGCGGCCAGCTGGCAGGCGCAGAGCCGGGTTCCGTGGTGGTGCAAGGTGAGGATCTGGCCGAGTGGGGCCGCGCCCAACAGATCGGCTGGGACAAGCTCTCCCCCGCCCAGCAATGGGCGTGCGAGCACGTCCTCGGATTCGAGCCACTGCCCACCGAGCAGAAGCCGGCCGGGAAGGTGACGCACGCGGAGAAGGAACGCCGCAACCTCGCCGCCGCCGCCCAATACCGGGCCCGCGAAGGCCACCTCAACGTCCCCCGCAAACACAAGGAACCGCTGGAGCTTGCTGACGGGAGCAAGGTGGAGATCAGCCTCGGACTCTTCATCGCCAACACCCGCTTGCGGCGGGCCACCATCCCCACCGAACGCGCCGCCCGGCTGACCGAGCTGGGGATGCGCTGGGAGTAGACGCGGGCCGGGGGCTGGACGCAGACCGGACGGTGCAACACGCCCACCGCAACACAGCCCGGCCGCCGTCCGGCAGGAGCGAATGACCAGCACAGGGGGTCCAACGCGGAGCCGTGTTGCACCCCATGTTGCAACGGGCGATCCATGGTGGGAGGTGCGGGGCTGCACGCGAAGCTCTATCAGCGAAGAACCGCAGCGTGTGAGGGCGTCGCCGCCCCAGCTCCGCCCGTTGCGCCGAGGCCGGCTCGGGCCGCGTCCCGGGCGGGTCGGACACCATGGTGCGCGCCCCCTCGTACGAGACCCACCCGCTGCCTACATAGTTTTCCGCCGCGGTGTTCAGCTCGTTCCGGCTGACCTGGGCTGGGCGCAAGGCGATGTCCTGGCGGCTGTCGGCCGCGGGCACGTCCAGCACCAGCAACTCGGCGCGGTATCCGCCCCGGCACCGGTCGGCGGCGTGGTCCGGGGTTCCCACCGGATCAGCCGTGCTACTCCGAGGCGAGGATGGTGTCGATCATGCGCTGCAGCAACGCGGCCAGGTAGCGCTTGTCGTTGGCGGCCTTGCGATCGCCGAGCTGGTCCAGCCGCATGGCCTCGTCGAGCAGCTCGTCGCGCTGGTGGAGCATCCTCACGACGTCCGCGCGGTGGTCGGTGGCGGCCACGGCCGAGGCCGCGCCCGGCTGGACGGGGGCGGCCTGAGCGGGGGCAGCCGCGAGCAGGACACCACCGGCCAGGGCGGCGGTCAGGGCGATGGCGGGAAGACGATGGCGCATTGAGCTTCTCCTCATTTTCGACGGTGCCTTCGGTGGGGCGCGGGAGTGACCCCGCCCGAGACAAATTAGAGACGCGTGCCTTGAGCACGCTTCTGACTGTAGCAGGAAAAGCGTGCGCCGAGCACGCTAATGTGGAGACGTGGAGAACTCGACGGGACACGACACGAGCGGCTCACCGAACTCGGCATGCGCTGGGAATAGGCCGGGCGCAGACCGGGCGGTGCAACGCGTTCACTGCAACGCGGCTCGGCCGCTGTCCGGAGAGGCGAAGGCCCAGGTCAGGGGTGCAACGCGGAGTCCCGCGTTGCACCCCGCGTTGCGCTCAGGGGGTGTCGCGGGCGAGCTGTCGCGCCCGGACCACACACGGGGGAACGCGGGTATCCGCGCAGGTCACAGCACGCGACAGCACCCCGCGCGACAGGGGGTCGCGCCAGCACCCCGCGACAGCACCCGTGACCTCTGACACTGAACCTTGACCAGTTGCCACTGAAGGTTGACCAGAGCGCTTCTCTGCCACTGAGAGGACGTTAAGTCCGTTTCTGGATGATCTGGTGTCGCCCGTTCGTGTGTACGGAGCTGTTCGGGCTAACGCGTATGTCGTGTGCATGTTGGTGTTGGTGCATGGAACGGATGCCGTACTCAACGGACTTGACCGACGGGCAGTGGGCCTTGATCGAGCCGCT
>NZ_JBVIMH010000076.1:0-6281 GCF_055579945.1 Kitasatospora sp. NPDC032150 | reverse complement strand
AACGTCACCCGCTCCCGCCTGGGACGACTCGTCCGCCAGGAAGTCCTCGACCAACCCGGACGCGGCCGCTATCAAAAACGGACTTAACGCCCTCTTAGATCCACCTCGCCGTCGAGCAAGGGCAGAAGCCAGTGTCGGTGCTGATCACGGCCGGGCAGCGAGGCGATTCCCCGCAGTTCGAGCCTGTCCTGGAGGCGATTCCCCGCAGTTCGAGCCTGTCCTGGAGGCGATCCGGGCGCCGCGGATCGGTCCTGGTCAGCCCCGCAGGAGACCGGACCGGGTGCGGGCCGACAAGGCATACGACTCCCGCAAGAACCGCGCCTACCTGCGCAGGCGCGGTATCAGGGCGACCATTCCGGTCCCAGCAGACCGAATCCGTAACCGCCAGAAACTCGGCTCCCGAGGCGGTCGGCCGCCGAAGTTCGACAAGACCGACTACCACGAGCGCCACGCGGTCGAGTGCGGGATCAACCGTCTCAAGCGACACCGGGCCGTGGCCACGAGGTACGACAAGCTTGCCGTCCGCTACGAGGCGACCGTGCTGGTGGAAGTCCTCAACGAGTGGCTGTGACCAGCGGGTTTGTTGTCGACCTCAGTCTGACGGTGTGGGCACGGCGCAGGCATCGGCGATAGCCCGCGTGTCCCAGTAGAACGGACGAACCTCGGTGATCCGCCCGTCCTTGACCGTGATCGCTTGCAGAATCGGGAAGCTGAGTTCACGGCCGGTCGCACGAGCGCGAGCACGGACCTGTGTGAGCACGACCGCAGTCTCACCGGTGGCAAGAAACTCCTGCTCCACCATGTCGAACGACTCCCACGCCTCTCCCATCATGAGGAAGAACTGCGTCATGCCCTTGTGCCCACGCCATGTGCCGCCATAGGGCAGAGCATCTGCTTGATGCAGCTCGACATCCGGCGCAAAGAAGGGGGCGAGCAGGTCGAACGAAGCCTCGCCAGGGCCTCCTGCCGCCAAGTATTCCGCCTCAGCCTCATACATGCCGGTGAGGACTGTCGCTGAGTCCGTAGTGGATGACATCGTCATGCCGCCAGCATGGTCACCACAGGAAGATCTTGCTGGCGGCAATCGGACATCGCGTTGTGCGCACTTCCGCGGGGTGGGGTGGGGACGCTACCCAGCCGACTCGGCTCACTGCAACGCGCAAACAGGCAGCTCAGCGGAGCCGAGAGAACGTAACGCCAGGACGTCGTGCTCGGCCGGGGAGCTGGTGAGGGTGTCGGACACGGGGGTTCCTCCGGAGGGCTGATCGAGGCGGCCGGCGTCGGCGCGGGCCGCGGTGGTGGCGAGGTGCGGCAGGAGCGGCGCGAGGTCGTCGCCGCCGTGGGGCAGGCAGAGAGCGGCGAGGAGCTGGACCAGGTCCTCCTCGTCGCGGGCGCTTCGGGCGGTGCGCACGGCGGCGTTGGCGTTCTGCCGGGTCGTGGTGGGAGCCAGGTCGAGGCTCTCGGCCGCGATCAGGACGGTGGCCGGGTTGGCAGTGTCGCTGGGCATCAGTCAGCCGATCGCGGTCGGCGCGACGAGGAAGCGCGTGTCCCAGGACGCCAGGGTGTAGAGGTGCAGGACCTCCAGAAGGAGCTCGTCGATCTCGCCGTCGCCCGTCGGGTCGTCCGGGTCGGACACGTAGACGGTCGGCGGGCTGGTCAAGCGCAGGTGGATGGCCAGGCGGCGGGCGGGGGCGTCGTCGGCGTCGACGTCGTCGCGCAGCTCCCAGATCTAGCCGGGCGCGGCCAGGATGAGCGGGTCGCCGTCGGTAGCCCGCTCGCACGCCAGGCGCAGCGCGACCGGCTCGGGCAGGAAGTCGTCGCGCTGGAGGGCGGTGGCAGCGCGGCGGATGGCTTCGGCGGCCAGGTGCGGGCCGAGGATCAGGTCCAGCGGCACGGTGTGGTCGTGGGGGTCGGTGCTCATGCTGCGGTCCTCCTCGGGGTGGTGGTGCGCAGGGCGGCCAGGAGCTGGGCGCGGTGTTCGGCGGCGAGCGGGTAGGCGGCGACCGGCCCGGGCTGGGCGGTGCGGGTGCGGCGGCGGGCCGGCGGGGCGGGGCACTGGGGGACGAGTTCGGCGGCCAGGCGCCGGTCGAGGTCCTCGGGCAGATGCGTGGTCACCGCGGTCCCGCCTTCCTGGGGGTGACGGGGGCGAGCAGCAGCCGGTGGAGGAGGGAGGCGTCGTCGCGGGCCTGGCTGGCGGGCCGGCCGCAGGACCAGCAGTCGGCCTCGGGCCCGGACCAGGCCACCGAGCAGGTGTCGCAGGCGTAGCGGGAGCGGTGCGGGCGGGGGGCGAGGCGGCCGATGGTGCGGATCGCGGCGGCGGCCTGGCGGCGCTGGTCGGGGCTGAGGCCGGGGGAGAGGAGGGTGTGGGTGAGGACGGCGGTCGCCATACTGAGGTGTCCTTCTGATCTTGTGTCGGAGGGGTGGCCCGGGTGCGGCCGGTCGGCTGTGGAGGCGGGGTTCGGCCGGACCCGGGGAAGGCCGCGGTGCTGTGGGCAGGGGCGAAGGTCAGCCCGGGTAGTCGTCCGCGCCGACGTACGGCGCGGCGCTGGCCCAGGGGTCGTCGTCCGGCAGCGGTCGGGGCGCCGGCGGCAGGCTGGCGAGGCAGCGGTGCCGGTAGCCGCCCTCGAAGGTGAAGCCGCTGCCGCCGCACTCGCAGGTCTCGCCGTGGACGTAGTGGTGGCGGCCGACCGGGCAGTCGACGGGCTCCTGGTGGACCGGCACGAAGAGCCCGTCACCCTGGTCGTCCCAGGTCATGGTCTCCATCACCATCCCGGTACCGCCGCACCCGCCGACGCCCGTCGTGCGGCTCGTCCGGGCACGGGGCGCCGTCGTCGGCGTAGTCGACCTCGCCGAGGACGTCGGCGGCCCGGCGCAGCAGTTGCTCGGCTTCGTCCATCTGGAGGGCGAGCCCGGGGCGACCGGCGGCGCGCAGGTCGGCGGCCAGGTCGCCGAGCAGGTGGGCCGGGGCCTGCTCCTGGAGGGCCTGGAGGACGTCGGCGGGGTCGGTCCAGTCGCCGGAGGCGAGCCAGTCGTGCAGGTGGCCAACGCCGTCTCGCAGCGGCGGGCAGGGCAACTCGCCCCACCGGCTGGCCGGCTCGTCCAAGGCCGGGCCGGTAGCGGTGTTGCGCCGCAGGTGCAGGGCGATCCCCGCTGCGGCCAGCACGGTGCCGGCCGCAGCGGTCAGGAGGGTGGTGCGCTTCATGCTTCTCCGATCCAGGCGCCGGTGGGGTCGTCGCTGACCGCCTGCGCCCCGGCTGCGACGGGCACGGCCGCTGTCCAGGGCAGGGAGAGGCCGTCGTGGGCGCGGCGGGGGACGAGGTGGATGTGCAGGTGCCGGACGCTCTGCGTGGCCTCGGTGCCGATGCTCGTGATGAGGTTCGCCGCTCCGGCGCTCTGCGCGAGTTCGGCGGCCCCGCGCATCGTCAGGCCGGTGACGACCGGGTCGAGGGCGGCGTCGGGGACGTGGCGGGTCGGCAGGACGATGACGTGCCCGTCGGGGACCGGGTTCAGCGGGACGATGGCGAGCGTCTCCGGCCAGTAGCGCACGACCCGGGCGGGAGCCAGGCCCGCGCTGATCGCGCAGAACACGCACCCGCCACCGACCGGACCGGCGGTGGGCGCGGTTGGTGACGGCATGCTCGGCGGTCTTGGGCGGACCGCGCATTGCGCGGTCCGCCGCTTCTCACGCGATGAACTTAACCTCGGGGAAGGCCGCACTCGGGCCGTCGAGCAGATGTCCCCCGCGGTGTCGCAGGTGCTGGTCGAAGAACGCGAGCGGGTAGGCCTGCTGGATCCGGACCGCCCGGGCCGGATCGAGGGTGCCGACCATGTCCTGGATCTGCTGGTTCGTCATGCCGAGGATCGTGCCCGCTTGTGCGATCAGTGTCGCGTCGTCGCCGTACGTCTTGTGGATGGCCCCGTCGGCCTGGATGTTCAGGCGCCAGCCGCGAAGGTGTGTCCAGAACTCGGCGACGTCCGGCATGGCGGCCCGGGTGAACGAAGCGGTCATCATCATGAACGGCCGGTCCAGGTCGGTGGTGATGGTCGGCTGCATCGGACCGTCGATACTGAGTCCGGCTTCAACGCGCTGGTCGGCGAGCATGGTGAGCGCGGTGGCGGTGCCGCCCTTCGACCAGCCGAACGCGCCGATGCGCTGCGGGTCGAGGGCGTCGAGCAGTCCCTGGGGCAGTGGCCTGCCGTCGGCGTCGGGGTTGTGCCCGGCGGCCATGGCCTCGACGGCGTCGAGCACGAACCGGATGTCCGTGGCGAAGTCCCGCGGCCCGAGAAACGGCGGAACGTCTGCCGGGACGGTGAGTCGGCCGTCGGGGAGTTCGCTGAACGCGTCGTACGTGTGGTCGACGGTGACCACGGCGTAGCCGTGGCTGGCGAGTTCCTGGACCATGATGGTGTGGTCGCCGCGGTGGCTGCCCGCGCCGTGCGAGTACACAAGGACGGGCAGGCGGCGGCCCGTTCGGTGCACGGGTGCGCCCACGTGTGCGGCAGTGAGCGGGCCGAGGGCGGGATCGAGGGGGAAGCCGACGTCCGCCAGAAACGCCCGCAGCGCACCCTGGGTCATCCAGGGAGCACGCGGCAGGTCGTCCGTTTTGCAAGCGGGGTACCAGGCGCTGGCCATCAGCTCGCGGTGATGCCCCGGGCCGGCCACAGGATCCGGACGCGAGGTGTCGACGAGGTGGAGCGGCACCGTGCCCACCGGGTGCGGCCCGGTGGGTGCCGGCAGCGTGAGCCGTAATGCTCCGGGGGCGGTGGGAGCCGCCCACGCCTGGCGTGCTGCGCTGATCGGCACGGCGGCCCCGAGCCCCGTCATCAGCGCGGCTGCGAGCAGGCGACGGCGCGTCACGTCCGTCGTGGTGACCGGTGTGATGGTCACGTGTCCTCCCTGGGTTTCTTGGACGGTGTTCGGCGTGCTGTCCGGGTCCGCCGGACGTCGGCGGGAGCCGCTCACGGCTCACCTTGGTTCGCCGGAGCGGGATCAGGACTCCGGGGCTGAGCTGCCGTGCTCGATCTGGTGGATGAGTCGCTTGAGCTGGGTGACCTCGTCGCGCAGGGCGCGGTTGCCCGTGGGGGTGAGGGAGAGCCAGGTGCGGGCGCGTTTGCCCTCGTAGCCCTTCTCGATCTCCACCAGACCGGCCTTCTCCAGAACGGACAGGTGCTGGCTGAGGTTTCCGGCGGTGAGGCCGAGCGCCGTACGCAGGAAGCCGAACTCGACCCGGCCCGCTTGGTGGGCAACGGTGAGGATGCCCAGGCGCACGCGCTGGTGGACCACGTCGTCCAGGCCGGTGACGGGGTGCTGCTCGGGCTGATCGGTCATGACGCGTTACGCCGGCCGGACAGCTCGGCCAGGCCGAAGCCGAGGGCGCCGAGCAGGAGAAGCGCGCCGGGGACGCCGAAGGTGGGCAGAGCAGACCACGGGGAGGTGAACGGGATCCCCGCCCAGCCGGTGGACAGCGGCACCAGCTCGATGGCCAGGTACAACACAGCGAGCAGCAGCAAGGCGCGGCTGCGCTCCACCCAGGCCAGTACCAGCAGCGGCAGCCCGACGGCCATGGCGTTCCCGGCGAGCCGTTCGAGGAACCTCGTCACTCCGGAAGCGGGATCGAGGTGCAGGCCCCAGAAGTCGAGCCGCTCGCCGAGCTGCGGCATCCCGTGCCGCAGGCTCCAGAGCGCGGTGGCACTCGCCAGGGCGACCAGGACAGTCCCCGTCAGGACGTACGGCCGGACCCGGGTCCCGACACCGCGGTTGCGGGAGCGGCGGATGTAGAAGAACGCCGTCGCGGCGTAGGCGAGGGCGAGCCCGAGGGGCCAGTAGAGCGCCGAGCCCTGCGTGACCAGGGTGCAGCCGCTGCCGACCGCGCCTTCACCCGCCGGGCAGGCCACGGTCTCGACCTTGAAGGTGAAGCGGCCGACCAGGATCCCGCCCAGCGTGAGCACCCCCAGCAGCAGAAGGGGGAACCAGGTGCCGCGCTGCGCGGCCCGGACCTTGCGGGTCAGGTCGCCGAGGCCTGTCAGGACTTCACGGGGCGTGCCCGACGAGGGCACAGATGCGTCTGTCATGCCATGAGCTTTGCATTACAAACCAGTTATGGCAAGAAACGTACGCGCTGCAGGTCCAGGCACTGGGAAGCCGCCCGCTCGCGGCGGTTCCCATGATCACCAGCCGCTCAGCGCGCCAACGCCGCTGCGTTTATCGTCGCGGCCGGGGCACAAGCCCGTCTTCCATGATCACGACCTCGGCGTGGAGGGTGTACTTCTGGGCGGCGGCA
>NZ_JBVIMH010000075.1:0-8171 GCF_055579945.1 Kitasatospora sp. NPDC032150 | reverse complement strand
TCGGCGTCGGAGAGCCGCTCCACGAGCAGCATGCCGACACCCTCGCCCCAGCCCGTGCCGTCCGCGTCCGCCGAGAACGCCTTGCAGCGGCCGTCCACGGAGAGCGCCCGCTGGCGGCTGAAGTCGACGAAGACCTCCGGGGTGGACATGATCGCCACACCGCCGGCCAGCGCCATGGTGCACTCGCCGCCTCGCAGCGCCTGGATCGCCCAGTGCAGCGCCACCAGCGACGAGGAGCACGCGGTGTCGACGGTGACCGCCGGGCCTTCCAGGCCGAGCGTGTAGGCGACGCGGCCGGAGGCGATGCTGCCGGAGTTGCCCGTACCGAGGTAGCCCTCGACGCCGTCCGGCAGGTCACCGACGCCCGTGGCGTAGTCGTGGTACATCACACCGGCGAACACACCGGTCCGGCTGCCGCGCACGGTCGTCGGGTCGATACCGGCCCGCTCGAACGCCTCCCACGAGGTCTCCAGCAGCAGGCGCTGCTGCGGGTCCATGGCCAGCGCCTCACGCGGCGAGATCCCGAAGAACGCCGGGTCGAACAGGCCCGCGTCGTGCAGGAAGCCGCCCTCGCGGGCGTACGAGGTGCCCTGGTGGTCCGGGTCCGGGTGGTAGAGGTTGTCCAGATCCCAGCCTCGGCCGGCCGGGAAGCCGGAGACCGCGTCCGCCCCCTCGAACACCAGCCGCCACAGGTCCTCGGGCGACTCCACGCCACCCGGGTACCGGCAGCTCATCCCGACGATCGCAATCGGCTCGTCGTCCAGGACCGCGACCGCAGCGGCAACCGATGCCTCGGTCTCCTCGCCGACCAGCTCCGAGCGCAGGAAGGCGGCCAGCGCGGCGGGCGTCGGGTAGTCGAACACCAGCGTCGCGGGCAGCCGCAGGCCCGTCGCGCCGTTCAGCTCGTTGCGCAGTTCGACGGCGGTCAGCGAGTCGAAGCCGAGCTCCTTGAACGCCCGGCCGGACTCCACCGCAGCGGCGTCCGCGTAACCCAGCACCGACGCCACCCGAGCGCAGACCAGCTCGAGCAGCACGGCGTCCCGCTCGGCCACGGGCAGCGCGGCCAGCCGCCCGACGAGACCCGAACCGGCCACCGCACCGGACGAGTTGGCCTCGACGGCCCGGCGAACCGGCGTCCTGACCAGTCCGCGCAGCAGCGGCGGCAGCGTACCCGCCACAGCCTCGGCGCGCAGCGCCGCGAGGTCGAGCTGCATCGGGACCAGCATCGCGTCGTCCGCGGCGCATGCCGCGTCGAACAGCGCCAGGCCCTCGTCCGCGAGCATGCCCTGCACGCCGCCACGGCTCATCCGTCGCACGTCGACCTCGGCCAGGCTGCCGACCATTCCGCCGTCCGCCCACGCGCCCCAGGCGAGCGAGATCGCGGGGAGTCCGGCGGCGCGGCGCCGAGCGGCGAGGGCGTCCAGGAAGACGTTGGCCGCAGCGTAGTTGCCCTGGCCGAGGCCACCGAAGGTACCGGCCGCGGAGGAGAAGAGCACGAACGCGCTCAGGTCCAGGCCGGCGGTGAGCTCGTGCAGGTTCAGCGCCGCGTCCACCTTCGGGCGCAGCACGGTGTCGATCCGCTCGGGGGTGAGCGAGGTGACGATGCCGTCGTCCAGAACACCGGCCGTGTGCACCACGCCGGTCAGCGGGAACTCCGCCGGCACGGACGCCAGTACGTCCGCAAGCGCCGCACGGTCCGCGACGTCGCACGCCGCGAACACCACGGAGGCACCCGACTCGCCCAGCTCGGCCGCCAGTTCAGCCGCACCCGGCGCGTCCGCACCACGACGCGACACCAGCAGCAGACTGCGCACCCCGTGCTCGGACACCAGATGACGCGCGACCAGACCACCCAGCATCCCGGACGCACCGGACACCAGGACCGTACCGCTCGCATCGAACACCGGCCCGGCCGCATCGGAGACCGCCGCCACCCGCGCCAGGCGCGGCACCCGTACGACGCCTTCCCGGACTGCCAGTTCCGGCTCGCCGGAGGCCAGGGCACCCGCCACGACTCGGTACGAGCTCTCCGCACCGTCGAGGTCGAGCAGCACGAACCGGCCGGGGTTCTCGGACTGTGCGGAGCGCAGCAGGCCCCACACCGGGGCGTGGACGAGGTCGTCACCACCGGCCACCGCACCACGGGTCACCAGCACCAGGCGGGACGAGGCGAACCGCTCGTCCGCCAGCCACTCCTGGACCATGCCGAGCACACCGTGCAGCACGGCCCGGACCGCCGAGGCGGTGTCCGCACCCTCGTCAGCCAGCGACACGAAGACCGCGTCGGGAACCGCCACGCCGCCGTCCACGGCCGCACCGAGCGCCGCCAGATCGGCGAAGCTCTCGATCCCAGTGCCGAACGGATCGGTTCCGAGGACCGCCCAGCGGCCCACAGCGGCCGCCGACACCGGCAGGGTGGTCCACTCCACCCGGAACAGCGAGTCCACGAAGCCGGCGCGGGCGGCCCGCACCTGCTCCTCGGACACCTCGCGCATCGCCAGCGAGTCGACCGAGGCGACCGGCTGCCCGGACTCGTCCGCCAGCACCAGCGACACCGTGTCCCGGCTGCCCGCCGGGGACATCCGCACCCGCACCGCCGAGGCACCGGCCGCGTACAGGTTCACGCCGTTCCAGGCGAACGGAAGGCGTCCGCCGCCGTTCTCCTCCAGCAGGTTGCCGATGCCGACCGCGTGCAGCGCGGCGTCGAGCAGCGCCGGGTGCAGGCCGAACAGCGCGGCATCCGTACGTGCGCTCTCGGGCAGCCGGACCTCGGCGTACACGTCCTCGTCCTTGCGCCAGGCAGCGCGCAGGCCCTGGAACACCGGGCCGTATCCGAACCCGGCCTCTTCGAACACCTCGTACAGGTCGTCGACCGCGACCGCGACCGCCCCGGCCGGGGGCCACTCCGCCAGCTCGAACGACGCCGTGGTCCCGGCGCTCGGGGACAGCACACCGGTGGCGTGCCGCGTCCACAGCTCCTCGCCGGAGCCGTCCTCCGTGCGGGAGTGCAGGCTCACCGGACGCCGTCCGGACTCGTCGGCCGCCTCGACCGAGAGCTGAACCTGTACGCCACCCTGCTCGGGCAGGACGAGCGGCGCCTCCAGCGTCAGCTCCTCCAGCACGGCGCAACCGACCTGGTCGCCCGCCCGGATCGCCAGCTCCACGAACGCGGTACCCGGCAGCAGCACGCTGCCCATCACCGCGTGATCGGCCAGCCACGGGTGCGACTGTACGGAGAGCCGGCCGGTGAAGAGGAAGCCGTCGACGGCGGCGAGCGAGACGGCCGCACCGAGCAGCGGGTGCCCGGCAGCTGCCAGACCGACCGCCGTGACATCGCCAGTGAGTACGGCCGAACGCTCCGGCCAGTAGTGCTGGCGTTGGAAGGCGTAGGTCGGCAGCTCCACCCGGCGGGCACCCTGACCAGCGAAGACCGCCTGCCAGTCGACGCTCGCACCACGCACGTACGCCTGGGCGACGGCAGTGGTCAGCGTCTGCACCTCGGGTCGGCCGGCCCGCAGCGCCGAGGCGAAGACGACCGCCTCGGTGGCGCAGTCCTGACCCATCGCGGAGAGCACCCCGTCCGGGCCCAACTCCAGGTACGTACGGACGCCTTCGGCCTCCAGCGTGCGGATCGCGTCGTGGAAGCGGACCGCCTCGCGGACGTGGCGCACCCAGTACTCGGCGGTGCGGATCTCGTCCGTGATGTCACCGGTGAGGGTGGAGACGATCGGGATCCTCGGCTCGGCGAAGGTCAGCCCCTCGGCGACCGCACGGAACTCGGCGAGCATCGGCTCCATCAGCGGCGAGTGGAACGCGTGGCTCACCGTGAGCCGCTTGGTCTTGCGACCCTCAGCCGCCAGCTGCTCGGCCGCCGCCAGGACGGCCTGCTCGGCACCCGAAATCACCACCGACGTCGGCCCGTTGACCGCCGCGATACCCACCTCGTCGGTCAGCAGCGGCAGCACCTCCTCCTCGGAGGCCTGCACCGCCACCATCGCACCACCGGCCGGCAGCGCCTGCATCAGACGGCCACGAGCCGCCACCAGCTTGGCAGCGTCCGCCAGCGACAGCACCCCGGCGACATGCGCCGCGGCCAGCTCACCGATCGAGTGACCCGCCAGCAGGTCGGGCCGCAGACCCCACGCCTCGACCAGGCGGAACAGCGCCACCTCGATCGCGAACAGCGCCGGCTGCGTGTACCCGGTCTGATCCAGCTCCTCGCCGCCGAACACCACCTCGCGCAGCGGACGGTCCAGGTACTGGTCCAGGTGCGCGAACACCTCGTCCAGCGCATCCGCGAAAGGCGGGAACGCCTCGTACAGCTCGGCGCCCATACCGGCCCGCTGACTGCCCTGCCCCGTGAACAGGAACGCCGTCCGGCCCTCGACCACCGAACCCTGCACCAGGTTCCCAGCCGACTCACCCGAAGTCAGCGCACCCAGACCCCGCAGGAACTCCGCACGCTCACCCGCCACGACGGCTGCGCGGTACTCGAAGCCCGCCCGTGTCGTCGCCAACGAGTAGCCGAGGTCGGTGACGGTCAGCTCGGAGTCGGTCTCGACTCGCGTTTGGAGCTCCGTGGCCTGTGCCAGGAGTGCCGCCTCGCTCTTCGCCGACACCACCAGCGGCAGCACCGACGGCGCGACCGTCGCCTCGGTGACCGTCTCCTCGACGGCCGGAGCCTGTTCCAGGATCGTGTGCGCGTTGGTCCCGCTGACGCCGAAGGCGGAGATGCCCACGCGGCGCGGACGGCCGGTCTCCGGCCAGTCCGTGGTCTCGGTCAGCAGCGAGACCGCGCCCGCAGCCCAGTCCACGTGCGGGGTCGGCTCGTCCACGTGCAGCGTCTGCGGCAGCACACCGTGCTGCATCGCGAGCACCATCTTGATCACACCGGCGACACCGGCGGCCGCCTGGGTGTGACCGATGTTCGACTTCACCGAACCGAGCAGCAGCGGACGGCCGTCCGAGCGCTCCTGACCGTAGGTGGCGAGCAGGGCCTGCGCCTCGATCGGGTCACCCAGCCGCGTGCCCGTACCGTGCGCCTCGACCGCGTCGACCTCGGCGGCCGTCAGCCCGGCCGACGCCAGCGCCTGGCGGATCACCCGCTGCTGCGACGGACCGTTCGGCGCCGTCAGACCGTTCGACGCACCGTCCTGGTTGATCGCCGAACCACGCACGATCGCCAGCACCGGATGCCCGTTGCGCCGGGCATCGGACAGCCGCTCCACGAGGAGCATGCCCGCACCCTCGCCCCAGCCGGTGCCGTCCGCGGCACCCGCGAACGCCTTGCACCGCCCATCCACCGACAGACCACGCTGACGACTGAACTCCACGAACAGATCCGGCGTCGACATCACCGTCACACCACCGGCCAGCGCCAGATCGCACTCACCGCCCCGCAGCGCCTGCACCGCCAGGTGCAGCGCCACCAACGACGCCGAACACGCCGTGTCCACCGACACCGCCGGACCTTCGAGCCCGAAGGTGTAGGAGAGGCGGCCGGAGACGACACTCGTGGCCGTACCCGTCAGACGGTGGCCCTCGGCGCCCTCCTGGCCCTCGGTCAGGAGCGAGATGTAGTCCTGGCCGTTGGTGCCGATGAAGACGCCCGACTGGCTGCCGCGCAGCGAGGCCGGGTCGATACCGGCCCGTTCGAAGACCTCCCACGAGGTCTCCAACAGCAGACGCTGCTGCGGGTCCATGGCGGTCGCTTCACGCGGGCTGATGCCGAAGAAGGCGGAGTCGAAGCGGGTCGCGTCCTGCAGGAAGGCACCCTTGCGGGTGTAGATCTTGCCGAGCTGGTCCGGGTCCGGGTCGAAGAGGCCGTCCAGGTCCCAGCCGCGGTCGGTCGGGAAGTCGACGACCGCGTCTCCGCCGGCCACGAGCAGCTGCCACAGCTCCTCGGGCGAACGGACGCCGCCGGGGAAGCGGCAGCTCATCGCGACGATCGCGATCGGCTCGTCGTCGACAGCCGACACCACCGTCACCGGCGCGGCCGACTCCGGCTCCCGGCCCAGCAGTTCGGACCTCAGGTGCTCGGCCAGCGCGGTCGCCGACGGGTAGTCGAAGACCAGCGTCGCCGGGAGACGAAGACCCGTCGCCGCGTTCAGACGGTTGCGCAGATCGACCGCGGTCAGCGAGTCGAAACCGAGCTCCTTGAAGGCTCGTCCGGCCTCGACCGCGTCCGAACCCGCGTAACCGAGCACGGCCGCGACCTGCACCCGCACCAGCTCCAGCAGAGCACGGCCACGCTCGACCTCCGAGAGACCCGCCAGACGCTGGGCCAGCGAGGAGCCGACCGCCGCCTTCGAGTCGTCGGACGGTGCCTCGGCAGCAGCCTGGAAGCGCACGACCTCCGGGATCTCGCTGAAGAGAGCACTCGGCCGGATGGCGTGGAACTCCGCGGCGAGCCGCTCCCAGACGATGTCGGCGATCGTCAGTGCGATGTCGCCGCCGTCCAGGGCCTGCTGCATCGCGCTGATCGCCAGGCCAGGTGCCATGCCGGGTACGCCGTCGCGGCGCAGTCGCTCGGCGACCACGTCGTCGGTGGCCAGACCGGCCTCGGCCCAGGCACCCCAGGCGATCGAGGTGGCGGCGAGGCCGTCGGCCCGGCGCTGCTCGGCGAGGGCGTCCAGGAAGGCGTTGGCGGCGGCGTAGTTGCCCTGGCCGGCGCTGCCGACCGAACCCGCCATCGAGGAGAACAGCACGAACGCGGAGAGGTCGAGCTCGGCGGTGAGCTCGTGCAGGTTCAGCGCCGCGTCCACCTTCGGACGCGCCACGGTGGCGAACCGCTCCACCGTCATGCCGTCCACCACACCGTCGTCCAGCACACCGGCGGTGTGGAACACCGCCGACACCTCGACGGACGCCAGCAACTCCGCCAGCGCGGCACGATCGGCCACATCACACGCCGCCACCGTGACAGCAGCGCCCAACTCAGCGAGCTCATCGCGCAGTTCGACCGCACCGGGAGCGTCCAGGCCACGACGGCTGGTCAGCACCAGCTGCTCGGCACCGTTGCGCACCAGCCAGCGCGCGACCTCCGCACCCAGCGCACCAGTACCACCGGTGACCAGAACCGTACCGGCCGGCTTCCAGGCGACACCCTCACCGCGCGCGGCCCGCACCAGACGACGGGCGAACACACCCGACGCCCGAACCGCGACCTGGTCCTCAGCCCCGGCCAGCACACCGGCCAGCCGCCCGAGCGCACGCTCGTCCAGCACCTCCGGCAGATCGACCAGACCACCCCAACGCTCCGGGTGCTCCAGAGCCACCACCCGACCCAGACCCCAGACCTGAGCCTGCAGCGGGTTCGCCAGCCGGTCCGAGCGACCCGTCGACACCGCACCCCGCGTCACACACCACAGCGGAGCGCCGACACCCGCGTCACCCAGCGCCTGCACCAGCGCCAACGTCCCGGCCGTACCGTCGGTCACTCCGCCACCGGCCGGGAGGACGGTCTCGTCCAGGGCCAGCAGCGACAGCACACCGGCCACCGGCCTACCGTCTGCCGGCACCGACCGCAGCGAGTCGGCCACCGAAGCGCGATCCGTACCGGCCGGCTCGACCAGACGCACGTCCGCGCCACGGCCGGCCAGCGTCCGGACCACATCCGCCACAGCGGTGTCCTCGGCAGAGGCCACCACCAGCCAGGTGCCCGACAGCACACCCGCGCCGCCGTCCGTGACCGGCTTCCAGCTGTCGCGGTAGCGCCAGCCGTCCACCGTGGACTGCTCGCGGCTCTGCCGGCGCCAGGCCGACAGCGCGGGCAGTACCGAGCTCAGTGGCTGGTCGCCGTCCAGTTCCAGCGCGGAGGACAGCGCCTGAAGGTCGCCCTTCTCCACGGCCTCCCAGAAGGTCGCGTCCACCGCGTCAACGGGGACCTCGACCGTCGGAGCGGATCCGTCCGACTCCAGCCAGTACCGCTCACGCTGGAAGGCGTAGGTCGGCAGATCCACCCGGCGCGCACCACGGCCGCCGAGGAAGGACTGCCAGTCCACCCGAACGCCCCGCACATGGGCCTCGGCCAGCGACGCGAACAGCCGCTCCAGACCGCCCTCGTTGCGACGCAGCGTGCCGAACGCGGCAGCGTCACGCCCGCTCTGCTCGACGCTCTCCTGAACCGCCATCGCAAGCACGGGGTGCGCGCTGACCTCGATGAAGGTTCC
>NZ_JBVIMH010000074.1:0-8747 GCF_055579945.1 Kitasatospora sp. NPDC032150 | reverse complement strand
GAAGAAGTGGTGTTTCAGAGGATTGGCCGCCCCGGGACCGTCCGCGCCGATGCGTGTCCGGTGCTCCCTGCCGAGCGACTAGAGAACACTACCCCATCGACAGCGCACCTTCACCGGTGCCGGAGGGTGCATCCGGTACCCGGTCAACTCCCTGCACCGCGCCTGCTCCGGCAGGTCCCAGGATTCCGCGACCTCGTAGAGCTGGGCCACCACGGCCGAGGGCACCGCCTTCGCGGTGGTGCCGTGCAGCAGGAACTGTCGCACCCCGGCCGCCTCTCGCATCAGGGCCCGGACCTCTTCACCCGCCGCCCGGATCGCCGTCCGGTCTCCCGGATCCTCGGGCACCGTGCTCTGCGCCACCGCCAACCGCAACCTCCTTCTCACTCCGGGAGCGAACCGGGCGTCGCCGCCGGGCCGCGTCTCGCCGAACAGCAGGTGCTCGCTTCTCCAGGTCTGGCAGCACAACGCAGGCCGGCGCGGCCCGGGCTGCGCCGTGGGCTCGGTGGCCGTGATCGAGCGGACGGGCGAAGGCGCAGCTGCGGGCTTGCTCGCCCGGTGTCGGCGGCGCCTGATGGAGGAAGTCGTCATGTCCGCCGTTCTGCCATCCGCGACTCGCACCCAACCGCGCCCGACCCGAAAGTCAAGGAGCCGACGTCCTCTGAGGCCTGGTGGAGACCGTCAAGGTATCGGCCGGAGACGCTGTCGGCTCCCTGCGCCGAGCGCTGCGCGCGGGTCCAGTACCGCAGCACGGACACGCTGACCGCGTCGTCAGGGGATCCGTCAAGGTTTCCGGGCCCAAAGCTTGATGGTCTCCGGCGGGCGATCCCCCGTTCCGGTTTGGCGGGCCTGTCAGAGGTTGTGGAGGTAGGCGAGCTGGGCGGTGCGGGCGGCGTGCTCGGGGGTGTCGTGCAGAATCGCGTCCTGGCACGCCAGGAGCAGCGGGACCTGCTGGCGGCGCTCGGCATCGCCGAGGACCAGGAGCTGGCGGCCGCGCGGGCGGCGGCCGCGGCGAAGCCAAGGTGTCGCGGGCGGACCGCTTCCAGCAGGGCCTGGCGGCGCTGGCGGCGTTCGTCGAACGGGAGGGGCACGCACGGGTGCCGAGGACCCACCGCGAGGACGGACTGTCGCTGGGCACCTGGCTCAACAACCAGAGGGCCCGCCGCGACGAGCTCGGCCTCGAGCAGCTGGGCCAGCTGGAGGCCCGGGGAGTGGCGTGGTAGGCCCTGCCCGGCCGGGCCCGGTCCGGTGCCAGTGCCGGTGTGAGGGCTGTGGAAGTCGTCGGCGGTGAAAGCGCCGGGGGACGGCGGGCCGGGCACGCGAGCGGCCACTTCGCGCCTGACATTCTGTCATGTGGGGCTGTGGCCCGGGTAGTCGGTGGATCCGGTGCGTCGTGTACCGTCGCCGTCGCAACTCTCACAGGCTCAGCCTCGGCCGAGTCGTACGTGCCGGACAGCTGAGCTCTGCCCCCACCACTGTGTATCTACCGTCAGGGAGCTACCGAAAGTGCACCACCCCCTGCGCCGGATTCTTCCGGCTCTGGCGGCCCTCGGCATAGCCGTGGGCACCCCTGTGTTCGCCGCTGGAACCGCGCACGCCGTCATGCAAGAGTGTGGCGAGGCCGCTGTGCAGTACTCGATCGACGGCGGCAGCCACTGGATCGACGGCGGCCGGATGTCCGAGCCGCACGGCAGCATCCAGGTCCGCCTCGTCGGCGAGACCTCGCCGGGCTGCGACTACAAGGTCTCGCTGGCCTCCTACAGCACCGAGGGCCCGGACTGGGGGACCTCGGGAACTCAGACCTTCCTCGGCTGGGCCACCACCACGCTCAACCACGAGCGTCCCCAGGCGACCCTGGACGTCAGCGCGCATCTGCCGAAGTGCTTCGGCCAGATCGACCTGTACGCCGGCGACCAGAAGTTCGACGGTGTCAGCAACCCGGCACCGCACTTCCCGGACGCCGTCGTCCCGCGCAACCTGATCACCGCGTGGAACGGCGGCTCGGCCTGCCAGCCGACCCCCTCGAGCAGTCCGTCCGCACCGGTGAACCCGAACCCGGTACAGCCCAGCCACCCGGCCGGCTCGCCGTCGCCCAGCGCCTCGGTTTTGCCGTCCGGCTCCCCCAAGCCCTCGCACTCGCCAAGTACTCCGACCCGGACGGGCAGCCCGAGCTCGGCTCCGTCGGCACCGGCCCCCACTACCTCGGAGGGCGCGGGGCCTGTCGGCACACCCACGGTCAAACCGGTCTCGGACAAGCCCGCCCCCGTCCTGGCCAGCACCGGTAGCGACGGCGGACAGATGATCGCGACCGCCGCCGGCGGCGCCGCCCTGCTCGCCCTCGGCGCAGGCGTGGTGGTCTTCAACCGCCGCCGTGCCGCCCACCGCTGACACACCGCCTGGCAGATGCCCGCAGGCCGCGGCCACCCAGCCGCCGGACTGCGGGCATCCGCCTGCGAGCAGGCTCTCCCTGCGATACCCGGACTTCGGCGGCGCGCTGGTATAAGGACCTTATGACGGGTCCGCCCACACGGGGCTAGGCCGGCCGGTCCACGGGTGTCCGTTCATCCGAGGGCAGGTCAACCGCGCCTTCGTGGCCCGCATCGGCTGCTGGGCCCACGTCGAGCGGGTGCTGCTCACCAACGAACAGCGGCTCGCCTACGGCCTGCCGCCTACCGAGAGCAGTAAGGGCGCCCCGCGCTGGCCGGGTTCTACGCCTGCGGGAACGTAGCGGCGCTTCCTGACAGCTTCGGCGCGGGTCTTGGAACAGTCGCCTGCGCCGAACCGTTCCACCTTCATGGTGAGCTTACTGACCGGCCCGTTCGCCGTCCTGCTGATCGTGGTCCCCCTCTTCCTGGCCGCGGCTCTGAAGACGGCCGTCGCCCGCGCCCAGCGCCGCGGGCTGCTCCCCGGCCGGCTGCCGGTGCACGCCGAGCCCGGGACGCGCGGCGCCGGGGCCACGGCCACCGAGGAGCTGCACGCCCTGCTCTACCCGGGCAAGCGGGTCCAACTGGAGGAACGGCGGATCGCCCTGGTGCTGCGCGACGACGAGCACGACGGCGCCCCGAAGCGCACCGGCATCGACCTCGCCGCGGGCACCGCCAGGATCACCCGGCCCTCCGGCCCCGAGCGGTCCTGAGCCCTTAGGTAAGGACCGTGAGCGCTGATCAGCCGTGTTCCAAGGTGTGGCGAGCGGGGCTGAGGTGGCTTTGGAGGCGGGCGTGGCGGAACTGGTAGACGGCTCCGACCTGGCGCAGGACTCCTCGGTGGTAGGCGTCGTCGAGGAAGGCCATGGTCGCCCAGGGGAGCCGCCCCGTCAGGGGGAGTGCGATTCGCGCGGCAGGTCCGACAGCAGCCCCAGCACCAGCTCCCGTACCCGACGCCGGGGTTCGACCCGGGCGAACCGGTCGGCTATCCGGCTCATCAGGACCTCGAACGCTTCCTGCCAGCGGGCAGGGTCTACGCTGTGACCTGCGGCCACCGCAAGATCGTTAGTCTTCACACACCGATGATCAGCGGTGGCCGCACCCTTCCCGCAGCCGACCCACGAGCAAGATCAAGGTCTATGGCTGGAGGTCGCGCTGGCACCAGGTGCCTGACTTGCCGCCGAGATCGGCCGGGATGGCAGGGCCAACCGGGACGAACCCGGCCTTGGTCAAGACTTTCTGGGACGCGGCGTTGTCGTGGGAGGTGGCCGCCCGTAGTGTGCGCAGGCCGTGCCGAGCTGTCGCAATCAGGCCTAGCTCCCGGACGGTCGCGGTCGCCACGCCGCGGCCGGCGACCTGCTGCGCGACCCGGTAGCCGAGTTTGGCAGTGCCGTCCTCCAAGTCGTACAGGTTGAACCTGCCGAGTACCGAGCCGTCCTCGGCGACGAGCACGTAGAAGGCGCAGATGCTGGCCTCCTGCTCGGCCAGCAAGGCGTTGTACCGATCGGTGAACTGGTCGAAGAAGTCGTCACCGCGGTCGGGGATCGAGGCAGCGAAGTAGGTGCGGTTCGCCAACTCGAAGGCCAGGACCGCCGGGGCGTGGTCGGCATGCAGCCGCTTCAGCTCGGGCATTGCCCGACTCTACCCAGATCGTGCGCTGAGGCCACCTGAGTTTCTGCCAGTGGCAGACAGCCTCAAGACCAGGGCACATAACGATCTACGGCTGGAGTACTAACGGACACCCGCCCCGGACGCCGCAACCAGATCGTGACGGCCGGTACATCGATCGCCCGGACGGTCCCGATGACGCCCCAGCCACGGTGCGCCTACTCGACGGCGAGCTCCAGCAGCTACTGGTGGCCGACTTGCCCGGTAACAAGCAAGCCGACGCACGAGGAAACAAGGGCGCCGGCGATCACAACCTGGTGGCCCTCGGCGCAGCGCCGGTACGCCCGCCGGCGGACCCAGGAGCTGGCCGTCCCGGTCGGCGAGGCCGAGGAACGGCGGCTGACTTACGAGCTGCGCGCGGCGATCGAGCGGGTGCGCACTGCTGTCCTGGTCCTGGCCGAGCGGGTGCGCACCGCCGTCCTGGTCCTGGTGAGCGGGTGCGCGCCCGCTCACCGGGCCCGGGGTGGACCGTCCTCGGGTCTGTGTTGCGAGTGCCGTGCAGGAAGTCCTCAAGAACTTCTCAAGCTCGCGTGCAATCTAAAGGCCGACTGAGAGGATCTGAATATCGCGGGATGGGCGACGACTCGGCGGCTGGCGGCCGTCTCACCTTGCAGGATGATGGCAACCTCGTGACCTACACGTCCGACGGCAAAGCTGTTTGGGACAGCGGCACGTGGGGCGGCCGCCAGGGCACCCTGCACGAGTGCCGATAAGAATCACCTCCTTAGCAATCGCGGCGCCGCCGGAATTCTCATTCTCTCCGGCGGCGCCGCTGCCGCCTGCCGCCATGAATCAGTCTGTACAGCCAGCGGCTCTGTCACACATCCGGCGGTAACGGATCGTGGCAAACGATCTACTGTTGGTTGCAGAGAGTGCGGGGGCGCTCTGCCCCCGATGTTTCGCGAGCCAGCTGTCGTAGGGATGTCGGTTCCAGCCCGCCGGCTCACCTCGGCGACCGCTGCGCAGGCTGACCTATTCCGTAGCACGACCGCTTCGAGCCGCTGGCAGGATGAGGGTGCGGGCGAACAGCTGCACCAGGGCCGGCACCACGGTTGAACCGGCCAAGGTGAGGAGACCCTTGCGGGCCTTTCCTGTGAGGCCGCCGCCTGGCGTCCGGTACTGGACCGTGGTCAACGAGAACTCCGTGGCGAAGGCGGACGCCTTCCTGCGGCACGTGCGGTTCGGCAAGGACCAGGCCGAGCTGACGACCCGGGCCTACGCGGGGCACATCGCGCTGTACCTGCGCTGGTCTGCCCGGGCCGGACGGGACTGGCGGTGGCGGCCGAGGAGCTGGCGCTGTTCGTCGTGTGGCTGAAGTTCGACACGAAGGAGCTCACTGGCATTGAGCCGTCGGCCGGGAGCGGACGGGTCCACCCGGGGCCAGGCGCCGAGCCGGGCCGGGAGCCGGCGCGGATCGAGAACGTCCTGACCGGGGTGCGGCAGTTTCTGCTGCATGGCATCACCGCGAAGGCGGTGCCGTCGGCCGCGAAGGTGCCCTCCAGCGCGTTCTCCCGCTGCTTGCAGGGCGAGCGGAGGGAGAGGGAGAAGCCCCACGATCGGGGCATGGCCTTGGCTCAGGTCGTGTTGCCTGCGCGTAGCCAGGCGATGTAGTCGCTGGCGGCCCGTTCGGTGTCGTACTCGGCCTGGTAGCCGGTGTCCTGCTTCAGGCGGCTGATGTCGAGGACCAGGTGCGGTGCGCTGCCTCCGGCGGGGAGGTCTACGTCGGCGTCGGGGACTGCCTTCCTGATCGCCCCGATGAGCTGGGCGTTGGTCGTGGTCCGGCCGGAGCCGACGTTGTACGTGCGGTGGTTGAGCTTGTCCGCGAGTTGGAGGAGGGCGATTGCCCGGCCGGTGTCCTTGACGTAGTTGAGGTCGAGTCCGTCCTCGGCGTGGGCCGGCCCGATGAGGTGGGAGAGGTCGGGGGCGGTGCGGTGGGCGGCGGCGTGGATGAGGGCGGGTGCGGCGAAGAACGGGTCGAGGTGGCCGAGCGGGCCCCAGGTGCCGGAGATGCGGTAGTTGACGATGTCGATGCCGGTGGTGTCGGCGAGGTAACCGGCGAGCAGTTCGCCGACCTTCTTGAAGGTGGGGATCGCCACGGGTGCGCTCATCGACAGCGGGGCGTCCTCGCGTAGCGGTCCGTCGGTGTCGGCGCCGAGGTAGACGCCGATCGTGCTGGCGACGCCCAGGCGCCGCACGCCCCACTCCTGGGCTGCCCGGGCGATGTTCAGCAGCCCGCCGAGTGCCTGGCGGGTCGCCTCGGCGGGCATGGCGGGAGAGGGTGGCCAGGGGTAGGAACCGGCCAGGTGGACGATGCCCGTGATGTGGTGGCGGCGGCCGATCGCGAGCAGGGCGTCGAGATCGGCGACGTCCGCGTGCACCGTCTCCACCCGGGCGCCGGCGAGTACGGGCGGGAGTCCGCGGGGGCGGCGCTGGACGACGACGCAGTCTTCGCCGAGGTCGAGCAGGGCTCGCACAGTGTGCGATCCGATGAAGCCGAATCCACCGGTAGCGAGGATCATCACGTTTCCTTGTCTGTAGCGGTCCTGATAGCCGGTCGTGCCGGCGATTCCGGCGGGTACCCGCCGGGGGGGAGTGTTGAAGTAAGTGCGGGCGCTCGCACGGCCGAGCCGATGACGCCGCGTCCGGACTGCTGGTGTCGCCGTACCGGGGCGGTGCCGGTCCGCTTCGGCGGACCGGCGGTGCGGGCAGGCTGGTTACTTGCTCCGCAACTTCCCCAGCGGCTGGGTGTCCTGCTCCAGCGCGGTGGCCGCCAAGTGCCAAGCCGTGTCTCCGGGGTGGAGGGCGCTGTGCAGGTAGGCGGTGGTGAGGCGCTGTATCAGGGCGATGCGTTCGGGATCGGCGTCGGTCGTCTCGGCGACCTCGTGTCCGGGGATGCCACCGAGCGAGTGCTCGGCGCCGAACAGGGTCAGCAGGCTCTTGTCGCCGGGGCTGTGGGCGTAGGGGTCGGTGAACCAGTCCGGTCCGCGTGTGGACAGGTGGGAGTGGTCGTTGTCCCCGGCGACGATGAGGGCCGGGGTGGTCATGGTGTCGAAGGACGGCCTCATGAAGGGGAAGTGCTCGGCGGCGAACGGGGTCAGGTCGTCGCCCAGGCCGGTCAGGGCGAGCAGCACACCTGCCTTGATTCGAGGGTCGGACATGTCCTCGCCGGGTACGCCGTCGGAGCCGAGGACGCGCGCGCCCAGGAGCGCACTCGCTGTCTGGGCACCCCAGGAGTGCCCGGCCACGGCGATCCGCTCACGGTTCACGCGCCCGGCGAGACCCGGCACGGCCGCCTCCAGGACATCGAGTCCGTCCAGCACGCGAGTGAGGTCTTCGATCCGCAGACGCCAGATGTACGGCGTGCGGGGGTCGTCGGCGGGCAGGGCGAGTGTCCTGGAGTCGAGGTGGGTGGGTTGCAGGACCACGAAGCCGTGGGCGGCCCAGTGGTCCGCCAGCGGGGCGTAGGCGTCCATCGACCAGCCGAAGCCGTGCGAGAAGACGACAACGGACAGACCGGTGCCGGTCACGGGGGCGGAGACCCGGACCTGGAGGTCCTCACCGCGGCCCGGCGCGGACAGGACGACCGGCCTCACGGATACCACCGTGGTCGGCGCGCCTGCGATCTGCCGGGTGTTCGCGGTCATGGATCGGGACATGGAGGTGCCTTCCGTTCGGTGCCTGCGCACTCTTGGGTCCGGTGAGCCGGCTGTGGTGCCGCAGGCCGGGCGGGCCGATGGCAGTGGGCGGTTTGGCTGCTGGGCATCGGCCTGCCATCATGAATGAAGCGGAACCGTGTTCCGGAAATGACAATACGGAACACCGTTCCGCTTTACAAGCCCTTCGGAAGGAGCGTGGCCGGTGGACGACAGCGCACGGAGCACGACCGGCGAGGCCGGGTCCAAGCGCAAGGATGCCCGGCGCAACCAGCAGACCCTGCTGGACGCAGCCGCCGCGGTCTTCGTCACCTCGGGCGTGGACGCGCCGGTGCGCGACATCGCGGCCAGGGCCGGTGTCGGGACCGGCACGGTCTACCGCCACTTCCCCACCCGCGCGGACCTGGTCATCGCCGTCTATCGTCATCAGGTCGACGCCTGCGCCGAAGCCGGGCCCACCCTGCTGGCGGCCGGCCCGACCCCTCACGCCGCCCTGGAGCGGTGGGTCGACCTCTTCGTCGACTTCCTGGTCACCAAACACGGCCTGGCCGCCGCGATGCGCAACGACAGCGCCGGCTTCGAGACGCTGCACGCCTACTTCCTCGACCGCCTCCTACCGGTGTGCAAGCAGCTTCTCGACGCCGCCGCAGCCTCCGGCGAGATCCACCCCGACCTCGACGCCTACCAGCTCATGCGTGGCATCGGAAACCTCTGCGTCGGCGCCGACACCGACCCCCGCTACGACGCACGCCGACTGATCGCCCTCCTCATCGCGGGGCTACGACAACCGCGCTAATAGCGGCGTCCGTGCATCACACGTGTTGCACCGGCCATCGTCGTCTTGACCGCTTCTGAGCTGTGTGGATTCGAACCGCACACGCTCGCGGCGCCCCGGAGAATCGTTGGCGACTTGAGAAGCCGTTGTCGTACCGCTCGTGGGGCTTGTCGATCGAACAGGGGTCTCGTTCGGGTGATCGTGGACAGGCCGGCGCATAAAGGCAGGGCC
>NZ_JBVIMH010000073.1:0-8858 GCF_055579945.1 Kitasatospora sp. NPDC032150 | reverse complement strand
CGAGCGTCGACTGGCAGGCGGTCTTCGCTGGTCAGGGTGCCCGCCGGGTGGAGCTGCCGACCTACGCCTTCCAACGCCAGCACTACTGGCCGGAGGCACTGCCCGTCGCCACCAACCAGGCGGGCACGGGCACCGGTTCGGACTCGACCGACGCCCGCTTCTGGGAGGCCGTGGAGAGCGAGGACCTCGCCGCCCTGGCCGCGACCCTGGAGCTGGACGCGACGGACGCGCAGTCCCCGCTGAATGCCCTCTCGCCGGTGCTGCCGGTGCTCTCCGCCTGGCGTCGCCAGCAGCGCGAGCAGTCGGTGGTGGACGGCTGGCGCTACCACGTCACCTGGAAGCCGGTGGCCGAGAACCACGCCACCGTGTCCGGCACCTGGCTGCTGGCCGTTCCGGCCACGCACGCCGAGGACGGCTGGGCGTCCGAGGTGGCCCGCACTCTCACCGAGAGCGGAGTCCGGCTCCGACGGATCACCGTCGACACCACCGCCGGCGACCGTGACGCACTCGCCGAGAGCCTGCGCACCGCGTACGCGGAGACGGGGGAGCCGACCGGAGTGCTGTCGCTGCTGGCCCTGGACGAGCAGGAGCACCCGGTGCACCCGGCCCTGTCGGCCGGTCTCGCCGCGACCGCGCTGCTCGCCCAGGCCCTGGGCGACGCCGGGACCGGTGCGCCGCTGTGGTGCGTGACCCGCGGTGCGGTCTCGACCGGCCGCAGCGACCGGCTCACCAGCCCGGCGCAGGCCCAGATCTGGGGCCTGGGCCGGGTGGTGGCCCTGGAGCACCCCGAGCGCTGGGGCGGCCTGGTCGACCTCCCGGAGGCCCTGGACGAGCGCGTGCTCTCGCGCCTGACCGGCGCCCTCACGGGTGCCGACGGTGAGGACCAGCTGGCACTCCGCCGCTCCGGCCACTTCGTCCGCAGGCTGGTTCGCGCCACCAGGCCGCAGGCGGCCGTCGCCGCCTGGAAGCCGCGCGGCACCGTCCTGATCACGGGTGGCACCGGTGCCCTGGGCGCCGAGGTCGCGCGCTGGCTGGCCAGGAACGGTGCCGAGCACCTGGTGCTCACCGGACGCCGCGGCGCCGACGCCCCGGGTGCGGCCGAACTCCGTGCCGAACTGGTCGAGTCGGGCGTCCAGGTCACCCTGGAAGCCTGCGACGTCGCAGACCGGTCGGCGGTGGAGATGCTGGTCAAGCGGCTCACCACCGACGCCGCCACCCCGCTGCGCGCGGTGGTGCACGCGGCCGGTGTCACCCAGGACACCGCGCTGATGGAGAGTGACCTGGCCGAGCTGTCCCGGGTCGTGGACGCCAAGGTCTCCGGCGCGGTCCACCTGGACGCCGCGCTCGGCGACACCGAGCTGGACGCCTTCGTGCTCTTCTCCTCGATCGCCGGGGTGTGGGGCAGCGGCGGCCAGACCGGCTACGCGGCGGCCAACGCCTTCCTCGACGCGCTGGCCGAGCGGCGCCGCTCGGCCGGACTGGCGGCCACCTCGGTGGCCTGGGGCCCGTGGGGCGAGATCGGCATGGCGGCCGACGACGCGGCTGCCGAGCAGCTGCGGCGACGCGGTCTGCGGGTGATGGCTCCGGAGCTCGGGCTCACCGCGCTCCAGCAGGCCCTCGACCTCCGGGACACCGCGCTGACCGTCGCCGACGTCGACTGGGCGCTGTTCGCGCCGGCCTTCGCCGCCGCGCGGCCCCGTCCACTGATCACCGAGCTCCCCGAGGTCCGCGAGGCGCTCGCGGAGGCCACGGCCGAGGCGGGTACCGAGGACCGGGCGGCGGCCTTCCAGGAGCGGCTGCGCGGCCTGGCCGCCGCCGACCAGGGACGCATGCTGCTCGACCTGGTGCGCACCGAGGTCGCCGCCGTCCTCGGCTACGCCGGGGCAGGGGCGGTCGAGGCCGGCCGGGCCTTCAACGAGCTGGGCTTCGACTCGCTCACCGCGGTCGAGCTGCGCAACCGCCTGAACGCGGCTGCAGGGCTGCGCCTGCCGGCCAGCCTGGTGTTCGACTACCCGAACCCGACCGCCCTGGCCGAGCACCTGCGGGCGGAGCTGGTCGGGGACGGTCCCGAGGACACCGCGCCGGTGCTCGCCGAACTCGACGAGCTGGACCGCAAGCTCTCCGCCCTCTCTCCCGACCACGCCGAACGCGCCCGCGTCACGGCCCGACTCCAGGCCCTCCTCTCGAAGTGGAACACGGTCGACGGCTCCGCCGACAGCACCGAGGACGACGACGAGCTGGACGACGTCTCGGCAGATGACCTCTTCGACATCATCAACAAGGAATTCGGCAGGTCCTGACGTGACGACCGCAACCCACCACGCGACCAGCGTGACGACCGCACCTGACCAGGCCTCCCGGAAGGCAGCCCACTGATGGCAGACGAAAAGAAGCTCCTCGACCACCTCAAGTGGATGACCACCGAGCTGCGCCGGGCCAACCGCCGACTGCGCGAGGTCGAGGAGGCCGAGCAGGAGCCGATCGCGATCGTGGCGATGAGCTGCCGCCTCCCCGGCGGTGTGCGCTCGCCCGAGGACCTGTGGCAGCTGGTCTCCACCGGGTCCGACGCCATCTCGCCGTTCCCCACCGACCGAGGCTGGGACATCGAGGGCCTGTACCACCCGGACCCGGACCACCAGGGCACCTTCTACGCCGACGGTGGCGGATTCCTGCACGACGCGGCCGAGTTCGACCCCGAGTTCTTCGGGATCTCGCCGCGTGAGGCGCTGGCGATGGACCCGCAGCAGCGTCTGCTGCTCGAAGCGTCCTGGGAGGTGTGCGAGCGGGCGGGCATCGACCCGGCCACCCTGCGCGGCAGCCGTACCGGTGTCTACGTGGGCGGCAGCTACCAGGGCTACGGCTCGGAGCTCAAGGAGGTGCCGGAGGGCGTCGAGGGCCGGCTGCTGACCGGCAACGCGACCAGCGTGCTCTCCGGCCGGATCGCCTACACCCTGGGCCTGGAGGGCCCGGCCGCCACCCTGGACACCGCCTGCTCCTCCTCGCTGGTCGCCCTGCACTGGGCCTGCCAGGCGCTCAGGCGCGGCGACTGCACCAAGGCACTGGTCGGCGGTGTGACCGTGATGGCCACCCCCGACGTCTTCGTCGAGTTCAGCCGTCAGCGCGGGCTGGCGGCCGACGGCCGGTGCAAGTCCTTCGCCGCGGCGGCGGACGGCACCGGCTGGTCCGAGGGCGTGGCGATGCTGCTGGTCGAGCGCCTGTCGGACGCCCGCCGCAACGGGCACCCCGTGCTCGCGGTGGTGCGCGGCAGCGCGGTGAACCAGGACGGTGCCTCCAACGGCCTGACCGCCCCCAACGGCCCCTCCCAGCAGCGGGTGATCCGGCAGGCGCTGGCCGACGCCAGGCTGACGGAGGATCAGATCGACGTGGTCGAGGCGCACGGCACCGGAACGGTGCTCGGCGACCCGATCGAGGCGCAGGCGCTGCTCGCCACCTACGGGCGGGAGCGCCCGGCCGAGAGGCCGCTCTGGCTCGGCTCGCTGAAGTCCAACATCGGCCACACCCAGGCGGCCGCCGGTGTCGCCGGTGTGATCAAGATGGTGCTGGCGCTCCAGCACGGTGTGCTGCCGAAGACCCTGCACGTGGACGAGCCCTCGCCGCACGTGGACTGGTCGGCCGGCGCGGTCGAACTGCTCACCGATGCCCGGCCGTGGCCGGAGACCGGCGAGCCCCGCCGCGCCGCCACCTCGTCCTTCGGCGTCAGCGGTACCAACGCCCACACCATCCTGGAGCAGGCGCCTCCGGTCCCGGAAGCCGACGACACCGAGGAGACGGACGCCGACGCCGCTACGGTGAACACGGCGCTCGTCCCGTGGTTCCTCTCCGCCAAGGGCGCCGACGCGTTGCGCGCCCAGGCCCGGCAGCTGCTGGACCGCCTCACCGCCGACCCCGGGCTCCGCCCGGCCGACGTCGGCTACTCGCTGGCCACCACCCGCTCGGCACTGTCGCAGCGCGCGGCGGTCGTCGCCGCCGAGCCGGCCGACTTCCGCAGCGGTCTCCAGGCGCTTGCCTCGGGCGAGAGCGCACCGCAGTACGTGGTCATGGACTCGGTCGCCGACGGCGCGCTGGCCTTCCTGTTCACCGGCCAGGGCAGCCAGCGGGCCGGCATGGGGCGGGAGCTGTACGAGACCTTCCCGCCGTTCGCCACCACCCTGGACGCCGTCTGCGCCGAGCTGGACCGGCACCTGGAGCGTCCGCTGCGCGAGGTGATGTTCGCGGGCGACGAGCTGGACCAGACCGGGTACACCCAGCCCGCGCTGTTCGCCATCGAGGTGGCACTGTTCCGCCTGGTGGAGTCCTGGGGGCTGCGCCCCGACCTCCTGGCGGGCCACTCGATCGGTGAGCTGGCCGCCGCGCACGTCACCGGGGTGCTCTCACTGGAGGACGCCGCGCTGCTGGTGGCCGCCCGCGGCCGGCTGATGCAGCAACTGCCGACCGGCGGCGCCATGGTGGCGATCCAGGCGAGCGAGGGGGAGGTGCGGCCGCTGCTGACCGGGGAGTTCGGGATCGCGGCGGTGAACGGGCCCACCTCGGTGGTGATTTCGGGTGACGAGCGTGCGGTGCTGGAGGTGGCGGCGGACTGGGAGGCCCAGGGGCGCAAGACCAAGCGGCTCACCGTCAGCCACGCGTTCCACTCGCCGCTGATGGAGCCGATGCTCGCCGAGTTCCGCACCGTCGCCGAGGGGCTGACCTTCGGTGAGCCGAGGATTCCGGTCGTCTCCACGCTCACCGGCGACATCACGGACGAGATCCGCACCGCCGAGTACTGGGTGCGCCACGTGCGCGAGGCGGTCCGCTTCCACGACGCGATCCAGAGCCTGGAGCGCGAAGGTGTCCGTACGTATCTGGAGTTGGGCCCGGACGGGGTGCTCTCCGTGATGGGCCAGGAGTGCGTGACCGAGGACGCGGCTTTCGTGCCGCTGCTGCGCGCCGGCCGCGCCGAGGCCGAGGCCCTGACGATCGGCCTGGCCCAGGCCCATGCGCGCGGTGCGGCCCTGGACTGGGAAGCGTTCTTCGCCGGCCGCGGCGCCAGCCGGGTCGGTCTGCCGACATACCCCTTCCAACGGGGGCACTACTGGCTGGAGTCGGGCGGCGGATCCGCCACGGCCGCTCCGGCCGACGAGGCGGACGCCCGCTTCTGGGAGGCCGTCGAGCGCGAGGACCTGGACGCCCTGGCCGAGACCCTCCAGGTCGAGGGCGGCGACGAGCTGGGCGCGCTGCTGCCGGCCCTTTCGGCCTGGCGCCGGCAGAGCAGGCAGCAGTCCGCGGTGGACGGCTGGCGCTACCGGGTGACCTGGAAGCCGGTCACCGACGCCGGCTCGGGCGCGCCCTCGGGGACGTGGCTGGTGGTCGCACCGGCCGAGGACGCCGTCGCGGCGGACGTGGTCCGGACGCTGGCCGAGCGCGGTGCGGAGATCCGCCGGATCGAGCCGACCGGTGCCGGTCGCGACGCCCTGGCCGAGCGGCTGCGCGGTGCAGTCGCCGACGGTGCGGCGGTCGCGGGCGTGCTGTCCCTGCTCACCCTGGACGAGCGCGGCACCGCCGCGCCGACCGCGACCCTGGTACAGGTCCTGGGGGGCGCCGGTATCGCCGCCCCGCTGTGGTGCCTGACCCGCGGTGCGGTCTCGACCGGCCGCAGTGACCGGCTCGCCAGCCCGGCGCAGGCCCAGATCTGGGGCCTGGGCCGGGTGGTGGCCCTGGAGCACCCCGACCGCTGGGGCGGCCTGATCGACCTGCCTGAGGTGCTGGACGAGCGCGCCCTCGGCCGACTGGCCGATGTGCTCACGGGGGCCGAGGACCAGGTCGCCGTACGTGCCTCGGGGGTGTACGCCCGGCGCCTGGCACGGGCCCCGCGCGGCGGCGCCGCCGACTGGAAGCCGGCCGGTACCGTCCTGGTCACCGGTGGCACCGGTGCCCTGGGCGCGGAGGTCGCGCGCTGGCTGGTGCGCAACGGTGCCGAGCACCTGGTGCTGACCAGCCGTCGCGGCCTGGACGCCCCCGGTGCGGCCGAACTCCGTGACGAGCTGGCCGAGTCGGGCGTCACCGTCACGGTGGCGGCGTGCGACGTGGCCGACCGCGACGCGCTGGCCGAACTGCTGGCGTCCGTCGAGGTGTCGGCCGTGTTCCACACCGCCGGTGTGCTGGACGACGGCATGGTGGACAGCCTGACGCCCGAGCGGTTCGCCGCCGTCGCCCACCCGAAGGTGGACGCGGCGCTCAACCTGCACGAACTCACCGCCGAGCTCTCCGCGTTCGTCCTGTTCTCCTCCACCGCCGGCACGATCGGCAACGCGGGCCAGGGCAACTACGCCGCCGCCAACGCCTTCCTGGACGCCCTCGCCGAGCAGCGCCGGGCCGACGGCCTGGCCGCCACCTCAATCGCCTGGGGTCCGTGGGCGCAGGGCGGCATGGCCGCCGACCGCACCCTCGAGGAGCGGCTGCGCCGTGAGGGCGTCCCGCCGATGGCCGCCGAGTCGGCGATCACGGCCCTTCAGCAGGCACTGGAGAACGGTGACACCGCGATCGCGGTCGCCGACATCGCCTGGGAGGTGCTGTTGGCCGACCCGGGTGCCTCGCCCCGCTCCACCACCCTGTTCGACGAGATCCCCGAGGCCCGCCGAGCCCTCGCCGCCCCGGCCTCCGACGCCTCCGCCGAGCGCAGCCCCCTCGCGCAGCGCCTCGCCGGCCTCTCGGAGGCCGAGCGCGCCGCGGTGCTGCTCGACCTGGTCCGTACCGAGGTCGCCGCCGTCCTCGGCTACGGCACGCCCGAGGCGGTGGACGCGGGACGGGCGTTCCGTGAGCTGGGCTTCGACTCGCTCACCGCTGTCGAACTGCGCAACCGCCTGGGCGCCGTCACGGGACTGAGCCTCCCGGCCACCCTGGTGTTCGACTACCCGACCTCGACCGCGCTGTCCCAGTACCTGCGGACGGAGTTCTTCGGTCAGGAGCCCGCGGCCGAGCTGCCGGTACCCGGCAGTCGTGCCGAGGACGAGCCGATCGCGATCGTCGCGATGAGCTGCCGCTTCCCGGGCGGGGTCAGCACGCCCGAGGAGCTGTGGCAGCTGCTGTCGACGGGCACGGACGCGATCTCCGGCTTCCCGACCGACCGCGGCTGGGACCTGGAGGCGCTCTACAGCAGCGACGCCGAGCAGGCCAACACCGCCTACACCCGTGAGGGCGGATTCCTCCACGACGCAGCCGAGTTCGACCCGGTCTTCTTCGGGATCTCGCCGCGGGAGGCACTGGCGATGGACCCGCAGCAGCGGCTGCTGCTGGAGACCTCCTGGGAGGCCATCGAGCGGGCCGGCATCGACCCGGAGGCCCTTCGCGGCAGCCAGGCCGGCGTGTTCGTCGGCACCAACGGCCAGGACTACCTCACCCTGGCGGCGAACTCACCGGACGAACTGGAGGGCCAGCTCGGCACGGGGACCGCGGCCAGCGTGGTGTCGGGCCGCCTCTCCTACACCTTCGGGCTGGAGGGCCCGGCCGTCACCGTGGACACCGCGTGCTCCTCCTCGCTGGTCGCGCTGCACCTCGCCGTGCAGGCACTGCGGAACGGCGAGTGCACGCTGGCCCTGGCCGGCGGCGTCACCGTGATGTCCACACCGGGAGCCTTCATCGAGTTCAGCCGCCAGCGCGGTCTCGCGGCGGACGGCCGCTGCAAGCCCTTCGCCGCCGCCGCCGACGGCACCGGCTGGGGCGAGGGCGTCGGCATGCTGCTGGTGGAGCGGCTCTGCGACGCCGAGCGCAACGGTCACCCGGTGCTGGCCGTCGTGCGCGGCAGCGCCGTCAACCAGGACGGTGCGTCCAACGGCCTGACCGCCCCCAACGGCCCCTCCCAGCAGCGCGTGATCCGCCAGGCGCTGGCCAGTGCCGGGCTGACGGCCGACGAGGTCGACGCGGTCGAGGCGCACGGCACCGGCACCGCACTGGGCGATCCGATCGAGGCCCAGGCGCTGATCGCCACCTACGGCCAGGACCGGCCTGAGGACCGTCCGCTCTGGCTCGGTTCGGTGAAGTCGAACATCGGCCACACCCAGGCCGCCGCCGGCGTCGCCGGCATCATCAAGATGGTGCTCGCCATGCAGCACGGCGTACTCCCGCAGAGCCTGCACATCGACGCTCCGTCCGCCCAGGTCGACTGGACCGCGGGTGCGGTCGAACTGCTCACCGAGGCCACCGTCTGGCCGGAGACCGGACGTCCGCGCCGCTCCGGCGTGTCGTCCTTCGGAATGAGCGGCACCAACGCCCACGTCGTCCTGGAGCAGGCGCCCACCCGGCCCACCGAGCCGCGTCGGCCCGCCGGCCGGACCGCCCTGCCGCTGCTGATGTCGGCCCGCAGCGAGGAGGCACTGCGGGCGCAGGCGAGCCGACTGGCCCCCTGGAAGTCCGGGGCCGGCACCCCGCACGGGCTGCTCGACCTGGCGTACTCGCTGGCCACGACGCGTTCGGCACTGGAGCACCGCGCAGTGGTGGTGGCCGCCGACGATCAGGGGTTTGCGGGGGGTGTACAGGGGTTGGCCTCGGCAAACCCCGCTGCGAACCTGGTCCAGGGCTCGGCCGCGGGCGGCAAGTTCGCCTTCCTGTTCACCGGTCAGGGCAGTCAGCGGCTGGGTATGGGAGCTGAGTTGTACGAGACGTACCCGGCGTTCGCGGAGGCGATGGACGCCGTGTGCGCGGAGCTGGACCGGTACCTGGAGTGTCCGCTGCGCGAGGTGATGCTGGTCGCGGACGGCGAGGGGCGGCTGGACCGGACCGAGTACACCCAGCCGGCGATCTTCGCGGTGGAGGTGGCGCTGTTCCGGTTGCTGGAGTCCTGGGGTGTGCGTCCTGACTTCCTG
>NZ_JBVIMH010000072.1:0-9492 GCF_055579945.1 Kitasatospora sp. NPDC032150 | reverse complement strand
TGGCTTCTTCTTCCCCATGCTCTCCATGATGGACATCATCCTTACCGGGGCCGAAGCCCCTGATCAGGGGTGTCCGTCAAAGCGAATCAAGCCCAGAGATCCAGCTGCACCAGAAGGCCGTGATGGACAGTCTGCAAGACACCCCCGCCCGCGTCGAGGCGTTGTCCGAGTTATCCAGGTTCCGTGCGGGTCTCCGCGCCTGCTTCCCCCGCCGCGGGGATGCCCTGTTCGAGTTGGCGGACGCGATGCTCTGCGCGCAGGGCCCGGTGCGATCACCGGTAGAGCTGTCCTTGGAGCCGGAGTTCCGCCGCCGACACGGCTCCGTCTACGACGCCCTGGCCCATGGCCAGATGAGCAGTAGCCGCTTACGGCACCTGCTGATCGGCCTGTCGGCCCCGGCCAGGGTGGGCGAGCCGCTGATGTTCGCGATCGACACCACTCGCACGCGCGCCCCGACGCCCAGTACGCCGACGAGCGCATGATGGTGCAGGTCCGCGGCAAGGGCGGAGACCGCTGGCTGCCCGGCTGGCCCTACAGCCTGCTCGTCGGCATCCAGTGGGGCTCCTCCTCCTGGGTCGATCCCATCGAGGCACGCCGGCTACGGCCCGGCGAGGAGCACACCGACGTCACGATCGACCAGATCACTGGGCTGCTCAAAGACCTGACCGCGACCGGGAAGTGGCAGCCCGGTGACCCGCCGCCGCTGGTCCTGCTCGACGCGGGCAACTACGCCACCGACCTCACCCACGCCCTGGCCGACCATGACGTGCAACTGCTGGTCCGGCTGCGTACCACCCGGGTCTTCTACCTCGACCCCCCGCCCCGGCGACCGGGACAGATGGGCCACCGCCGCGCCACGGCGCGGAGTTCTCCTGCTCCGACCCCGCCAAACGGCACGCCCCCGACTTCGAACGCACGGTGGAGTCCGAGCTGTACGGCACCGTGACCGTCCGCGCCTGGAGCGGGCTGCACCAAAAACTCGGCAGCACCGGCCGCTGGGCCAACTGGCCGCGGGACAAGCAGTTGCCGATCGTGCGCGGCACGGTCCTGCAGGTGGTCGTCGACCACCTGCCCGACGGCCGCAAGCCACCAAAAGACCTGTGGCTGTGGCACGGTGGCCCCGTCCCGGCCGACCCGGACCTGCTCTGGAAGGCCTACCTGCGCCGCTTCGACCAAGAGCACTTCCACCGCTTCGCCAAGGTCTACCTCGGCCTGGCCAGCGCACACCTGAGTTCGGCGGCGGCCACCGACCGGTGGGTGTCCTTGGTCATCGGCGCCTACGCCCAACTACGCCTCGCACGCCACCTGGTGGACGACCTGCGCCGCCCCTGGCACCCACGTCCCGACCCGGGCAAGCCCCTCAGCCCCTACAAGGTCCGCCTCGGCTTCCGCCGACTCCGCGCACGAATCGGCACACCCGCCGACTCGCCGAAACCCACCCGCCCCGGCCCCGGCCGCCCGAAAGGCTCGAAGAACCGCCCAAAATCCAAGCGACCGCCCTACCGCAAGACCGAACCGACCGCCAGCAAACACGCAGAGTGACGACGGGAGCTAAAATCGCAAGCTTAGGCGCGGACCCCATCGAGGACCCCGGCACGGGGGAGCTCGCCCACGCCGCGCAGGCACTGGCGGGGGAGTACCGGGCGAGCACCCGGGGCGAGCCGATCCGCGAGACCGGCGCACTCCTACAGGCGGCCGCCACCGAGCTCCGGGCAGCCGACCGCTTCCGCGGCACCCTCCTGCCCGTGGTGACCCGTCATCTGCACTGCGCCGTGGCCCTGCTGCTGCAGGCCCGGGTTCGGCTGGAGGAGGCGGCCGACCCGGTAGCCGGCGAGCAGTCCCGGACCGGGGCGGCGCGATAGAGCCGCCCCGGCCCGCGGCCGGACGCCCAGGCCCCGCGCAGCCGGGGTGCTGTGTACGGACGGGCCGGGCGCAGCAGGTTCGCCCAGGCGGGTTCGGCCAGGATGTCGCCGCAGCCCTGCTGGTCTCGTTCGCGGCCTCCGTCGGTACCGGCCGCTACCCGTCACACACCGGCCGACCGGCGTGCGTCGGCCCGGCCGCTGCGCCAGATGGGGGTTCGGGCAGCCGGGGCGGCGCCTGGTCGCGGTGAGCGAGACCAGGCGCGGCAGCGCGGCGCGGCCTCGCAGTGCGCAGCTGCGGCTGCCGGACGAGCGCGGCCGGGTGAGCGCACCTGCGGTGGAGACACGGCCGGCGACGATGCCTCGGGCCGGTTCCGCCGCGGTGTGGTGCTGCCGGTCTGGTGCTACTGCTCGCCCGCGGCCACGGGGTGTGGGGAACCGCATGCGGATCGCCTGGGTCGCCCACGCCCCGTGAACTCATGACCTTCCGTCGATTCTCACGACGCGCAGTAGTTCACGGTGCTTTGGGAGGAGCCGGCCGTGCCGCTGGACCAGGCTGCGGAGCCGTCGGCACGGTAGAAGACGAAGTTGCCGTCGGCCTGGACCACCGCGCGGCCGGCCTGGGCGCTGTTCAACTTGCCGACGGTGCAGACGACGCTGCTGCCGGCCATCAGCTTGATGTAACCGTTCTGCGACCAGTCCACATGGTCCACGCCCTGGCCGTAGGTGCCGCTGGCCCAGAGGGCCCTGCTGCCGTCGTTGGTGTACAGCACCAGATTGCCGTCCTGCTGGAAGACCAGCTTCACGCTCGACGAGTTGACGGAGTCGCCCGCGTACCAGTCGGCCTGGTTGGAGGTGAAGTTCGCGGCCGTCGCGTCCCACTCGCCGGCGGCCATCGCGTTGGTCGTGGCCAGGCCGACTGCGGCGACGGCCGCCGTACCGACCAGGGCGGCCCGGGTCAGCGTCCTGCGAAGCGGTGAGCCGGTGTTTCGGCGTGCGGTCATGAGTGTTCCTCTTCCTTGAAGTGTCGTGCGATGGCTGTGAACGGTGGTGGCGGGTTGCGTCACCGCCGGGAATGACCGCCGGGGTAGAACACGTCCTCGGGGGCATTCACGTGTGTGATCCGGCGCGGACGGTTCAAAAGGAACGGTCGCCGGGAATTTGCCTGCTGGAAGCAGCGCGCCAGCCGAAGGCGGAAGCCCGACCGAAGCAGGTCGATGTCGATGAGCTGGCGGCGCCGCCCGCCGGGCGGCGGCCTCAACCGGTATCCGGAAGCCCGACCAGGCGCCGTCGGCAGATGGAGGTCGACCCTCTGTCGGCCCTCGGCGCGATGCAGCATCCGTGTCGCGTGCCGCGTGACATCCGCGGCCGGCCCGCCGATCAGGTGTAGCAGTAGTTCAGGTTGCCCTTGCGGTGACCGTAGGTGCCGGTGGACCAAGTGGCGTTCCCGTTGGTGTCGTAGAACACGAAGTTACCGTCGTCCCGGACCTCGGCGTGGCCGCCCGGTGCGGGGTTGAGCTTGCCGAGGGTGCATACGACGTTGTCGGAGGCGTCCAGCAGTTTGACGTATCCGGACTTCGACCAGTCCAGATGCGTCACGCCCTTCCCGCTCGTGCCCGAGGCCCACAGCGGGTAGTTGGTTTCCCCGTCGTACCCGTAGAGAACGAGATTACCGTCGTCCAGGAAGTTCAGGCCGGTCAGGAGGTTGTTCGCCCCCGCCCCCGACTGACCGGCCTGCCAGTCGGGCTGGGCGAGGGTGAAGGTCGCGGCCCAGGAATCGGCCATCGCGGTGGTGCTGGTCAGTCCGAGCACACCGGCCGCCGCGGTACACACCAAGGCGGCGCGCCCCAGGCGCCTGCGCGCCTTGGAGCTACTGGACTTACTGACTATCACGAGTGTCCCTTCGACATTGCCGCTTCGCTGCTCATCGCCCGGCGCGCGGCAGAACGGCTGCATGGTGGGTGGACGTTGTGCCGCCGAGGCCGTGGGCAGAGCAACGGCGCGACACCGAGCAAAACGGCCGGGCCGCAGCTCTTCGCGTGGACGCGGAGGCCCGGCGTCGCCGCGGGCCTGGCGATGTGCCCCTCCGGGCAGGGCGGGGCCCGGCCGCATGGGTCTGCAACTGGACCGGATGCTCAGGTGTAGCAGTAGTTGAGGTTGCCCGGCCCGTTGTAGGTGCCGGTGGACCAGGTGGCATGCTCGTTGGTGTCGTAGAAGACCATGTTGCCGTCGTCCTGGACCCGGACCGTACCCCCCGGTGCGGGGTTGAGCTTGCCGAGGGTGCACACGACGTTGTTGGAGGCGTCCAGCAGTTTGGCGTAGCCGGAGCGCGACCAGTCCACGTGGGTCACGCCCCTGCCGCTGGTGCCACTGGCCCACAGCCGGGTCCCCCCGTCGGTGTCGCTGATGGTGTGCAGCACCAGGTTTCCGTCGCTCTGCAGCTCCAACGTGACGCTGGAGGAGGACGCGCTGTTATTGGCGTACCAGTCGGACTGCGCGAGGGTGAAGGTGGCGGCCGTGCTGCCGGAGTCCAGGGCCATCGCCTCCGCACCGGACAGGCCGACCACGGTGAGAGCCGCAGTGCACACCACGGCGGCCCGCACTCCGGCTTTCCGCAGACGCAGACCAGGGAACTGACTTATCGACATGAGATCTCCTCACTGGATGTGATGCGGGATTTGTTCGGACGGGCCCTCACTGGTGCACCGTTCGAATTTCGGACGCCTTTCCGGCTCCACAAGCACCCGCCGCCCGTCGAGTAGCACCTCGGCATCCGCCCGCTGTGGGCAGGGCGTGGCGGACCCCGGTGGAGAAGGAGAGCACCGCCGGCACCGCGTCGAGCTTCGCCAGGTGTCGCTTCAGGTTCACGTCTTCCCCATCTCCGCCATGACAACTGACACCGCTATGGGCGTCGCAGCGCATCGCACTGCGGAGCCGCCGTATCCGCAGTGCGACAGCCGTACTCGCTGCGGGGCTGCTAGCCCGACGGCCGACAGCCCGGATACCGGGCTGGTGTGTCAGCCCGATGGAAGAATCATCTTCGGCGCGCCTATCACGGAGCTAACATGCCGCAAAGATCAACCAGGGGTTGCAGTGCAGTTCAGTGTGCTCGGTCGACTGAGTGTCCGTGACGGTTTGGCAGAGACCACTGTGAGCGGTGCGAAGCTCCGCTCGCTGCTGGCAGTGCTGCTCCTGCATGCGAACCAGCCCGTCGCGACGGATCGGCTTCAGGACGCGTTGTGGAACGACAACCCGCCGGCCCCGGGGGCCGCCGCCGTGGACAATCCGGTGGCACGGCTTCGGCGTGTGCTGTCCGACGAAACAGGCAAACGGATCTCGATGACCCCGCTGGGCTACCAGTTGAAGGTCTGTGACGGTGAGCTGGACTGTCAGCTCTTCGAACACCATGTCGGCCGGGCCCGGACCGCGATCCTGAACGAGGACTGGGACGCCGCCCGCCACGAGACGGCCGCAGCACTCGACCTGTGGCAGGGAGAGCCGTTGGCCGAACTGGCCGACCTCGAAGAAGCACGGGCCCCGCGTGAACAGTGGGCCGAAGCCCGACTGCAGGCGCTGGAATGGCACTTCGACGCCCAGCTGAACCTCGGCCGACATCACGGAATCAGCGCCGAGCTCGCGGCTCTGGCTGCGCAGCATCCCTACCGGGAGGCATTCCACCGGCAGCTGATGACCGCTCTTCACCGCGCCGACCGCACCGCGGAAGCTCTGGAGGTCTACCGCACACTGCACCGTGACCTCAGCGACGAACTCGGCATCGAGCCCAGCCGCGCCACTCAGGACATCCACCAGGAGATTCTGACCTCCAGCAGCCAGACCGCGCCCCCGTACCAGCACGCACCGAAGACATCACGGCCGACAGCCGCCATGGTGAGTGCCTCGTTGCCGAGGGACATCTCCTCCTTCACCGGACGACGCGAAGAGCTCGGCCTCGTGCTCGCAGCCTGCCGCAGCGGTGCTGCAGTGGGTGGGGTGGTGGGGATCCATGCCATCGACGGGATGCCGGGTGTCGGCAAGAGTGCCTTCGTCGTCCATTGCGCCCACCGTCTGGCCTCCCACTTTCCCGACGGCCAGATCTTCGTGCCCCTGCACGCTCACACCCCGGGCACGCCCGCCGTCGAGCCGGCCGACGCTCTGGCCACCCTGCTGCTGGCCATCGGCGTGGCACCGCAACAGATCCCGTCCGACCTGTCGGCACGGGTGGGGCTATGGCGCAGTCAGGTGGCCGGCAAGAGGATGCTGGTGCTGTTCGACGACGCCCGCAGCAGCGAGCAGGTGATGCCCCTACTCGCTGGCGCCCCCGGAACCCTGGTGCTGATCACGAGCCGCCGCAGACTGGTGGGTCTTGAGGACGCCGTACCCATCACGCTGAACGTTCTGCCCCCGCAGGAGGCTGCTCAACTCTTCACGGCCAAGGCCGGTCGAGCGGGGCTGTCGCCGGATGATCCATCGGTCGTCGAGACGGTACGCCTGTGCGGGTATCTGCCGCTGGCCGTTCAACTCACGGCGGCTCGCCTGCGGCACCATCCGTCGTGGGCGGTCGCCGATCTCATCTCGGACCTGACCGCGGCTACCGGCCGCCTTGACGCACTCAGTGCCGAAACGACCTCCGTTGCCGCCGCCTTCAACCTCTCCTACCGGGCTCTCCCCCCCGATCTGCAGCGGCTCTTCCGGCGGCTCGGCCTGCACCCCGGTGACGACCTCGACGCGCACGCCGCCGCCGCGCTGGACGGCACCGACCTTCGCACTGCCAAGCGGCGACTTGAGATGCTGGAGGACCACCACCTGATCGACGAACCGCTGCGCGGCCGCTACCGGATGCACGACCTGATCCGCGAGCACGCCCGGGCGCTGGCCGCCACCGACGAGCCGACAGACCGCGCGACTGCTGGACCACTACCTGGCCGCCGCCCACACGGCCAACCACCAACTCGCGCGCTACACCCCCGCCGCAACGCAGCCGCCGGCCACCGGACCCGACCTGTCCACCCCAGTGCTCGCGATCGCGTGGCTTCGGGCTGAACGCGCCAACCTGCATGCCGCCGTGGAATTCGCCGCAGTTCACCAGCGACCGCAGCACGCGGTCCGGCTACCCGCCGCCATGCACGAGTTCCTCCGCAGCCAGGGCCACTGGCAGCAGGCCCGTAGCCTGCACCAGATCGCCTTGGACACCGCCCTGCGCACCGGCGACCGGCTGGGCCAGGCCGACTCTCTCACCAACCTGGGCATAGTGTGGCTTCTCACCGGACAGGCGGAGCCATCGGCGCGGGACCTGCTCCAGGCCCTGGATCTCTACCGCGAACTGGGGGAGCGCGGCGGCGAGGCGAACGCGCTGAGCAGCCTCGGCGAGGCCAAGTACCTCACCGGACGTTTCGCGGAGGCGGCCGAACTGCTGCGTGAAGCACTGGCGTTCTATCGAGAGCTGGGCGACCGCCGTGGCGAGTCGAACACCCTGAGCAGCCTCGGCCATGTCCTCCAGCTCTCCGGGCGGCGCACCGAGGCCGTCGAGCACCTCCAGTCGGCCCTGGAGCTGTGCCGTGCCCTCGGAAACCGGCTTGGCCAGGCCAACACCCTCACCAGCCTGGGCTTGATCAGGGAGTTGACCGGTCCGTACGCGGAGGCCGCCGCCCACCACCGGGAAGCGATAGAACTCTTCCGGAGTCTGAGCAATAACTTCGGCCGCGGAAACGCGCTGACTGAGTTCGGCAACATCGAGCGCCTTATGGGCAACTACCAGTCAGCGGAGGCGAGTTTCCACGAGGCGCTGGAACTGTACCGTCCTCTCGGCTCCCGGCTGGGTCAGGCCAACGCATTGGTTTGCCTGAGCTTGGCCCAACAAGCCACCGGTCGGTACGCGGAGGCTGCCGACACCGTCCGCACCGCGCGCGAGATACACCACGCGATCGGCAATCGGCGCGGGGAGGCCTACGCCCTTGCCTGCCTGGGCGGCATCGAGCATGACACCGGCCGCCCCGCCGCAGCCGTCGCCCGCCCACCGCAGGTCGCTGTCATCGCCGACGTTCCGGGTCTGCGGGTTGTAGGTTCCTCGCCGATGGTCCCTTGTAGGTTGCTCGGTGGTTCTACCCGGTCGGCGGCCGCGCCGCCGTCCCGCTGGGGGTGCTCGCCGGCTGGGCTGAGGTCTGGGGTGCTCGCGTCATCCGGCTGGGGCGCGGGCGGGTGAGCGTTGCGGGTCGGAGCGCGGCGCGGCCGAACCGGCCGGCAGCCTTGTCGATCACGGGTTCCAGGGTGCGGCGGTCTTCGGCCTGCGGGTCGAAGGTGAGCTGGGTCCAGCCTGCGGCGGCGGGGGCGAGGTCGGCGACCCGGGCGGTGACGGCCCGCACCCGGGCCCGCTGGAGGCCGAGTGCGTCGAACAGGCCGTACAGGGCCTCCCGCAGGTCGGGGCTGTGCTGGGTGGGCTCGCGCAGGGTGCGCCGGCGGGTGGTGTGGGAGCGGTCGGCGTAGGTGACCTGCAACTCCACCTGGCGGCTGGTCTGGCGGGAGGCGCGCAGGCGGGCGCCGAGCTCGCCGGCGAGGTCGAGCAGGGCCCGGCGGATCAGGTCGGGCTCCAGGACGTCGCGCTCGAAGCGGCGGGCGGCGGCGATGGCCACCGCCCGGTGGTCGACGCCGTGGGCGCGCTCGTGCAGGAGCCGCCCGGTGCTCGCGCCGGCCACCCGCTGAACGGTAGCCAGCGGCAGGCCCGCGAGCTGGCCGATGGTCTCCACCCCGTAGCGGGTCAGCGAGCGCTCCAGGGCGGGGCCGACGCCGGACAGCGCCCGGACAGGCTGCGCCTGGAGGAAGGCCAAGGCCTGGTCGGGGTCGTCGACGATCCGCACCGTGCCGAGCGCCGTGGTGTCGGCGAGCAACTGGGCGAGCATGCGGGTACGGGCGCCGCCGACCGCGGCGAGCAGCCCGAAGTGCGAGGCGAGCCGGGTCTGCACCAGGTCGGCGAGCCCGGCCAAGGTGCGGTCGAAATATTTCAGGGCGCCGGTGACGTCGAGGACGGCGGCGTTCGGCGGCAGGGCCTGCACGACGGGGGTGATGCCGGCCAGGACGTCGAACAGCTCCGTGTAGACCTCGAACCGGGGCTCCGCGAGGCGCAGGTGGAGGATCTGGCGCTGGGTCATCCGGCACTCCCGGAGGAGGCGTGCCACATCCGCCCGGCGCCGCCCGAGCCCCTGTGCCGCGCACCGCGGCCGGGGCCCTCGGGCTGGGGTTCGCCGTCGACGGGCGGGTGGGCGAGCAAGGTGCGGACGGCGGCGGTGCCGCCCGCCTGGTGGGCGTCGGCGATGTCGCGCAGGTTCCAGGCGTGGGTGCCGACGATGCTGATCGAGCGGCCACGGCGCTGGAGGGTGCCGCGCACCAGGTGTAGGTTCCGCGCCTCAGTGTCCAACAGCATCGCTGTGACCTGCGGGCCTTCGGAGTTCCGCGCTCATGTCTTCTGGTTGCTTTCCGCGGGACCGTGTCCAATCCTCGCCAGTCAGGTCATTGATGACGTCGCTACTGAACTTGATTGGGTGATGTCGGCAACGCCGCTGCGTTATGGCATGAGTGCGCAGGTCAAGGGGCTTGAACAAGGCAACGGGACACCTGTAGATCAACGATCGGCGAAGAAAGT
>NZ_JBVIMH010000071.1:0-10174 GCF_055579945.1 Kitasatospora sp. NPDC032150 | reverse complement strand
CGACTCCGAAGGGCCAAAACCTTCATCTTCCGTACAGCACCGCAATTGGAAGCTGTCCTACTACCAACTCCTTCTCGCGTTCAGGACGCAACACCCGGGAAAACGGATATGGCAGTTCGAGTCACGGAGACAGAAGGCACCGACGCATAACACCGGCGCCGATTCCGGGTGATGGTTCGTCAGTGCATTTACCGCTCAGCGAAGTTGCGGCGCGTAGACTTCGGATGTGAAGAAGGTAACGCGCGACGATGTGGCCAAACTTGCAGGAACCTCCACCGCTGTTGTCAGTTACGTCATCAACGACGGCCCCCGCCCCGTAGCCACCGAGACCCGCGAGCGTGTGCTCTCGGCCATCGACCGACTCGGCTACCGCCCCAACCGTGTGGCCCAGGCGATGGCCAGCCGCCGCACCGACCTGCTCGGCCTGATAGTCCCCGATGCCCGCCAGCCCTTCTTCGGAGAGCTGGCACACGCGGTCGAGCAGGCCGCGGCCGACCGGGGCAAGATGGTCCTCGTCGGCAACTCCGACTATCGCGACGCACGGGAAGTCCATTATCTGCGTGCCTTTCTGGGCATGCGTGCGGCCGGCCTGATACTCGTCAGTCTCGGCCCCAGCGAGTCGGCGGCGGCCGAACTGGCCGCGTGGGATTCCCGCGTGGTCCTCATGCATGAACACCCGGAAACGATCCACGAGTTCGCCGTGGTGACCGACGATCTCGGCGGCGCCCGGCTGGCCACGAAGCATCTGCTCGAACACGGCCACGCCTATGTGGCGTGCCTGGGCGGCGCGGAATACACACCGGTCATCGGTGACCCGGTCACCGACCACGTGGCGGGCTGGCGCCAGGCCATGGCGGAGGCCGGACTGTCCACCGAGGGCCGGCTGTTCCACGCTCTGTACAGCCGGTACGACGCGTACCAGGTGGCTCTCCGCCTGCTCTCCCGGCCGGATCGGCCGACCGCTCTCTTCTGCTCGACGGACGACCAGGCGATCGGCGTGCTGCGGGCCGCGAGCGAACTGCGGATCGACGTCCCGCGTGACCTCGCCGTCGCCGGCTTCGACGACATCAAGGAGGCCGCCCTGACCGACCCGCCGCTGACCACCGTCGCCTCCGACCGCGAGGCGATGGCGCGCACGGCGGTCGAGCTGGCGCTCGGCGGCGGTCCGCAGGAGGCCCACTGGCAGGGCGACCGGCTGCAGTGTTTCCCGTCCCGCCTGGTGGTGCGCGGCTCGTGCGGCTGCCCCCACACCCCCGGGGTCTGGTCCGACTGAACGGCGGCCACTGATCTACGCGCGCGCATATCACGCCGGCGCTCAACACCGTGCTGAGCCGCGTCAAGCCGGAGTCGGCCGGTGTCGCGTCAGGGATCTTGTCCACTGCCCAGCAGTGCGGCGGAGCGCTAGGCATTGCCGTTATCGGAGCGGTCTTCTTCAGCTCGTTCCTTCCCGCGGCAGTCGGCAGGGTTGCCGCCGCTGGCCACGCCTTTGCCGTCGCGTCCTTCGGGGCGTTCGTCATCGCTGTCATCGCGCATACTCCAGGGAGCACTGGGCGACGGGGACACCGGGACCTTCGATATCAAAGCCCTTCAAGGGCACAGCGCACGCTGGCGTCTGCGGGTCGGGGACTACCGCGTCGTGTACACGGTCGGAGATGGTCGGCTCATCGTGTGGGTCCTGACTGTCGGCAACCGCCGGGACGTCTACCGCAATCTGTAGGGGCCGAACACTGCGAATGCCGGTGGTGGAGGTCGTTCATCCTGAACCCGGCCTGCGGGCGTGCTGGTGCTGGTGCTGGTGCTGGTGCTTCGCTGGCTACGTTGCGGGAAGGCTGTCAGACCTGCCTGTCACAATCCAGCTGCGTGAGCGTCAGATCAGATTTCTCACTGGACTTGCAGCTCAAGTGCGTTCACGAGCAGGCAACGGACGATGAGGTGAAGCGGGCGATCACCTCCGCGCTCCAGCACATGCGGAGTGGACGGGGAGGCCACCGCAGAGGCGGCCAGCTGCTCATCCGGCACCTGGCAGCGGCGCGCGAGCGGGCTGCTGACGTAGGCGAGTGGGGGGTCGTGCGGCTGGTACAGGACTCCGCTGCTCACCACCCCCGACGTCGCCGAGGAGGCGGAGAGTTGGCCGACACCGTCTCCACCGCGATGCTCGTCGTGCTGGAGAGCCTCAGCCCCGTCGAGCGGGTCGTCTTCGTGCTGCGCGAGGCCTTCGGCCACTCGCACGTCGACGCCCAGCTGCTGGCGACAGCCTGGCGGAGGAGGCAGGGCAGTGCGATCATCCACCGATCGTTACCGGTCCATGACGACGGCCGGAGCCGGATCGGACAGGGGAGTCGGACGTGCCCAGCATCGAACTGAGCCGCAGCTACGACATCGCGGCGACGCCCGCCGCCGTGCTCGCGCATCTTGCGGAGCCCGAGAACTACATAGGTCTCTCCCCGCTGCTCGTGGACGTGCGGGACGTGCGGTGCGAGGGCGGAGTCACACACTACGTGGCCGTCGAGCGCTTCCGGTTCCTCGGACTGGTCCGGCACGACAACGTCATCCAGGTCACCCTGCGCACCGAGGGCACCCGGCTTCCGGGCGAGGCGACGGTCAGCGGCGAGGTGGTCAGTCCCGGTGGCGTGCGGATGGACTACCGCTTCGCCGTCACCAACCGGGGCGACGGCGGCTCCCTGGTGGTCGACACACTGCGGCTGCGCGCACCGTTCGGCCTGCTCCGCTATGCGGCCGGGAAGGCAGGAGCGGTGCAGGCCGAGCGCGGCCGAGTGTTGGCCCGGCGGCTGGGCGCCGGCAACTGAGGCGGCCGGGCCCACCCGGTCCGCAGTACCGTCTCGGTACGGGCCCGGACTGCCGAGGCCGCCGGTGGCAACGCGCCACACCAGGTCTGATGTCGGAACACAGAAGGCCCGGACCGGATTCCCGGCGCGGGCCCTCTACCTGCGGAGGGTACGAGATTCGAACTCGTGAGGGGTTGCCGCTTTCCGAGCGTGCTGGAGGCCCGGCGCACAACGGACATCGGGTGGCGTTTTGCAGAATACTTATCGGTCTATTACCTGAGTGAGGGATCGTCAGTCCTCGGGTGGCCGTGAGATGGTCCGGCCGCCTCGAGGACGGGGGAGCAGGATGGGCAGCGGGTCGTTCTGGATCGACCTTCACGAGGTCGAGGCAGCTGCCAGGAAGATCGAGAGCATCGTTCGCGAGCTGGAGTCCGATACCGCGCGGGTCGAGAGCGCGGTGCAGCGGTTTCCCCAAGCCGGGTACGGCACCGATCAGTTGGGCAGGACCCTGTCGGGCAGTGGGTCCGGGGCCGGCGGGCTGGTCGGGCACCAGCAGCAGGCCCTCCAGGGGATCCACCGCTACCTGCGGAACTCCGCTGCGATGGCGGAGAACCTGCTGCTGATGTGCCGGCGGTACCGCGAGGCCGACAATGCCAATGCCGCTGCACTCCGAAGCGGTGGTCCGTCGTGATCGAGCTGCCCGCCGACCTGGCCGAGGTGCTGACGGTCGTCCAGCGCCGTGAGGACGGAGCCGAGATCGCCTTCCCCGATGCCGACGAGGACCAGCTCACGGAACTCGCCGAAGACTGGGAGGCCTGGACCACTGCCGCCGAGCCGCGGATCCAGGCCATCGTGGCCTGTGCGCGGCAGGCCGTGGCCCATATGTCCGGGGAGGCCGCCGACGGCTTCCACCAGTACCTGGAGCGGTACAGCGGCCGTGACGACGCCCATGCGGTCACCACGCTGGAGACCGGGCTCGCCATGGCCCACTGTCTGCGCGGCGCGGCCAGTACGGTCGCCCGGGCCAAGACGACTATGGTCGAGCAGCTGTGGTCGACCAAGCACTACCTCGACAGCAGCCTGCCCGGCGCCTCGCCCGAGGTGGCGGCGCAGTCCGAGGGCGTGCGACTGACCGTGGACTCGTGCGCACACCATGCCGGCCAGGCGAGCGCCGAGGTCGACTCGATGCTTCGCCGAAGCGCGGACCGGATCGAGCGCATGGACGGTGCCGGGCAGCTCTGCGCGCTCGGTGACACCGGTGCCCGGGACAGCGGCGCTGCCGGCGCGTTCGCAGCGGCTGGAGTCCCCGGCCGGGCAGGCGGATCGGCGTGCCCGCCGAACGGCTCCGCGGCCGCCGGACTGAGTCTGGCGGGTTTCACCGGTGACTTCGCGAGCACGGACATGCCGGGTGTGGCACCTGCCGCCGAACCCGCCGGCCCTACCGCGGCTTCGGGGGGTGCGTCCTCCGGTCTGCCCGGCGCAGCCGGGGTCGGCCCAGGTCTCCTCGGCGGGGCGGCGGGGGGCGGGCCCGGCGTCGGCGGGGCGCCGGGCCGGGCAGGGGCAGGGAGCGTGCCCGCCTTGGCGGGCACGGGGCCCGACGCACGCTCCCGCACGGTGCCGGGTACCGGCGGGCAGAGCCCCCTCCAGCCGACGCGGCAACCGCTCGGCTCGGGTGCGAGCTCCGGTACCGGCGTGCGGGCGGGCTCGGGCGCCGCCGCTGCCGGTGCGGGCGCCGCGGCTGCCGGTGCGGGCGCCGCCGGCCGGGGCCCCGTCGGCGGCGGCATGCACGGTGCCGGTCGCGGCCGGGGCAAGAAGGACGCACGCGGAAGGCGCAGACCCGGACTCGTCGTCCAGGAGGCCCCGGAGCAGGACGAGGTGCTCACCGACTCCGGTATCCAGGGCCAGGCCGGGGACGTCCCGGTCCGCGACCGGCGGACGCAACGGGCGCGGCAGCGCTGGCTCGACGACGCGCGGACCGGCGTCGCCGCAGAACCCCGGGCGGAAGCCCCGCCGGCGCCCGGCGAGGAGAAGCCCCCGCCGGCGGGTGACAGCGATCTCCTCAAGCAGCTGACCGGCGTGGTGCTCGGCCCCGAGGCGGAAGCCCAGGGCCGGACGGCGGCCCCCGGTCCGGCCGGGGCAGGCGCAGCCGCAGCCGGGCCGAAGGAGGGCCGGCCGGCGGCTGACGGCACGGGCGGTGAGCGGGACCGGGTGGCCACCGCGCGGCGCCAGGGCGAACCGGAGCAAGGCACGGGCGCCGGCGCGCCGGCGCAGCTCGGACCGGAAGCCGTGGCCAGGCGTGCGCCACTGCGCGAGGAGGGCGGCTACCAGGTGCCCAGCCCGCATCTGCGGGCCGCGCTCGCGAAGTTGGCGTCCTCCGGTGCGTTCGACAAGTCCGTACCCGCTTCGGCGGCCCCAGTGGCCCCACGGCCTTCGGCCGAGCAGCAGAGCCCTCGGCAGTGAGCGGCCGCGCAGCCAACGAGTAACGCGTGCTGTCGGCCGTCGGCCAGCGCTCGCAGCAATTCCGCCCACAGGTCGTCCGATCGGTTGGCGGCACGAGTCGGTGAGGAAGTCTCATGGAAGATCCGTTTGGCACGAAGGTGCACGAGCCCGGCGAGGTGCCGGCGGCGCCGTTGACGGCGACGATGGCCGTCGGTCCGCAGGGCGCCGGGATGGCGACGATGGCCGTCGGTCCGCAGGGCGCCGGGATGGCGACGATGGCCGTCGGTCCGCAGGGCGCCGGGATGGCGACGATGGCCGTCGGTCCCTCCGCCCCCGCCATGGCGACCCTGACGGTCGCCCGGACTCCGGCGGCCCGGGCGGCGGCGGCGTCCGCGGGCGCGGGCACGGGTATCAAGGTCAGCCCTGAGCAGTACCGAGCGGCGAGTTCCCCGATGTTCGCCGCCGCCGAGCGTGTCTCGGAGCTGTACCTCAGCCTCGACGGGTTCCTGACGAGCATGAACGCGACCTCGCCCTGGGGCAAGGACCACGCGGGAGAACAGTTCGCCGAAGGAGAGAAGGGCTACCTCGCCTACAGCGCGGCCACGCTCAAGGGGCTGAAGAACCTCCCCGCCGCCCTGCACCGGATCGCGGAAGGTCTGACGACGATGGCGCAGAACTACGAGTCGGCCGAGTCCGGCACGGTCGCCGACCTCAACGGCCGCGGCCGGGACCTCCAGGTGGTGGAGTCCCTGCCCGCCCCCGTGATCACCCTTCCGCCCGCGGGAGCCACGGCCGGCCCACCGTCACCGGTGGTGCTCAGCGCGACCAACCGCGAGATCGGCCGCGGCCGCACCGCTGGAGGGCGCTGATCATGGCTGTGGAGGTACCCGAGCCCCTGCAGTGGGTTCTGCTGCTGCTGTCGGGCACCCGCTGGCCCGAGGCCGACGAGGACCATCTGCGGCAGATGGCCGAGCACTGGCGCTCCACGGCGAGCGCCCTCGAGGACGTCAATGGGACCACGGACGCCGCGATGCGACGTGCGCTGGCCGACCAGGAGGGTGTGGCCGCAACGAAGTTGACCGAGTACTGGGCCAACTTCACGACAGGCAAGGGTGATGCCGCGCCCGGCGTGTTCCCGGGCCTGGTCGCGGCGTGCAACGGCATGGGCGACATGCTGGAGTCGATGGCCAACTCCGCCGAGACAGCCAAGATCCAGATCATCGCTCAACTGGGCATCCTGGCCGTTGACATCGCGACTGCCGAGGTGGAGGCGCCCTTCACCGCGGGCGTCTCGCTGGCCCAGATCCCGGTCGCGGTCGCCGCCATCCGCACGGTCGTCCAGCAGATCATCAAGAAACTGGCGCTGGAGGCCCTGGAGTTCGCGGCCAAGCAGGCCGTCCAGATGGCCGCCATCAACCTGCTCGCGCAGTCCATCGAGGTCATGCAGGGGCACCGCAAGAGCGTCGACCTGAACGAGGTGGGCCAGAACGCCGCGGCTGGTGCGGTCGCCGGTGCGTCCGGCAACCTGCTGGGCAAGGGTCTCGGCGCGGCCGGCGCCAAGGCCGGGCTCGGCCGGGTGATGGGTACCTTGCCGGGCAGGATGGTCACGGCCGGAGCAGTCGGGGTCGGCGCGGACGTCATCACCCAGGCGGTCACCACCGGAAAGGTGGACAGTCACAGCCTGCTCGGCTCCGGCCTCAGCGGCGCCGCGGGCGCCGGTCTGCACGCCGGTGGCGCCGCGCTCAACGAGCACTTCCGCCCTCCCACCGAGGCCCCACACGCGGGTGTGCCGACCGGCGCGGAGGTGCAGCCAGGTGCCGGCGAGCACGGCTCGGCCGTCCCGAGGTCGACGGAGGGCGGCAACCCGACTTCCGGCTCGGCCGGTCCCGCTCCGACGAGCGGCGCGCACCCGGGACCCAGCGGCTCGGCGGACCCGGTGGCGTCGGGCCACACCGCGGGGGCCGCCGCTCCCTCGGGAGAGGCCGGTGCCTCGGCTCATCCGATGTCGCGTGGCATCGGCGACGGCGCTGCTCCGCCCGCCGGGACTGCTCCCGGACACGTCGGGACACCGCCCGCATTCGAAGGTGCGGTGCACGCGCCGGCCACCGAGGCCGGTCACCCGGCGTCGCACTCCGCCCTCGACAGCGGAGCTCCGCCGGCTGTCGGTGAGCCGGGCCCGGCGGGCGGGCACGGTGTTCCGGCCGCGCCCGGGCTTCATGTCGCGGACGCTCCCTCTCCGCATCTGCCGTCAACGGAGGCTCCGTCGGGAGCACACGAGTCCCCCGCCCCGATCAACCTCGGCCCCCACGCGGCGGACGTTCGCTCTCCGCACCTACCACCGACCGAGACACCGACGGGAGCACACGAGACCCCCGCCCCGATCAACCTCGGCCCCCACGCGGCGGACGTTCGCTCGCCGCACCTACCACCGACCGAGACACCGACGGGAGCACACGAGGCCCCCGCCCCGATCAACCTCGGCCCCCACGCGGCGGACGTTCGCTCGCCGAACCTCGCGCACACCGAGGTCGCGGCGGTGACCCAGCCGGAGACGATCGGTCAGGGGCCGTCCACATCCGTCCATCCCGGGTCGCCCGCGGAGGCGCCGCGCCTGACGCCGGGCCCGGGTGACGCGTCACGGACCGCGGCCGAGCGGCCGGCCGGTCAGACGCAGCCGACGCGTGGGCTGCACGAGCATCCCTCCGGTCCGGCGCTGGTCTACCCGATTCAGCAGTCCGCGGTGCAGAAGGCGCTCTTCAAGGCGAAGAACCTGGTGAGACCGGACGTTCCGGCCCCCGTGCACGAGCTGAAGGACCTCATGCCGCAGCAGAGTTCCGGCGGCAAGTACCTGCACCCGGAGTCCAGCACCGGGCGGCCCTTCGAGGGCATCCATCTCAACACACGTACCAACACGCTCAAGACCGATCACGACCCGACCACGCTCAACGACCTCTCGTCGCAGGTCGTGCGCACGGTCCGGAACGACACCGACGCGGCGCTCGCCCGCTGGGCCCCCGACAAGGTCGGCGGGAGCGGACAGGAGCGGCTCGAGGCGGCGGCTCGCCTGGACTACCGGACCGCCGACTACTGGAAGGGGCAGGACGCCCGCCGCGAGCAGCTCGACGCCATCGTGGCGGCCAACACGGCGAGCCCTCCCGCCGGGCTGTCCCCCGAGTCCCTGCACCAGGTGGACACCGCGCTGCACGACGCCCCGGACGCCATCACCGGCGCCGGCCGGATCCTCGCGCAGCACCAGGGTTTCGTGCTGGGCGAGGTGCACTCGGCGTCGACCAGCTGGCCGTTCCTGAAGGAGAACATGGCGGCCCTTCGGGAGCAGGGCGTCAGGACGGTGTACGTGGAGGCGCTGCGGGACGACAGCTTCCAGCACCACCTGGACACCCATCTCCGTTCCCCGGAGGGGTCGGCGATGCCGCCGGAACTCGACGCGATGATTTCGCGCTACGACTCCTCGCACGGCTCGCTGAAAGGCAACGGTCTGCGTGAGGTGGTGGAGGCGGCCAAGGCCGAGGGCGTCGACATCCGGGCGGTGGACGGCCGTCCGGCCCGCCGGGAGGCCGGCGAGTGGGGGCTGTACGAGCGGGCGGCACGGTTCAACACCTATGCGGCCGATGCGGTCGCCGGCGACGGGAAGTACGTCATGGTGATCGGGAAGGCGCACGTCCATCCGCACCCGGCTCCGGACGGCGCGACCCCCGTGAACCCGATCCACTCCGAGCTGCCGGCGCCCGGCGTCTCCCAACTGCTCCGGGTACCGGGGCTGGAACTGGAGGACGGGCCTGGCGGGTCGGTGTTGCGACACATGCGGCCGCCCGGTGCGGAACCGGCGGTGCCTGCCGCGGGGCAGCCGTGACGTTCCGCCGTCCGCCGGGCTCCGAGCCGGCCGCACCGTTCTCTCACAGCAAGGAACTCCCGTGCACCAACCGGCGCTGACGGCCGCCAAGGCCGTCGCCTACCTCACCGCCGTCCCCGGCATGCTCCTGATCGCCACGGTCGGGCATCCGGACACGGTGACCACCGCGCCTTCGCACCCCGCGCCGGGCCCGATCGGCAGGTACTCCGGTCCGCTGGCGAGCTGGGATCCCAGTCCGCTCGGAACCCCGAACATCCCGCCGGTGACGGCCGCGACCATGACGGCCGTCGCCCCGTACCGGGGCCTGGGCACGCTGGGCGTGTGGGAATCCGCGCAGCGGATGGACGCCCTCGGCGCCGAGGTGTCCTCCGCCGTCGAAGGTACGGCGGTCGGCACCCGCGCGAGACCCGGTGAGAACAGCCAGGAGTGGGTCCTCCAGCCGCAGCAGGACGGCGAGTTCACCGTCCAGTCCCTGCTGTCCGGCGGCACCTCCGGCCCCCTGGTGCTCACCGCCGAGCCCGGCGGCCCGGTGGACCTTCGGGACGACCGCTCGCAGGCCGGGGAGGAAGTCAGGGCGCAGCTCTGGCGGTTCACCGAACGGATGCCCGTGATCCGGCTCGACCCGGTCACCCGGCGGCCGGCCATGCGCTTCAGGATCCGCGCGCACCAGGGCGGTTGCCTGGTCGCCGCACCGGCCGACGGTCCGCTGTCGGTCGGGGACTGCGCGAGTTCCGGCACCTGGTGGAGCGACCGGGGCCTGCACGCCCGGACAGCCGTCTGAGGGCTCCCGGCACGACCGAAAGGTTTTGCCCGCGGCACCGAGAATTCCACCTGAGTCCGGTGTCAACCGGCTTCCGGCGGTCCATGCTCAGGAGCAGCACGACCGGAGTCCCTGCCGTCCCGTACGGCAGGGACTCCCGCACCAACTCGTACAAGGAGACCTGTTGAGCAACGAGAGCCTGGCCAACCTGCTCAAGGAGGAGCGCCGTTTCGCTCCGCCCGCGGAACTCGCCGCTGCCGCCAACGTCACCGCGGCCGCGTACGCGCAGGCCTCCGAGGACCGGCTCGGTTTCTGGGC
>NZ_JBVIMH010000070.1:0-10875 GCF_055579945.1 Kitasatospora sp. NPDC032150 | reverse complement strand
GGATACGACCTAGACACTCGCATCCTTGCAGGTCAGCGGCACCTTTCTGCTATCGGAGCATCAGGCGGCCCAGATCCGCTGAATATCCAGGGCTAGTACTACAGGGATAGATCTTGGTTCGTGAGTGCGGCAGGATGGTCAGCCGTCAGTGCACGAGGTCGGACTAGCGATGAGGTGACGGCGGAGGACCTGGCGGTCCTGGACGCGGAGTTCGGGGCGGCGTGTGCCCGAATCGAGCCGCTGTTCTACCGGCCGGAGTCGCGGGCACACGCCCGCGACTACCTGCGGGGGCTGCTGGCACCGCTGGAGAAGAAGAACGGCTGGACCATCGCCGAGTTCACTGGCGCGCCAGAGCCCAAGCGCGTCCAGCGGTTCTTGAACCTGACCCCGTGGAGTGCGGACCGGTTGCGTGACCTGCTGGTCGGGTACGCGATGGAGCATTTCGCCGATGAGCGTGCGGTGCTGATCGCGGACCCGACCGGCTTCGCGAAGAAGGGCCGCAAGTCCGCTGGGGTGCAGCGGCAGTACTCCGGCACGCTCGGTCGGATCGACAGCTGCCAGATCGGGACCTTTCCTCGCCTACGCGACGCCAGACGGCCAGCGGGTACTGCGGGACCGGGAGTTGTACCTGCCTGAGAACTCATGGGCGGCTGACCGCGAGCGATGCCGGGATGCCGGTAAACCCGTCCACGAGATTCGAAACGCACTGCACTGGTCGGCGTTCCGGGTTCGGCATCAAGTCGAAGCCCGGCGCCATCACTTCCGCCGCCGGATGCGCCTCCAAATGATCAATGTCTAGCCCCAGCGCCGGCCGGAATAGGTCCGCACGCGGTGGGAAACCGTTGGCGGCACCCGTGCGGCGGATGACAAGGTGCGGTGCATGACGCCGCTGCATCAGATCCGTGCCGACTACGATGCCCGTACCATCGTGGTCTACCAGGCGTACTCATCCACGATCGCCGACGCCGCACTGCGGGCGGGACGCTTCGTCACCCCGTTCTCGTTCCAGCGAATGACGTGGATCAAGCCCTCGTTCCTGTGGCTGATGCACCGCAGCAACTGGGCCCGCAAGCCAGGGCAGGAGCGCGTCCTCGCAGTGCGGATGACACGGGAAGGCTGGGAGCAGGCCCTCTCCCAGGCCGTACATACGACCGCGGATCCAAAGGCAGTGGCTCAAGCTGCCGTGCACCTGCAGTGGGACCCCGAGCGCTCGCTGCGTGGAGCGGCTCTGAACCACTACAGCATCCAGGTCGGAATCGGTCGCCACCTGATCCGCACGTTCGCCGAAGAATGGGTCGTCGGCCTCACTGACCTCACCCCGCAGGTCCACAAGGCCGCAGCGCTCGTCCGAAACGGACGCGCCGCCCAGGCGCAGCGACTCCTGCCCGCAGAGCGCGTCTACCCGATGAGCCGGACCATGGAAGCGCACCTATCGCCGATGTAGATCCCAGTCGACCAGCAAAGACAGATCTAGCCCTGTAGTACTAGTAGGCGTACTTGAGGGTCCAGTCATTGTTGTACGTGGCGTCGAGCCTGTCGGCGTACCAGGGGCCGTATGTCTCGCACCGGCCACCGGCATCGCAGACCTGCCAGTAGTTCGGGGTGTTGTTGACGATCGACGCGGCGTGGCCGCCGACGGTGACGCCGTAGCCGGAGCCGTTGCCCCAATTGCTGAAGGTGTAGTTGCCCAGGTAGTAGCTGCTGCCGTGGCCGCCGGTCCAGTGTTCCGAGGCACCCCAGCCGAGGTTGGGCGAGTTGTAGTAGAGGCAGACGGTCCCGTTCGGACAGGCTTCGGCACCGCCTGGCCCGGCGGCATAGGCGGAACCGGTCATGCCGAGAAGTGAGGTGGCCGCGGCTGTGACGGCGATCAGGCTGAACGCGAGCTTGCGCTTCATCAGTCCTCCGGGGAAGGATCGGCTGCGACGGGCGCTCCGTGGCGGCCGTCGGATTCATTTCGGACGCTCGTGGTGGTGCGAGGCGGGCCGCCGGCCGCCGTGTGACCGCATACCGACTGGCCACCGTCCCAGTACGTTGGTCCGGCGTTGTCAGATCCTTCCGCTCGATGCGAGCGGGGACCAGTCGGCTTTGAGCCGGAATCGGCTGCCTCCCGGCGACCCCGACTCACCGGGGCTGGGCGTCAACAGTCCGCCAGACCCAGTGGATACGGGGCGGTGTCGAGCAACTCTGGGCCATTGTTGCGGACGCTGTTGACGGTGGGGGAGGCGGCGCGGAAGCGCAGGGCGCCGTCGGCGGGGCGGCGCCGCAGGTGGTGGAGGTCGGTGGGGTCGGTGGCCTCGGTGGTGATGACGGGGTGGAGGCTAGTACTCCAGCTGTAGATCGCGATCTTCGCGATGGGCGGTCTGCTGGCGGCAGCAGCGGGCTTGCTTGGACTTGGTCATTGAGTTGGGCTGGCGCATAGGGTGCCGAGATGATCGCTACGCCAGAGGAGTTCGCACGGAGCACCATCGAGCGCGAGGGGGAGACCGGGGCTGAGTGGCTCGCCGAGCTACCCGAGATCGTGGAGGAGCTACTGGGGCGCTGGGAGTGTGTGCCGGATGGCAAGGTCCTGCACGGAGGCGTTGGTGTCATCGTCCCGGTACGACGGCGGGCTGAGGAGACCGCTGTGCTGAAGGTGTCGTTTCCGCATCCCGGCAACGCCCATGAGCCGGACGCGTTCGTGGCGTGGGCCGGGCGCGGCGCCGTCCTGCTGCATGAGCGCGACGACGAGCGGCTCGCGATGCTGCTGGAGCGGGTTCAGGCTGTGACCCTGGCGGAGGTTGCGGACGGCGACGAGGTGGTGACGGTTGCCGGGCGGCTCAATCGCCGCCTGGCCATCCCCGCACCGTCCGGCTTGCCCCGGCTGCGCGAGCAGGCCGATGCCTGGGAGGAACAGCTGCGCAGGGACGCCAAGGAGCTGACACATCCGTTGCCGCGCCAGGTGGTGGATGCCGCTGTGGCGACCGTCCGGGAACTGGGCCGGGTCCAGCCGGACACCCTCATCCATGGCGACCTCCATGCCCGGAACATCCTGCGCGCTGGCCGGGAGCCATGGCTGGCCGTAGACCCCAAGGGGTACGCGGGAGATCCCGCCTACGACGGCGGCACACTGTTGAAGTCACGCGCGCTGACGCTCCTCGAAGCGGACGACCCGAGCAAGGCTGTCCACCGCATCTTGGACGTATTCGCTGAAGCAGCGGAACTCGACCGTGAACGCGTCCAGCGATGGGCCCAGTTCCATGCCGTACAGGCTGCGTTCTGGGGTCGCCGCCACGGCTTCCGTATCGCCCGCAGCGGACCACAACTGGACTGGCTCACCGAATTCGCAGACCGCCTGGCGGAGTTGCTCACCAAAGGCTCGTAGAGCGTCACTGTGCTGGCTGGTCCGGTGCGCAGATGGACACGGCCACCGTTGATCATCGTCAGTTGTGTGGACAAACGAAGATCAGCCGGTGGCCGTGGGCCACAGCGTAGACCCTGCCCGGTGGCACGCAGTATTCGAGGGCCTGATGGCGCGGGTGGCGGGCCGGTTCACCCGGGTTGAGCCGCGTCGCCGGGCACGGGCGTTCGTGCTCGGCCTGCTCGCAGACCTGCCGAGGAAGAACTGCTGGACGATCGCCGAGCATGCCGGTGACGGGAGTCCGGCTGGCATGCAGCACCTGCTCAGCCGTGCGTCCTGGGACGCCAACCAAGTCCGCGACGACATACGGGATTTCGTGGTCGACCACCTCGGCGATGAGGACGCCGTGCTGGTGGTGGACGAGACTGGGGACCTGAAGAAGGGGACCGCGAGCGTCGGCGTGCAACGCCAGTACACCGGCACCGCGGGACGGATCGAGAACTCCCAGGTTGCGGTCTACCTCGTCTACTCCACCCCGACCGGGCACGCAGCCATCGACAGGCGCCTCTACATCCCGCGCTCCTGGACCCAGGACCCCGACCGGTGCCAGGCGGCGGGCATCCCCGAGGACCTGATGTTCGCAACCAAGCCCGCCCTGGCCACCGAGATGATCGCCCAGGCCCCGCCGACGTGCCGGCCGCTTGGGTCACCGGCGACGAGGTCTACGGCGGCGACCTGAAGTTGCCCCGGTTTGATGGACAACCTTCCACTTTGGGACACTGAGTCCCGCAAGGAGGAGTTCATCGTCCAAGGACGCGTCCGGCCTACCCGCCGGAGTTCCGTCGCCAGATAGTCGAGCTGGTCAGGGCCGGCCGGTCGCCGGAGGAGCTGGCGAAGGAGTTCGAGCCGTCCGCCCAGACCATCCGCACCTGGGCCAACCAGGACCGGGTGGACGCCGGAGAGCGCCCTGGGCTGACCAGCGACGAGAAGGAGGAACTCGCCCAACTGCGCCGCGAGGTAAAGCAGTTGCGCGAGGAGAAGGAGATCCTCCGCAAGGCCACGGTTTTCTTCGTCCGGGAGACCAGCCGGTGATCTGCTACCGGCTGATCGACGAGAACACGGCACACCACGACGTCTCCCTCATGGCCCGGCTGCTGGGTGTGTCACGGCAGGGCTACTACGCGTGGCGAAACCGCCGCCCCTCCCGACGACAGCACAAGGACGTCGAGCTCACGGACAAGATCCGCGGGCACCACGAGCGGTCCCACGGGACCTACGGAGCCCCCCGCATCCACGCGGACCTGCGCGAGATCGACGGCCTGTCCGTCGGCCGCAAGCGCGTCGCCCGCCTGATGCGCCAGGCCGGCCTGGTCGGCGTGCACCGCCGCACCGGCCGGGCCTCGCTGACCCGGCAGGACCGGCAGGCCACGGCCGCCCCCGACCTGATCGGCCGTGACTTCACCGCGAGCGCACCGAACCTGCGTTGGACCGCGGACATCACCTACGTGCCCACCGACGAGGGCTGGCTCTACCTCGCCGTCGTCATGGACCTGTTCTCCCGCCGCATCGTCGGCTGGGCGATGGCCGACCACATGCGAACCGAGCTGGTCACCGACGCCCTCGCTATGGCGATCGCGGCCCGCAGACCCCGCCCCGGCCTCGTGCATCACAGCGACAAGGGCTCCCAATACACCAGCCTGACATTCGGGAGCACCAGGTCCGCCGCTGGACCTCCTGGCACCGCTGGACCACCCTGGCCATGCTTGCGCAGGCCTTTCTCGCGGTCACGGCCGCCATCGAGCAGGCCGCAACGACACCACCAGGTTCGTCCCGCTGACGTGCAGCGAGATCCGACGCCTCTTCGCAGCATTCGTTACCCAGCCCGCCCGCGACCTGGCACACCGACTCCGCTGGTCGGACTGGCGCCGACGGCACCAAGCTCGTGCCCGCGCCAGCCACTACCGGCGACAGGCCGCCCAACAATCGTGATCAAGATCTACAGCTGGAGTACTAGCCGGGCGACCGACGCAACGCAGCGGGGTGCGCTTTCCGCCCTGGGAGTGCTCTCATGCGAAGGCTGAGGGAGCGTCGCGTGCCTGGTAGGAATTGTCAGACACGCCGTAAGAAACGCACCATGACCAAGGAAGAAGCAGTCTGCGCCGCAGCCATCGCCGTGATCGAGCACGGCGGCCCCGAGCACCTCACCGACCCGCACCGCGGCCTCCGCCTCATGGGCGAGGCCCTCGATCTTGGCGCCACCCACGAGGACATCGCGCCGAGATGCGCCGGATCCAAGCGGGGGCCGGCCGGTGATCCGCCGCCTGATCGCCGTCCTGAAAGAGCACCTCGACGGCCGCCAGAGCATCGCCTCGCCTTCGGCTTCGGCCGCCACCCCCGGCCTCGGCACCCAGCTGGCCCGGATGGGGCTCGCATCACCGGGCTTCGGTACGGAAGCGCACGCTCGCTCGCACTCCTCGGGCGAGCCGCCTTGAGGGGCCAAGCGTTCGCGGGGCCTACTCGGCGGTGTCCGGGGCGGGGGTGCGGCCGACCTCCTGTTCACCTCCCCTGACCAGGAAGTCGCCGATCAGGATCTTGTAGAGGGCACCGCCGACGACACCGCCGACCAGCGGGCCGACGATCGGCACCCAGAAGTAGAGGTTTTCGTACTGGTCCCGCCAGGCATGGCCGTAGCCGGTGAGGTAGCTGGCCAGCCGGGGGCCGAAGTCGCGGGCCGGGTTGATGGCGTACCCGGCGTTGGTGCCGAAGGCCATGCCGATCGCGACCACGATCAGCCCCACGATGAAGGGGCCGAGGTTGGCGCGTGGCGGGCTGTTGAGCACATCGGTGACCGCGAAGACCAGCAGCACCAGGATCGCCGTCCCGATCACCTGGTCGCGCAGCGCGCCCAGCTCGCTCACCGGGAAGCCGCCGTTGCCGGGGAGGGTGGAGAAGACGCCCTGGCTCTTGATCGAGTGATTCGGGTCGAACTTGGCCAGTACCTCGGTGTAGTTCCACCGCACCACCAGGGCCGCCACGAACGCGCCCGCGGTCTGCGCCACGGCGTAGGGGCCGACCTTCGCCCACGGGAAGCCCTTGAAGGCCGCCAGTGCCACGGTGACCGCGGGGTTGAGATGGCCGCCGCTCATCCGGGCCGCGACGTAGACGCCGAGGGTGACACCGAGCCCCCAGGCCCAGGCGATGCTGTCATGGTCGCCAAGGCCCGCCGCGAGCACCTGTGCCACCACGCCCGCACCGAACAGGATGAGGATCATGGTGCCGGTGAACTCCGCGAACAGTTCACCCGCCAGCCCCCACCCGGGGCCCTGCTCCGATCGCTCAACCATCCGCACTCCCGAGGGTCCTGTCGGCCGGGCCGGCCTTGGACGTCCTCCTCATCGTGTACGCACCTCACGGACGGCTGCCCGTCAGGCAGGGCTACTTGGGGGCGTGGGCGGACCGTTGACCGTGGTCGGGGCGCCAGGATTTGATTCCGCGCCCCCTTGACGGTTAAGTGCGCCGGGCCTGTGATGATGAGACCGCCCGGCAGCGGGGAGCGTGAAGAGAGGAAAGGGGCGTCTCCCGGCCGAAGACCGAGGATGTGCCGAGAGCCGCATCCGGGCGTGCATCGTGCGGGGCACCGATCCCCCAGCCTTCGGCCGGGGGACCCCCAAGCCGCCAGGCTGGGGGGAAGAGAGCGCAGCGGCGCTGCGCGCGACGAGGGATGTGCGTCCGAGGGCCCCTCGCCCCCAGACCCGGCGGCTGGGGGCGGCACCGCACGGTGGCGGGCGCGGACGGTCCCGCCCCCAGCCTCCGGGCCGGGGTCCCACCCGGCCGAAGGCTGGGGGACGGGTGCTCCACCCGACGGCGGGTACGGGGAGGTCGGCACGCGACACCGTGGGCCCTGCTGCCCGTCGGTCCGAGGGGCGACCGGGCGCGGAGGGGACTGGGTGTGGACGGCGAGGAGATCAGCTGGCTCACGGTGCCGCAGGTGCGCACGCTGTGGCCGGGGGTCGGTCCGGTGCACGAGACGGCGGTGGCCAACGGGGTGCGGTTCCGTACCGACACCGCCGACAGCGTCTGGGGCTCGCACACCGTGGTCCGGTACCACGCCGACGACGTACGGCGGGTGGCTCCCCGACTCACGGCCGCGCCCGGTGAGCCGTCCGGCCGGACCGGGCTGGCCGGTTTCCTGGCCCTACTGCTCCTGCTGGTGCTGGTGACCGCACTGGCCGTCTGGGCCTGGTACCAGAGCCGGGCCGGCGCCCAGACCTACTGGCACTGAGCGCCGGGCCCGCGCGGCGGCCAGCGTGAGACGTCCCGCCCGCGGGTCCGTCAGAGCGCGGCGTCCCGGGCGAGCAGTGCCGCCTGCACCCGGTTCTCGCACTCCAGCCTGGCCAGGATCCGGCTCACGTACGTCTTCACCGTGCCCTCGCTCATGTGCATCCGGGTGCCCACGTCCGCGTTCGAGAGGCCCTCACCAAGTAGTTCCAGCACCTCGCGCTCGCGCGCCGAGAGCGCGGCCAGCCGCCGCCTGGCCGCCTCGCCGCGGGCCACGGCCGGGCCGGCCGCGAGGCTGTCGACGATGTGCCGGCTGGCGGCGGGCGACAGCAAGGCTCCTCGCGTTCGGCGCTGGTCAGCTCGCCCGGCCGACCCTCGCCCCGGTCGGTCTTGTCCTGCTTGACCCAGCCCCGCAATCCCTCCGGACTGACCCCCAGTTCCCGGGCGATCTCGGTGACGTTCCGGTGTGGCGAGGACCGGACGAGTGCGACCGCGTCCCGCTTGAACTCCGCCGTGTACCGCTTGGCCATGTTGCTCTTGATTCCCACCTGGTACTGCTTCCTCCGGGCTTGCATCGCCCAGTCTCCAGGTGTCCAGCCTCAAGGGGAACGTCACGCTGGACGACGCTTCGGTGGTGTGACCGTCGGGCAGTGCGCGCGGCGGCCCGCGCGCACTGCCTCACTTGAGGTGTGTCGCGGTCCGGACAAGGTTGGCGACGGCTCTGGACCGGCTGTGCGGCGGCCAGGCGATCACGGTGGTGACCTTCGGCGCGTCCAGCACCGGCACGGCGGCCAGGTCGCCGTGCAGTTGGGACCGGCACGACTCCGGTGCGATCGAGCAGGCCCGGCCCAGCGCGACCAGCTGCAACAGCTGCGCGTGGTCGCGGACCCGGGGGCCGGGGCCGGGCGGGTAGCTGCCGTCGGGGCGGGGCCAGCGCGGTAGCGGCAGGTCCGTGAGCCCGGCGACGTCGGCCATGTGCACATGGGCCCGGCCGGCCAGCGGATGCCCGGCCGGCAGGACCAGCACCTGGCCCTCGGTGCTGAGTTCCTCAGTGTGCAGCCGGTCCGTGGAGTCGAACGGCTGGTGCAGGAGCGCCACATCGGCCCGGCCCTCGCGCAGGATCCGTTCCTGTTCGGCCGGGCCGCACAGGATGACCTCCACGGGCACCGCGCCGGGTTCGGCGGCGTACGCGTCGAGCAGTTCCGCCAGCAGGTCACTGGACGCATTGGCCTTCGTGACCAGGGTCAGGCCGGGGCCACCGGTCGCGGCGCGGGCCGCGCGGCGGGTCCGGCGCTCGGCGGCGTCGACCGCCGCCAGGGCCGCTTGGCCCTCGACCAGCAGCACCGCGCCCGCCTCGGTCAGGCTGACGGTGCGGCTGGTCCGGTCCAGCAGGACCACCCCGAGCCGGCGTTCGAGCTGCTGGACCGCCCGGGACAGCGGCGGCTGGGCCATCCCGAGCCGCTGCGCGGCCCGCCCGAAGTGCAACTCCTCGGCCACGGCGACGAAGTAGCGCAGTTCCCGGGTCTCCATGCCGCCACGCTACCCCGGATCGATACCCGGACGGTATCGGTGTCCACCCAATCGGTCTTGGACCTCGGCCGGGGGCCGGCAGCAGCATGGTCCCCATGAGCGAACGAACGATTGCGCTGGTCACCGGCGCGAACAAGGGAATCGGCTACGAGATCGCCGCGGGCCTGGGCGCCCTCGGTTGGAGCGTCGGCGTCGGCGCCCGCGACGAACAGCGCCGCGGGGCCGCCGTGGAGAAACTGCTCGCAGCCGGCGTGGAAGCGTTCGGCGTCCCCCTGGACGTCACCGACGACGCGAGCGTGACCGCCGCCGCACGGCTGATCGAGGACCGGGCCGGGCGCCTCGACGTGCTCATCAACAACGCCGCCATCACCGGCGGCATGCCGCAGGAGCCCACCCGGGTCGATGCCGCCACCATCCGCACGGTCGTGGAGACGAACGTGATCGGCGTCATCCGCGTCACCAACGCGATGCTGCCGCTGCTGCGCCGCTCCGCCTCGCCGCGGATCGTCAACATGTCCAGCAGCGTCGGCTCGCTCACCCGCCAGTCCGAAGCCGGCAGCGAGCAGGTGATCGGCCCGCTGGCCGCGGCGTACCCGCCGTCGAAGTCGTTCCTGAACGCCCTCACCCTCCAGTACGCCCGGGAGCTGCGCGGCACGAACATCCTGATCAACCTCGGCTGCCCCGGCTACGTCGCGACCGACCTCAACGGCTTCCGCGGCGTGCGCACCCCCGTCCAGGGCGCAGCCATCGCCCTCCAGCTCGCCACCCTGCCCGACGACGGCCCGACCGGTCAGTTCTTCGAGGACGCCGGCGTAGTGCCCTGGTGATGTGCACGGCGGCCATCTCGCTCAGTCACACGCGGTCAGCCGAGATGGAGCAGGTGCAGGAGGGTGCGGGCGAGGCCGGGGTTGGTGCCAACAAGGCTGCCAAGTTGCAGCTGGTGACGACAAGGCCTCCCAAACGGTGACAGGTCTCGAGCCCAGAACAGTGCTGAACCCCAGGTCGCACACCCAGCCTGGTGACATGTATCTCGCTCAGTCACAGATCAGTAGGGTGATCACCACGAGCGAAGTGCTGGAGGTCCCGATGCCCGCAGCCATCCACGACTCCACCTGGGGCGGCCTGCACGACTCTGCCTGGAATCTCGACTCCGGGCGGACGATCACCGACACGGACTGGAACACCCCCGACGACAGCGTCTGGACCCTCCGTGACGCCAGCTGGGGCTGATCGGCTACGACGTCGGCAGGATGAGGATGCCCCGGGCCTCGGCCCGGGGCTTCTGCCGTTCGAAGGCCACAGTCAGTGTGGGATCGCGGCGACCAGCTGGTGCGCGCCTTGCCGCTTGAGTGCGAGGGCGGTGGCGGTGCCGAGGTCTTCGGGGTGAGGGAACCGGCCCACTCGTGGGCGTCCAGGACCTGCTTGCCGTCCGCGGAGAACACCCGGCCGCGCAGGGACAGGCGGCCGTCCGGCTCAGCCTGCGCATACCCGGCAATCGGTGAGTTGCAGTGATCCTGGAGGACGTGGAGGAACATCCGCTCGGCGGTGGCCTCGCGCCAGGTGTCGTGGTGGCCGAGGGCGGTGACCGCGCCGATGGTGGCGGTGTCGTCCTCGCGGCACTGCAGGGCGAGGATGAGACCGGTCAACTCCGCAACGAAGTAGCCCTCCTGGAGGCTGCCATCCTGCGTCACCGAGGTCTCCCAGGCGTTTTCGGGCAGCTTCGCGATGGC
>NZ_JBVIMH010000069.1:0-11730 GCF_055579945.1 Kitasatospora sp. NPDC032150 | reverse complement strand
GTCTGACGATCAGAGCGGCACGAGCCGTGTAACGGGAGACTGTTACGCACGGTTCTGTGAGGGCCGGGGGGTGAGATTCCCCCCGGCTACTCGGCCCGACGGATGGTCGAAGCGGTCGCGGGTGAAGGCCTGGTGCGCGGTGCTCGCCGTGGCGGTCGACATCTTCTCCCCGGTCACCACCGAGCTGCTCCCCATCGGCCTGCTCACCCCGATCGGCGGCTCGCTGGGCGTCTCGGAAGGCACCGCGGGAACCGCGATCTCCTTGCCGTGGACCGATTCGGCGCCCCCTGCGCCAGCTGGACGGGAGCGGTATTGCTGGCCCTGACCGTCATTCCGCTGGCGATGGCACGCGAACAGCTGGTCCGGGATCTCCTCGGCGAGCCGGCGAATGCCGCAGCGCCGGTCGCGCGCGATACCGCCTCGGCACCGCCGGGTCGCCCCGGACGGGAAAACCGTGGGAGCCGAGCGGGAACGTCACCGGGCAGAGCGGTGGATGTCGGAAACGACATGGCGAATCGACCACCAGGGAGTGGAAATTGCGTACGCGACTGGCCGGACTGGTCGGGCTTTCCCTGATCGCGCCGGCCTGCGTGGTGGGTGCGGTGCAGGAGGAGCCTCCACCGAGGTCTTACCGGGCACTTCGCAGCCCACGTCCCGGGCCGGATACAGCGACCGCATGGTGGCGGCCCTGGTCGCCCTGTCGACCGCCCAGTTCCTGGTGGCCCTCGACTACTCCATCATCTACGTCGCTCTCCCCAGTATCGGTTCAGGGCTCGGCCTGCCGGCCGACCGGCTGCAGTGGGTGGTGTCGGGCTACGCGCTGTTCTTCGCGAGCTTCCTGGTCGTCGGCGGGCGAGCCGCCGACCTGACCGGTCCCCGCCGGTTCTCCCTCTGGGCCCTGCTGCTGTTCGGCACCGGTTCGCTCGCCGGCGGGATCTCGGGGAACCTCTGGCTGCTCGTCGCCGCGCGTGCGGCCCAGGGCATCGGCGCGGCGGCGCTGACGCCGTCGATGCTCGCCTCCGCCGCGGCCGCCGCCTGCGCCCTGCTGACGCTGGGACGCCACTCGGCCGACAGCCGGAAGGGAGCCTGAGACGACCTTGCCCAGGATCATCCGACCCGGTGCGGGACCTGGCGGCGACGTCGGCGGCGCGCCCGTGTCGTACCTGGCCGGCGGCCAGGACACCGCTGTCGGCGGGCGGCCGTCATGGCCGACTCCCGTTGATCCGAGTGAGGCACCGGGTCCAGGGCCCGGAGTGCGGCGGCAGCGCTCGGCGCTCCGGGATGCGCCCGGGGCCGACCTGCCGCAGGGTCGCAGTATGGGCTCCGTGATCGTGCTGTTCGAGCTGGACCCCGACCAGGCGATCGGGCCGGAGGGCGTCGAGCCGGTCGTGCTCCTGGTCCACGCGGCGGGGGCTGATCCCGACGCGTTGGAGGACCCTTTGCCGACGACGCTGTGCGGGCTGAGCACCGACCCGATGGAACACAGCCACTACCGGCCGGCCAGGCCGGGAGAGCCCTGGTACCCGCCGAAGCTGTACGACCGGCGCTGCCGGGAGTGCGAAGCCGTCCTGCGGAGCTACTGAAGCTGTCCTCCCGGAGCTGCCGACCCGCGCCTGGTTACTAGTCAGTAGCGCACCGTCTGCCGGGCCGGATACGGTGTTCGGTGGCAGAACGGTGCTATGGGGAGGACAGCGATGGTGCGGTTGGCGGACAGTCCGGCGGTCGAGGTGAACGTGCACGTGGCCGCGCCGCCGGAGCGGGTCTGGGCGCTGGTCAGCGACATCACCACGCCGGCCGGGCTCGGCGGGGAGCTGTACGAGGTCGAGTGGCTGGACGGCGCTCCCGGGCCGGCCCTCGGTGCGACCTTCGTCGGGCGCAACCGGAACGACCGGCTGGGCAGTTGGGAGACCGTCTCGCGGATCTTCGACTACCAGCCGGAGCGTGCGTTCGGCTGGGAGGTCCGGGCACCCCAGGGCGACTTCGGCCGGCCCGTCGCCCGCTGGCGGTTCGACCTGGAGGCCGAGGACGGCGGCACCCGGCTGCGCCAGTCGGTCACGCTCGGACAGGGCGGCTCGTACCTGAGCCAGGCGATCGCGGCCCAGCCCGAGCAGGAGGAGCAGATCATCGCCCACCGGCTGGGCATGCTGGAACAGGGCATCCGGTCGACCCTCGACCGCATCAGGGAGCGCGCCGAAGCCTGAGTCCGTCCCGGGGGCGGGCTTCCGGCGGCCTTCGCACAGCCGACCTCCGTCGGGGTGGACGGGAGGAGCCACCGGTAGCGGACCCGGCGGTGGCACACCGGAAGCCGTCCCGGGGCGGACGCCCGGACGCCCGTCTCCCCGACCAGACGGCCGGGGAGACGGGCCTGAGGGGCTACGGCGGGTTACAGGGCCCGCTCCAGCCGGTCGGCCATCAGCTTGATGAAGCGGGCCGGCTCCCGCAGCTGGCCGCCCTCGGCGAGGAGGGCCATGCCGTAGAGGAGTTCGGCGGTCTCACCGAGGCCCGGGTCGTCCGCGCGCTCGGTGTGCGCCGTCCTGAGACCGCTGACCAGCGGGTGGCCGGGGTTGAGCTCCAGGATGCGCTTGGCCCGGGGGATCTCCTGGCCCATGGCGCGGTACAGGTTCTCCAGGGCCGGCGTCGCGTCGTGGGTGTCCGAGACGATGCAGGCGGGCGAGACGGTCAGCCGCGAGGAGAGGCGCACCTCCTTGACCTCCTCGCTCAGCCGGCCGGCCATCCAGGTCAGCAGCTCCGCGAACTCCTGCTGCCGCTGCTCGCGTTCGGTCCCGGCCTGCTCCTCCTCCTCGGTACCGAGGTTGACCTCGCCCTTGGCGACGGACCGCAGCTGCTTGCCGTCGAACTCGGGAACGGAGTCCACCCACACCTCGTCGACGGGGTCGGTGAGCAGCAGGACCTCGATGCCCTTGGCCTGGAAAGCCTCCATGTGCGGCGAGTTCTCGATGGTCTGCCTGGACTCGCCGGTCAGGTAGTAGATGTGCTCCTGCCCCTCCTTCATGCGCTCCACGTACTGCTTGAGCGTGGTCGGCTCCTCCTTGTCGTGCGTGGAGGCGAACGAGGAGACGGCGAGGATGGCGTCGCGGTTCTCGTAGTCGCTGAGCAGGCCCTCCTTGAGGACGCGGCCGAACTCGCGCCAGAGGGTGGCGTAGCGCTCCGGGGAGCCCGTCATCAGGTCCTTGACGGTGGACAGCACCTTCTTCGCCAGGCGGCGGCGCATCAGCTCGATCTGGCGGTCCTGCTGCAGGATCTCGCGGGACACGTTGAGCGACAGGTCCTGGGCGTCGACCACGCCCTTGACGAAGCGCAGGTACGGAGGCATGAGCGCCTCGCAGTCGTCCATCACGAAGACGCGCTTCACGTAGAGCTGGATGCCGCGCTTGTACCCCTGGGTGTACAGGTCGTGCGGCGCGTGCGAGGGGAGGAACAGCAGGGCCTGGTACTCGAAGGTGCCCTCCGCCTGCAGCCGGACGGTCTCCAGCGGATCCGTCCAGTCGTGGCTGATGTGCTTGTACAGCTCGTGGTACTCGTCGTCGGACACCTCGTCACGGGAGCGGGCCCACAGCGCCTTCATGGAGTTGAGGGTCTCGGGCTCGCGTGCAGCGGCGTCGTCCCCGTCCGCCGTGCCCGGGGCGGCCTCGGCGGCCATCCTGATGGGCCAGGTGATGAAGTCGGAGTACCGCTTGACGATCTCCCGGATCTTCCAGGCGGAGGTGTAGTCGTGGAGCTGGTCCTCGGTGTCCGCGGGCCGCAGGCGCAGGGTGACCGAAGTGCCCTGCGGTGCCTCGGCCACGGTCTCCAGCGTGTACGTCCCCTCACCGGTTGACGTCCAGCGGGTGCCCTGGCTCTCGCCGGCGCGCCGGGTCAGCAGCACGACCTCGTCGGCCACCATGAAGCTGGAGTAGAAGCCGACGCCGAACTGCCCGATCAGGCCCTCGGTGGCGGCCGCGTCCTTGGCCCCCTGCAGCTCCTGCACGAACTTCGCGGTACCGGAGTTGGCTATCGTGCCGATGAGCTGGATCACCTCGTCGTACGACATGCCGATGCCGTTGTCCCGCACGGTCAGGGAGCGGGCCTCCCGGTCGGTCTCGATCTCGATGTGCAGGTCGGACACATCCGCACCCAACGCGTCGTCGCGCAGTGCCTCCAGACGCAGCTTGTCCAGCGCGTCGGAGGCGTTGGAGACGAGCTCGCGCAGGAACACGTCCTTGTTCGAGTAGATCGAATGGATCACCATCTGCAGCAGCTGGCGCGCTTCCACCTGGAACTCGAACGTCTCAGTCGACATGATTCGTGACTCCTCCTCAGGACACCAAGGGACAGGAACTACCCCGAGCACTGTAGATCAACCGGACGGCGTGGAAGTGCTGTCCGCCGCCGGGCGCGTCAACTCCCCTCCCGGCCGCGGAAGTCCTGGCGGCGGCGCGGAACGGGGCGCGGCGATCCCGGAGTCGCCGGCCCTCTCCGGACCCGCTCCGGCCGGGGGTGGAAGGACCGTTCGTACTCCTCGGCCGAGTCGCCGAGGCGGAAGAGTGCGGGGAAGTTCGGGGGAGCGTGGGGAGTGTGGATCGGAGCGGGTGCGGACGGTGCGCGCGACGAGCTGCGCCCGTGCGCCGTCGGCTGCGGACCGCGAAGGGCGGCTGGGGGGAGGACAGCGGGGGGAGGCGGCAGGGGGGAGGCGGCAGGGGGGAGGGCGGCAGGGGGAGGACGGCTGGCAGGCCGAGGGGCGGACTACGAGAGCCCCGTCACAGTCGCCCCCCGCCGAACGTGAGAACGGTCTCAAGAAGCCGTGAACGCTTTGGAAGCGCGCGATCGACGGCCATTGTCGAAGGGAAGCCCGATGTCATGCCGGGCCTTTGTACGACCCCAGGAGCAACAGCCATGCCGGATCAGGGCACGACCCGCACGATTCTTCGCCGGGCCGCCGCAGGATGCGCCGCCCTCCTCCCACTCGCCCTCGCCTGCGCGTGCGGGCCGGCCTCGAACGGCGCCTCCGCAGCCGCGAGCCCGAGCATCCACGTGGGCGCCACCGCGTCGGCGACCGCGCAGTCGGCCCCCGGTAGGACAGCGCTCGGCTCCGCGGCCGCACCCGTTGCCGGTGCGCCCGGTGCGGCCGCTCCCGGCATCACCGTCACCACCACGGCGCTCCCCGCCGCCGGTGCGCCCAGCACCGCGACGCCCAGTACCGCGCCTCCCGGTACACCCGCCCCCAGCACGCCGGCCCCCGGCACCCCGACCCCCGCAGCCCCCACCCGGCACGCGCCCGCTCCCGGCGCCCCGGCCCCGGCGGCGACTACCGGACCCACTGCCGCCGCCGCGGCGCCGCAGCCACCCGCGCCGGACGCTCCGGGCTCTTCGATCGTGTACCGCACCGCGAGCGGCGGTAGGACGGTCGCGCTCACCTTCGACGACGGCCCCGGCCCGGCCACCGGCGCGATCCTCGACCTGTTGAAGCAGTACCACGCCAAGGCGACCTTCTGCGAGATCGGCCCCCAGGCCGCTGCGAACCCGAAGACGGTCCAGCGCATCCTGGACGAGGGCCACCGCCTGTGCGATCACACCGTGAACCACCCGCAGCCGATGCACACCCTCCCGCACGAGCAGCAGGTCTACGAGATCGACGCGGCCAAGACGATGATCCTCAAGTCCGGTGGCCCGGACGCCAAGATCACCTGGTTCCGGGCCCCCGGTGGTGACTTCAGCGCGCAGAACCGACAGATCGCCGTACAGGACGGTCTGCGCCCGCTCGGCTGGACGGTCGACACCCGCGACTGGGCGAAGCCCGGTGTGCCGGAGATCGTCGCCACCGCACAGCGCGAGCTGCACCCGGGCGGCATCATCCTGATGCACGACGGCGGTGGCGACCGCAGCCAGACGGTGGCCGCGCTGGCCCAACTGCTCCCGTGGCTGGTCCAGCAGGGCTACACCTTCGACTTCCCGGACTGCTGACCGTACGATCGCACCCCGCCCGGCCTCCGGGCGGGGTGCGATCGTACGGCGTGCGGTCAGGCGGCGTGCGAGAGCTCGCGGAGGTCGACCGCCCGGGAGATCTGCCGCAGGTCCGTGTAGAGGGCGGACGGCGGAACGGCGACGACGGGGCAGCGGGCGTGGGCCAGGCAGTAGCGGCCCACCGAGCCGTGGAGGAAGCGCTGCAGGCTGCCCTGGCGTCCGGTGCTCACGACCAGCAGGTCACCCGGCCGGTCCGCGACGTGGACCAGGGCCGGTCCGGCGTCACCGCGGATCACCAGCGGCTCCACCTCGACGCCGACGGGGAACCCGCCGAACGCCTCCTCGAAGGCGCGCTCCAGCCGCTCCCTGGCGGCCGCCTCCCAGGCGCGCAGCAGCGGCGGGCAGGGGTGGGCGCGGTAGCTGAGCTCGCCACCCACGGGCGTCCAGGCCAGCACGGGAACCAGCACCGCCTGCTGGGCACGGGCCTCGTCGACCGCGCGGTGCAGCGCGGTCAGACTGTTCAACGAGCCACTCACTCCGACGATGACACGCGCGCCGTGCGACATGGGACTTGACTTCTTCCGTTCTCGATCGCTCCACGGGACCAATCCCGATCCCTGTGATTATGCTGCCATGTCCGCCGATTGCCCTGCAAATCGAAAGCATCTGATCGCTTTCGCCTTCCATGCGTAGGAGTATTGATGGCTGGCGGGTGTCATCTGGGTGTTGCGGGGGTGTTCGGGGTGCTTCCGGCGAGCGCGGCCGCCCCTGGCCTGGTATGGCCTGACCTGCGGCGGGATCCCGTCGGGGTGTCCCGTCGTGTTCCGCTCCGGTCGCTGTCGCCGGCGCGTTGAAGGGGCGGCGGATCCCAGGGTGACGGGCTCCGGTGTCCGGCAAGCCGTGGTCGTCCCGGCAAAAATTCACCGAATCTGCACACTTTCGGCTTCGGCCTGCGAGGCCGAGGCGCTCAGGTCGCCCGGCCGGTCCACGTCGCGGACCTTCTGCAGCTGCGCCACCACCCGGTGTTCCTCGCCGAGCCGAGCCGTGCCAGCGCCGGTGCGAGCGCGGGGAACCGCTCGGCCGGCATCGGGAAGACGGCCTCGTCCTCGCCGCCGTGGTGCTTCTGCAACGCCCCGCAGAATTCCAGGCAGTGGGTGCGCAGTTGCCGCGCCAGATCCGGCGGTGTCAGCTCGACGGTGTCGGTGCCGCCCTCGATCAGCCGGTCCGCCTGGGCGCGGAGCACGTCGGGGGCGGCCGGGCAAACTGCGTCTTCAGCAGGTGCGGTGATGGTGGCACGCGCCCAACATCCATGCCCGAAACGGTCACTGACGTCCAATCACCCGGCCGTCCGCCATCGCTCCGCACCCCCCGGCCCGGTAGCCTTTGGCAAGCATCGGTAAGAACTCTGACTGACGGTCGGCTGAATCGGATCGGTCCGGCAGGCTCACTCAAACCCCGGGGGCAAGGTGCCAGCGGTCCAGCGGATCACCTCACGCAACGCGCGGTTCCAGCAGTGGCAGGCGCTGCTCACCAACCGCAACAAGCGGCAGCGGGCGGGGGAGTTCCTGGTGCAGGGCGTGCGGCCGATCTCGCTGGCGGTGGAGTACGGCTGGCCGGTGCGCGCACTGATCTTCGACGGGAGCCGGAACCTCTCGCGCTGGGGTCAGGAGCTGCTGCGGACGGTGCGGACCGAGCAGATCGCGATGGCTCCGGAGCTGCTGGCCGAGCTCGGCGAGAAGAACGAGTCCGCGCCCGAGGTGATCGCCGTGGTGGGGATGCCCGCCGACGACCTCGACCGGATCCCGGTGGGGGACGACTTCCTCGGAGTGCTGTTCGACCGGCCGACCAGCCCGGGGAACATCGGGAGCATCATCCGCTCGGCCGACGCATTCGGCGCGCACGGCGTGATCGTGGCCGGGCACGCCGCCGACGTCTACGACTCCAAGTCGGTCCGCGCCAGCACCGGTTCGCTGTTCGCCCTGCCCGCGGTCCGGGTGCCCGCGCCGCGCGAGGTGGCGGACTGGGTGGCCGATCAGCGGGCCTCTGGGAGCGGGGTGATGCTGGTGGGGACGGACGAGCACGGCGACTGCGATGTCTTCGACTTCGACTTCACCCAGCCGGTGCTGCTGCTGGTCGGCAATGAGACCAGTGGACTCAGCAACGCCTGGCGCGAGTTGTGCGACCACACGGTGAGCATCCCGATGACCGGCGCGGCGAGCTCGCTGAACGCGGCCAACGCCGGCACCGCGGTGCTGTACGAGGCCGCCCGGCAGCGGATCGCAGCCGCGAGGCGCGGTCCGCACCCGGTGTGAGACCGACCGGCCGAACAATTCGGTTGCCCACCTGCGGAATCGCGGCCGAGAATCGCGGGCGTGCGGGAAGTGCTGACAGCAGAACAGATCGAACGGTTCGTCACCGACGGCTTCATCCGCCTCGAAGAGGCGTTTCCGCGCCCGTTGGCCGAGGAGTGCCGGGCGTTCCTGTGGCGTGAGACGGGGCTCGACCCGGACGACCCCGGAACGTGGACCGAGCCGGTCGTCAGGCTCGACGGCTACGCCGAGGAGCCGTTCCAGCGGGCGGCCACGACCCCGCGCCTGCACGCCGCCTTCGACCAACTGGTCGGCGCGGGCCGGTGGGTGCCGCGCGTCGGCCTGGGAACCTTCCCGATCCGGTTCCCCCACCCCGGCGATCCAGGTGACACCGGGTGGCACATGGACGCCAGCTACACCCCCGAGGGTGAGAGCGGGTACTGGCTCAACCTCCACTCCCGCGGCCGGGCGTTGCTGATGCTGTTCCTGTTCTCCGACGTCGACGCCGACCACGGGCCGACCCGGATCAAGGTCGGCTCGCACCAGGACGTCCCGTCGTTCCTGGAGCCCGCCGGTGAGCGCGGTGCCGACCTCTTCGGCCTCTGCACGGAGATGGACGCCGCGGGCAGGCTCGACGCCCCCGACCGGCCGACCGCCCTCGCCACCGGCCGGGCCGGCGACGTCTACCTGTGCCATCCGTTCCTGATCCACGCCGCCCAGCCCAACCGCGGTACCCGCCCCAGGTTCATCGCCCAGCCGCCGCTGGTGCCGACCGGGCTGCTCGACCTCGACCGGAGCGACGGCGCGTACTCGCCGGTCGAACGCGCTGTCCGGCTCGGGCTGGGCCTGCCCGATGACGCGGGGCGCCGACCGGTCTGACGCGGGGCGCCGGGCCGGCCCGGACATCTCCCGCAGGTCGGCCCGGCGGTACCTCGGGGGGACGGCTGCGCCGTGACGGCCGTCCGCAACTCGGCGAATGCCGTCGGCGCCGTCCTCGCCCCGCTCTGCGCCGTCCTCGCCCTCGTCCGCACGGCCCCGCGCGGCAGCGCCACCGGAGCGGATGCCGCCCTGCCCACGCGGCCCGCCCGAACCGGTCAACCCACCTCGGTCGGACCCGAACGAAGCCGGCACGCCGGGCTCTTCGGGTGGGACTGGATCAGCCGAAAAAAATTTTGGCCGATTTTCTGTTATCCGAGCCGGGGCCCCCGCTCTCCCAATACGTCGGCAGCGAACCCCTCATGCCGACAGGGAGGGTTACATGGCACGGAACAGAGCGTCACACCGGCGGCGGAACCGTCGCCCGCTTGTGATCACGGCAGTGGCCGTGACGGCGGGCGTGATCGCCACCGCCGTCGGGCTCAACGTGGCCACGAGCGGTCAGGACGCGCACACGGCCGCCACGGCGCAGGTGGCCCAGGTCGCCGCGGGTGACGACTCGCCGCCGTCCCCCGCGGCGGCGCCGCAGCACAAGGAGGCGCCGGCCCCGCTGAGCTCGGTACCGAAGAGCGATCCGGCGCGCGGCATGGTCTACACGGGGTTGACCGTCGCGACCAAGGACGACAAGTGCGCGGGTGTGTTCCGCACCTCCGCCGCCGATCTGTGCACCCACGGCCCGGACACCGCCCCCAAGGACGTGGACATCCACAAGACGGTCGCCCCCGCCGTGGCGGCGGTGGCACCGAACCCGGACCTGCACGGCGACTCCCAGGCGCCGGCGGCCGACGACCTGCTGAAGGGCGCGCCGCCGGTGCTGAACGCACAGACCGGTGCCACGCTGGCCTCGGCCGCGCCGGCTTCGGCGAGCCCGGGCAAGACCGCCGCCGCCGGCGGCTCCACGGTGGTCTGCGACGGTGACGGCAGCAGCGGCAACCGGGTCCAGGTGCTGTACGTGCACGGCTCCGGGGAGGACCGGTACGCCCAGTACCTGGCCTCCTTCAAGAAGTGGGCCGCGGACGTCGACGTCATCTACAACGCCAGTGCCCAGCAGACCGGGGGCACCCGCCACGTCCGGTTCGTCACCGACGCCGACTGCACCGCCAACGTGCTCGACGTCGAGCTGCCGGACTCGGCGCTGAAGGAGTTCGGCGCGACCAACGACGCGCTGGCGGCCAAGGGCTTCAACCACAAGGACCGCAAGTACATGATGTTCGCCGACGCCCAGGTGTACTGCGGCATCGGCACCTTCGCGGGCGACGAGCGCCCCAGCCAGGACAACCTGAGCAACTTCGGCCCCTCGTACGGCCGGAGCGACTCGGGCTGCTGGAGCGGCCATGTCGCCGCGCACGAACTGGGCCACAACCTCGGTGCGGTGAACAACAGCGCGCCGGACTCCAGTAAGGCCGGGCACTGCACGGTCGACTGGGACCTGATGTGCTACTCGGACGCTCCGTACTACCCGAAGATGCGGACGGTCTGCCCGGACCAGAACCAGCAGGACCGGCTGGACTGCACCAAGGACAACTACTTCAACACCAACCCCAAGCCGGGCAGCTACCTGTCCTCGCACTGGAACGTGGCCAACAACCGCTTCCTGATGGCCGACAACGGCACCAACCCCAACCCCAACCCGTCGCCGACACCGACCCCGAGCCCGACCTCGAGCAAGGGACCGGGCAAGGCACCGAACGTGACGGTCAGCCAGGTCACCCAGAACTCCGCGGTCCTCAGCTGGCCGAAGACCGACTCCGCCGCCGGGTACGAGATCCGGCTGAACGGGCGCGCGATCGGCACCGTGACGTCGACCGTGGTGCGGCTGGTCTCGCTGCAGCCGGACACCGACTACCAGGTGGCAGTGGCGGTCCGCGACCAGAGCGGCAGCACCTCTCAGCCCGGCCGCGCGGCCTCCTTCCACACGATCGCCAAGGCGAACCCGACCGGTCCGACCAAGCCCGGCACGCCGTACCTGATGTCCAACAGCCTCACCGGCCAGGTGGCCGACATGTGGGGTGGTTCGACCAACGACGGTGACGTGCTGATCGCCTACCAGCGCACCGGTTACCAGAACCAGCAGTGGCTGTTCGACGACGCGGGCGACGGCAACGTCCGGGTCAAGAGCGTGCTGTCCGGAAAGTGCCTCCAGGTCGGCGGCGACCTCGCCCAGGGCCAGTTCGTGTTCCAGCAGCCGTGCGGGGACAAGGACTCGCAGGCCTGGAAGCTGACCGCCGCGGGCAGCGGGTACACCCTCGCTCCCAAGGGCTCTTCGCTGGTGCTCGGGGCCAGCAACCGCTGGTACTACGGCGGTTGGCTGCTCGAGCTGCAGCAGCCGAACCAGCAGGCGTACCAGAACTGGACCATCCAGCCGGCTTCCTGACACCCCAGGCCGGCATTCCCCCCGGAGGTGGGGGGGGGGGGGGGGGGTTCCCCCCCCCCCCCCCCCCTCCCCCCCCGGTCCCCAAGTGGTCTGTTTTTTCTTCCCCCCCCCCTGTTTTTGCTCGGTTTTCCCTTTTTTTGTGTGGTCTCC
>NZ_JBVIMH010000068.1:0-12127 GCF_055579945.1 Kitasatospora sp. NPDC032150 | reverse complement strand
CCCCCCCCCCCCCCCCCCCCCCCCCCCCCCCCCCCCCCCCCCCCCCCCCCCCCCCCCCCCCCCCCCCCCCCCCCCCCCCCCCCCCCCCCCCCCCGACCCCGTACCTGCTCCGTGTCGGGAGCAGTCGTCACTACTTCACCCCGGCGGCGTTCTGCAGCACCGGCAGGGTCACGGCGCCGGCCAGGACCCGGCCGTCATCGGTGATCAGCACGTTCAGCACCTTGGTGCTGATCAGCGAGCCGCCGTCGACCTTCTTGCCGAGGGACTTGGCGAGGGCCGCCGGGTCCTGCGGGAGCGAGGAGCGGCCGTGCTTGCGGTGGTCCGCGCCGGAGGTGCTGTCGGGCTTCGGTGCCGGGGCACCGGGCAGCTTGGCGCTGAGCACCGTCGTCCAGCCCTCGCCGATCGTCCTGACGTCGTTCTGCCCGGACGGGGCGCCGGCCTCGGGCTGCTTGTGCTGCCCGTCCGCACCGGCCGGACGCTCCGTCACCTTCGCGCCCTTGGGGGCCTTGAAGTCGAAGGTCCCGGCAGCCGGCTTGGCGAAGGAAACCGAGCTGAAGTGGACGTCCAGCACCTTGCCGCCGTCGGCCGCCCGCACCACCACCGCGAGCGGCACGCCGTTGTCGGCGTCCACCGCGATCCGCACCTCACCGATGGTGGAGCCGGACTGCTTGGGCTTCACGCTCAGCTCGTACGCCTTCTGGCCGGCCACCGTCGCCGTGCCGTCCACCGTGACCGAGGTGGTCGCGGCGCTCTGGCCGAGGAACAGCTTCGCGGCCTCCTGCGGGGTGGTCGGCGCGCCGGTGAGCGGGGCCTTGCCGGCCTCGCCGTGCCCGTGCCCGCCGGACCGGCCGGCGTCCTTCGGAGCGGTCAGGTGCAGCGCCTGGTTGCTGCTGCTGTCCCAGGCCCAGACCTGGTCGCCGTTGCGCACCAGCTCGTAGCCCGCGAGGTCCTCGATCAGGCCGACCCGCTGGTGGTCCGGGCCGTCCACCGCGACCTGCAGGGTGTGCTCGCCGCCGAGCAGCTCGGTCAGCTTGGCCGTCGGGTCCGCGCCGGCCCGGCCGCCGTGCCCGCCGCCCACGGCCCCGCCGGCCGCACCCAGCAGCTGGGTGGGCACGCCCAGGTCGGCCGACACCTTCACGGTGCCGGACAGCGACTGGACGTCCGACCCGATCGCCTTCGCCACCAGCTGCTCAGCCGTCAGGGACGGCAGGTGCGGCCCGGAGTCGCTCGCCAGTGCGGGCACCAGCCCGATCCCGGACGCTGCCGCGGCTATCACCCCGACCGGTACCAGCGCGCGCACCGCGGCCCGGCGACGCGACCGGTGCGCGAAGTCCTGCTCCACCATGTCCAACCTCTCGGTAGCACTCAACGGTCCTGCCACTCCATTAGAGACCGCTGGAAGGGGCCGGGGCATCGCCCTGCAGGGCCAGATCGCCGTACATCCGACGGCGCAAGCAACCCTGAGTCCTTATCAGGGTCAGGTCCGCCGAACGGAGGAAAGCTGGGTATCTTCGCTGCATGGCTGCAACCGATGCCCCGCACACCCCACCGACCGTCACCTCGATGCGGCGCGCACTGCGCCGGGCCCGGGACGGCGTCGCCCTGGACGTCGCCGAAGCGGCGGTGCTGCTGCAGGCACGCGGTGAGGATCTGCGCGAGCTGTGCGCCGTCGCGGCCCGGATCCGGGACGCAGGCCTGGCCGAGGCGGGCCGGCCGGGGATCATCACCTACTCCAAGAGCGTCTTCATCCCGCTCACCCGACTCTGCCGGGACCGGTGCCACTACTGCACCTTCGTCACCGTCCCCGGCAAGCTGCGCAGGGCCGGCCAGGGGATGTACCTGTCGCCGGACGAGGTGCTGGACATCGCCCGCAAGGGTGCGGCGCTGGGCTGCAAGGAGGCCCTGTTCACGCTCGGCGACCGGCCCGAGGACCGCTGGCCCGAGGCCCGCGAGTGGCTGGACGCACACGGCTACGACGACACCCAGGCGTACCTGCGGGCGATGTCGATCAGGGTGCTGGAGGAGACAGGCCTGCTGCCGCACCTCAACCCCGGGGTGGTCGGCTGGACCGAGTTCCAACGGCTCAAGCCGGTCGCAGCGTCGATGGGCATGATGTTGGAGACCACCGCCACCCGGCTCTGGTCGGAGCCCGGCGGCCCGCACCACGGTTCGCCGGACAAGGAGCCGGCCGTCCGGCTGAGGGTCCTGGAGGACGCCGGGCGCAGCTCCGTCCCGTTCACCACCGGCCTGCTGATCGGCATCGGCGAGACCCACGAGGAGCGGGCGGACGCGCTGTTCGCGATCCGCCGGGTCGCCCGGCAGTACCACGGCATCCAGGAAGTGATCATCCAGAACTTCCGGGCCAAGCCGGACACCGCGATGCGTTCGATGCCCGACGCCGAGCTGGAGGAGCTGGCCGCGGTCATCGCCGTCACCCGGCTGGTGCTCGGCCCCTCGGCCCGGGTCCAGGCGCCGCCGAACCTCTTGGACAGCGAGTACGAGCTGATCATCGGTGCGGGCATCGACGACTGGGGCGGCGTCTCGCCGCTGACGCCGGACCACGTCAACCCCGAGCGCCCGTGGCCGCAGATCGAGGAACTCGCCCGCCGCACCGAGGCGCAGGGCTTCCAGCTGCGAGAACGGCTCGCCGTCCACCCCGAGTACGTGCTGCACGGCGAACCCTGGCTGGACCCGCGCATCCTGCCGCACGTCACCGCGCTCGCCGACCCGGCCACCGGCCTGGCCCGCCCTGACGTCATGCCGGCCGGCCTGCCCTGGCAGGAGCCCGAGGACCTGCCCGCCCCGTCCGGCCGCACCGACCTGCACCGCACCATCGACACCGAGGGCCGCACCGGTGACCGCCGGGCGGACTTCGAGGACGTGTACGGCGACTGGCAGGCCCTGCGCGAACAGGTCGCGGCCACTCCCGTGGAGCGGCTGGACGGTGACGTGCGCACGGCACTGGCCGTCGCCGCCGACGACCCGACCCGGCTCACCGACGAGCAGGCGCTGGCGCTCTTCCACGCCGAAGGACCCGCCCTCGACGCGCTCTGCCGGGTCGCCGACGACCTGCGCCGCTCGGTGGTGGGCGAGGACGTCACCTACTGCGTCACCCGGAACATCAACTTCACCAACGTCTGCTACACCGGCTGCCGCTTCTGCGCCTTCGCGCAGCGCCGCACCGACGCCGACGCCTACACCCTCTCGCTGGAGCAGGTCGCCGAGCGGGCCGCCCAGGCGTGGGAGGTCGGCGCGACCGAGGTCTGCATGCAGGGCGGCATCCACCCCGACCTGCCGGGCACCGCGTACTTCGACATCGCCCGGGCGGTGAAGGAGCGGGTACCGGGCATCCACGTGCACGCCTTCTCCCCGATGGAGGTCGTCAACGGGGCCAGCAGGACCGGGCTGTCGATCCGCGACTGGCTCCAGCAGGCCAAGGAGGCCGGACTCGACACCATCCCCGGCACGGCCGCCGAGATCCTCGACGACGAGGTCCGCTGGGTCCTCACCAAGGGCAAGCTGCCGGCCGCCACCTGGGTGGAAGTCGTCAGCACCGCACACGAGTCGGGCATCCGATCGTCCTCCACCATGATGTACGGGCACGTGGACACCCCCAGGCACTGGCTGGGCCACCTGCGGCTGCTCGCCTCCATCCAGCAACGGACCGGCGGCTTCACGGAGTTCGTCACCCTGCCGTTCATCCACACCAACGCGCCGGTCTACCTGGCCGGCATCGCCCGGCCCGGCCCGACCATGCGGGACAACCGGGCGGTCACCGCGATGGCCCGGCTGCTGCTGCACCCGCACATCCCCAACATCCAGACCAGCTGGGTGAAGCTGGGAGCGGAGGGGGCCGCCGAGATGCTCCGCTCGGGGGCCAACGATCTGGGCGGCACGCTGATGGAGGAGACCATCTCCCGGATGGCCGGCTCGGCGTACGGCAGTTACAAGTCCGTCCGCGACCTGGAGGCCATCGCCGAGGCCGCCGGGCGCGCCGCCCGCCAGCGCACCACCACCTACGGCGAGGTGCCGGCCGAACGCCGGGCCGCCGCGCTGGCCTCGGACGGGCACCTGCCGAAGCTGCTCCCGGTCCTGGAGTAGCGGAACCGGGGCGTGCGGACACCACGTGCGGACCTCACGCCCCGGCGAACGTCAGCCGGACACCTCGACCCGGTCACCGACCGAGACGTGCTCGAAGAACCAGCGCGCGTCCTCGGTGCTCAGACCGATGTTCTCGTGGGTGACGTTCTCGTGCCCGAACACGGTGCCCGTGAGAAAGGGCATGGCGCAGACGTACGTCGGGTAGCCGTTCGCGGCGGCCAGCTGTACGCACCAGTCCATCGACACGCGGTACGGCCCCTCCGTCGAGCTTCCGCCGTTGACGAGGGTCGTGGTCCCGGGTTTCCCGGCCACCGTCATCCAGCCGGTCTTCGTGGGGTGTGCGGGAGCCCCGGTGGTGGCAGGCAGCTCCCTGGTGGTGCCCTCGGCATTCACGATCACCAGGTGCCGCGTGAGGTCGACCCGGATCGGTGGTCGTGCGGTGGAGGTCGTCGGGGTGCTCTTCGGAGCCGGTGACGGGCTCCCCGGCCGGGGAGCGGCCGGTGCCACCACGGGGGCGGCGCCGTGCCGCCCCTGGAGCAGCAGGCCGCCGCCGCCCAGCAGCGCGACAGCACAGACCGTGCCCACGGCCGCCGCGATCCCACGCCGCCGCCTGCGCCGTCGCAGGCCCCGGTCACGGACCGTTCGGTACGGCAGCGGCAGGGCCGCCGGGGTGTCGCTCGCCAGCCCGTGCAGTGCGACGGAGAGCCTGTCCCCGCGCGCGGTGTCGTCCAGGTCAGGCACAGCTGCGCATCCTTTCGCGGTTGGAGCGCTCGACAGGGGAACCGGCCAGCGCGTCCGGGGCGTCGGCGAGGTACTTCGCCAGTGCGGCCCGGCCACGGGACAGCCGGGCCTTGACCGTGCCGACCGCTGCACCCGTCTCGGCCGCGACCTGGTTGATGCTCAGGTCGCACAGGTGGAACAGCACGATGGCCTGCCGCTGTGCGGCCGGGAGCTTGCGCAGCGCCGCGACCAACGCGGTGTGCTCGGGCCCGGGCCCGTCCACCGACTGCTCCGGTGTGAACTGCCGGCGCTCCAGCACCCGCCCGCGCAGCGCCCGGCGCCAGCGGCTGACGGCCAGCCGCCAGGCGACGGTGCGGATCCACGCCTCGGGCGAGCTCTCCTCGGCCGACAGCCGCCTGCGCTGCCCCCAGCCCCGGACGAAGGCCTCCTGGACCGCGTCCTGCGCCTCGTTGAAGTCCCCCGTCATGGCGTAGACCTGCCGTACCAGAAGGGAGAACGAGGACAGGTAGAACGCGCTGTACTCCTCGTCGGTCATCCTGCCGCTGCTCCGTTGTCTCGATCGGATGCGGGCGCATCCTCCCTGCATACGCACGTCCGGCGGATCGGGTTGCACATGAGTTCCCGGAAAGCGGAGCAACCGGTCGGATCGGGTGGATGTTCGACATGGTGGGTCGAGTGGTCAAGGTATTCGGCTACAGTGCGGGGCGCTTGAGGCCGCCCTGGGGGAGGGTGCTCCGCCTTTCCGCGCCCCGTTTCCGTGTGGCCCGAGGCCCGGACGACCGACGAAAGGTGCCCGACCGTGTTGCCACTGTGGTCACGCGCGCAGCAACAGGACTTCCGCAGCCGGGTACGGGGCTGCCTGCTCGGCGGGGCGATCGGTGACGCGCTCGGCGCGGGGATCGAGTTCGAGTCGCTGGAGGGGATCCGGGCCGCCCACGGTCCGCAGGGCGTGACCGGGTACGTGCCCGCGTACGGGCGGCGCGGGACGGTCACCGACGACACCCAGATGGTGCTCTTCACCCTGGACGGTCTGATCCGGGCGCACGTCCGCCGGGACGGCGGTGCCTGGCATCCGCCCACCGACGTGCACCGCGCCTACCTCCGCTGGGCCGCCACCCAGAGCGCCTGGGGCCCGGACGAGCGCGAGCCCGGGCTCGGCTGGCTCGGCCGGCAGGAGTGGCTGTACGCCGAGCGTGCCCCGGGCACGGCCTGCCTGAGCGGCCTGACCGGACCTGACGCGGCGCGCCCCGGCACCCTGGAAGCGCCGCGCAATCCGCACTCCAAGGGCTGCGGAACGGTGATGCGCGCCGCGCCGTTCGGCCTGCTGGTGGCCTGGGAGCCGCAGCTGGTCTTCCAGCTGGCCGTGGAGTGCTCGGTGCTGACCCATGGCCATCCCACCGGCTACCTCTCCGCCGGGGCGTTCGCGGTGATCGTCCACACCATGGTCCGGGGCGGCACCCTGGAGGAGGGCGTGCACCTGGCGCTGGCCCTGCTCTCCGAGCGCCCGGCGCACGAGGAGACCACCGCCGCCCTGCGCGGCGCACTGGACGCGGTACGCGCCGGGGAGCCCTCCGCGGAGCGGGTGGAGTCGCTGGGCGAGGGCTGGGTGGCCGAGGAGGCCCTGGCGATCGGGCTGTACTGCGCGCTGGTGGCGCACGACCTGCGGTCCGGGCTGCTGTTGGCGGTGAACCACTCCGGCGACAGCGACTCCACCGGGGCGATCTGCGGCAACCTTCTCGGCGTCCTGCACGGGGAGAGCGCCCTGCCGCCCGGGCTGCTGGCCGAGCTGGAGGGCCGGGGGACGATCCTGGAACTGGCCGACGACTTCGTCCTGGAACTGCTGCACGGCCCCGAGCTGCACGGCCCCGAACTCCCGCCTGCCGAACGGGCGGTGTGGGCCGGGCGCTACCCGGCCGACTGACCCTGGCCGACACGCGCGAGTGCCCGCCGCGAACGGGCGCGGCGGGCACTCGAAGACCAGCGGACTGCTCAGGCCTCACCGAACACGCCGTCGCCCGCAGCGGAGGCGAAGGCGGCCCAGGCGGCCCTGGAGAAGTGCAGCTGCGGACCCTGCGGGTCCTTCGAGTCGCGAACGGCGACCGTCGCGCCGGACGGCACGGCGATCTCGATGCAGGCACCGTTACCGCCGCTGTAGCTGCTCTTGCGCCAGGTGAGGCTGCCCGTGGTCTTGGTGGTCATCTCTTGAACCTCTCCGCATAGTTCTGTATCAGAGACCGGCTGTCCGCAACGCCGAGCGCTGCTGCCCGCAGGTGGTCGTAGAGATTGGTATAGCGACGTACATCCGCGTCCTTCTCCAGGTAGAGATCACTCGTCACTCCTTCGAAGTAGACGACGGTGGAATCGGCTGACTCCGGAAACTCCATCAGGGAGAATGTCCCGGTCATGCCGGGATGGGCGCCGTGCTCGAACGAAATCACCTGCAGGTTGATGTTCGGCCGCTCGCTCAGCAGGAGCAGCTGGAAGAGCTGGTCCGCCATCACCTCGCGGCTGCCGACCTCCCGGCAGAGCACCGCCTCGTCGATCACCACCCAGAGACTGCCGAGCTGGTTCTCGCCGTATATCCGGTTCTGCCGCTTGAGCCGGACCTCCACCCGGCGTCGGACGGCGGTGGCGTCGGTGTCGGGCTGGGTGCCGGCGACGACCGCCTCGGCGTACTCGCTGGTCTGCAGCAGACCGGGCACGAAGGAGGACTCGTACGCCCGGATCGAGGAGGCCTCGGCCTCCAGACCGATGTACACGCTGTACGGGATGTCGCCGAACTCGTGCCACCAGCCGCGCTGCCGGGACTCCCGCGCCATCTCCATCAGCCCGGCGCGTACCCGCTCGTCGGTCACCCCGTAGACGTCGCAGAGGTCGCGCACGTCGCGCATGCTGATGCTGCGCCGGCCGTTCTCCAGTCGGCTGATCTTCGACTGGGAGACCATCAGCCGGCCGGCCACCTCCTCGGCCGTCATGCCCTTGAGCTCACGCAGGCGGCGGAGTTCTGCGCCGAGCCGTCGTCGCCGGACCGTGGGATTGACGTTGGCGGACACATCGACCTCCGGCTGTACCTCTGGCGCGCCCGGGTACGGCGCACCGCGGAACACTGTGGAAATTGGTACCAACCCCCCTGACTTGGAGCAGCATGTCATCTCGGCTCAGGTCGGCGCCGGGGATTCACCTGAGTGCAATAGAACAGATCATCGGAAAAGCGCTCATTCAGGATCGTCCCCCTTGCGCCCGGAACGCCGAACCGGTAAAGGCGGATCGGCCGCCGGAAGTGCCGCAGTGCCGCGACCACGCCACAGTGCCGGAAATGCGGCAGCGCCGGCCCCCTCGCCCCCCAGCCTCCGGCCTGGGGCACCTCCCGGCTGAAGGCTGGGGGACGGGCACCCCCGCCCGTTGGCTGGCAAGGAGAGCGGAGCGGCGGCGGCCGCCGCCCGGCGAAACGGAGAAAGGCGAAGGGCGAGGGGCGGCCCACCCGGCACTCCACTGCCGGGCGGACCGCCCCTCGCCTGCGTTGCTCATCCTGCTTATCGGCGCGTGCCGTTCATCACGCGCCCACCCGCGCCGCGACGCTACGACCGTCGGCCGCGGGTCGCGCCACCGTCTGCCGTCCGGGGGCCTGCGTCCGTCCGTTCGCGGCGCCGCCCTTCGCCGGGGCGGGCAGGCCGTTCTGCACGTCCATCACGGCGTGCGCGACCATCCCGCCGAGCGGGTCGTACCGGATCAGGTCGCGCAGGCGTGACCTGGAGGACCTTCCCTCGTTTCCCGGGTAGAGGTGCTTCCCCAGACCCACGGCGTGCGCCAGCGCGGCCAGCGCGGCCGTCCTGGGGTCCGGCGGCACGCCGGTCCGGATGGCGGTGTCCAGACGTTGCTTGATGGCGGCGTTCGTACAGTCGTCCGACGCCTGGTAGCGCGTCGTCGGCAACACACCGCACACCTGGCCGGACACCGCCGTCACCATGCCGCACCGCTCCAGGTGCGCCAGGTACGTCTGACGGAGCCCCAGCCGGGGCCCGCCTATCCAGTGCGCGGCCCGCACCGGACTGCCGCGGCGGCGCAGCAGTTCCAGAGCGTGGTCCAGAGTCGGGTCGCCGGTCGGTCGTGGCAGCACCACGGCGATCCGGTCCCCGTCCGGGACTATCCTTCCGGCCAGGGACAGCTCGACGAGCTGTGCCCCGGCGAGTCCGAGGTCGAGGGTCTGCGGCTGCGCCGTGGTACCCGTGTTCGGGTCCAGTGCGAGCAGCAAGAGTTCCTCGGGAACTGTTCTGCGGCTCTTGCCCATCCAAGCCTCCCCGCGTGGATGAATGACAGAGTGACGCCTCTCACAGTGGCTTGTCGAGTACGCCTCCGAATCGTGACCTTGGGTGCGCAGGCGGGAACCGGCCACCACGGGCCCCGCGTCTGACACTCGGACTGGTCGCTGCAGGGCCCGGCGGGGAGAATAACGGCCGGTCGGGCGGGGTGCGGCGGCCAAAGCGGCCACCAGTGGCGGAGACTGTACAGCTACAGAGGCACGGCGAAAAGCCGTTCCAAATCAGGTCGGCCCGCCGACGGGCCGGCACGGGCTCGGGCGGCGGCGGCCGGGCGGACGAGGAGGATGGGTTACGTGGGCGAGTTCCCCGACAAGGTGCACGGCGACGGGGAAGCGGAGGCGACCGCGCCCGAGCGGTCGGCCGAGCGGACCGGCGCCAAGGCCGACGCCGCCGCTGAGCCGGGGAGTGCGGGCAAGGACGCCGGGTCCGGGGCCGAGGCGGAGCCTGCGGCCGGGGAGAAGGCCGAGGTGAAGTCCGCGGCCGAGGCTGAGGCGAAGTCCGGGACCGAGGGCAAGGCCGCGGCCAAGGCTGAGGTGAAGACCGAGGCGAAGACCGAGGCTGAGACGAAGACCGGGGAGCGTGCCGAGGTCGGCGGGAAGGCTGCTGCGGCGGCCGACAAGCAGGCTGACGCCGAGTCCGCCGAGTCCGCCGAGTCCGCCGAGTCCGCCGAGTCCGCCGACGCCGGTGCGGAGGCCCGGGCCGAGACCGTCCGGGGCGGTGCCACGGTTCAGCTGAGCGTCCGCAATGTGGACAACAAGACCACCATGCTCCGCCTGCCGGCGGACAGTCGCACCAGGGCACTCCGGCTCCCGGACGACTTCCGGGAGAACCTGTCGAAGGCCGCGAAGTCCGCCGAGGCGTCCGCGAAGAGCGAGGACGGCGCCGCCGGGACCAAGCCCTCGGCCACGAAGGGCGCCGGTTCGAACGACGGTGCCGACGCGTCTGCCGCCAAGGCCGCCGAGGCCGCCGAGGCCGCCGGAGCGGCTTCGCGTCTTGGTGTGCGGGACAGCCTGCCGGTGGACAGTCGCACCAGGGCGCTCCGGCTCCCGAACGCCAAGGACGTCAAGGACGCCAAGGGCGCCAAGGCGTCGCCGAGTTCGACGACGTCCCCGGAGAAGCCGAAGGACGCGGGGAACACCGAGGACGCCGAGGACACGAAGGGCGCCAAGGACTCCGGCGAGGCGAAGAGCACCGGCCTGGAGTCCGCCGGGCGCGGGAAGCCGGCCGAGCCCACCAAGCCCACCGGCCGGCCGTCCGCCAAGCCGTCCGCCGGGACGGTCCCCGAGCCCCCGCCCGAGCCGGCCCCCCGCCCCGAGCCCGAGCCCACCCCCGAGCCGGAACCGGAGCCGGAGCCCAGGCCGACCCCGGCCCCCCGTCCGGTGCCGATTCCCACCCCGGCGCCCAAGCCGCTGCCGGTGCCCGACCCCGCTCCGGTGCCGGCTCCCCCGCCGCTGCCGACCCCGCCGCCGCTGCCCGGTCCGGAGAACACCTCCGAGGCGATGGAGGTGCTGGCCGCGCTCAGCCGCCGTCCGGTCACGCCGTTCCAGCGGGCGATGAAGCGGACCACCATCTGGACGGTCTTCCTGGCCGTGGTGTTCGGCGTGCTCGCGGTCGGCCAGCTGCTCCGTCCGCTGCCGGACCCGAAGGCGAAGCTGTCGCTCGCCGACTCGTTCACCTTCAACGGCGACAAGCTCGACATCCCGTGGCCGAACAAGGGCCAGGCCACCGCCGAGGTGGTCGGCGTGGGCAGCCTCGGCAGCGTGGGCGACGAGACCCCGCAGCCGATCGCCAGTGTCACCAAGGTGATGAACGCGTACATCATCCTGCGTGACCACCCGCTCAAGACGGGTGAGATGGGCCCCACGCTCACCGTGGACAAGCAGGCCGCCTCGGAGTCCAGTGACGCCGACCAGTCCCGGGTCATCCTGACCGAGGGGGAGAAGCTGACCCAGTACGAGGCACTGGAGATGCTGATGCTGCCGTCGGCGAACAACGTGGCCCGCCTGCTGGCCCGTTGGGACGCCGGCAGCGAGGAGGCGTTCGTCAAGAAGATGAACGACCAGGCTGCCAAGCTCGGCATGACCAACACCGTCTACGCGGACCCGGCCGGCTACAACAACGACACCAAGAGCACCGCCAAGGACCAGCTGAAGCTGGCCGAGCAGGTCATGCAGAACGAGGTCTTCCAGCGGGTCGTCAGCACCCCGGACACCGTCATCAACAACCAGCGGATCTACAACACCAACTACCTTCTCTCCGCCAAGAACGGTGTCATCGGCACCAAGACCGGCTCCAGCAGCGCGGCCAAGTCCTGCCTGATGTGGGCGGCCGTCAAGGAGATCGACGGCACCAGGCGGATGATCATCGGTGTCACGCTCAACCAGCCGGTGACGGCCACCGACGACGTCTTGAGGGCCGCCCAGACGGTCAGTCAGAAGATCATCACCGCCGCGCAGAACGGCCTCACCGGCCAGACCCTCGTCAAGCAGGGCGACGTGGTCGGCTACGTGGACGACGGTCTCGGCGGCAAGGTCCCGGTCGCGGCCTCCAAGGACCTCACGGTGGCCGGCTGGTCCGGTGTCACCACCAAACTCACCCTGGACCAGGCCAAGATCGGCCACACCGTCAAGGCCGGAACCGAGGTCGGCACCATCTCGGCCGGCGAGGGTGACGGCAGGGTCCAGGTCCCGGTGACCCTGCAGTCCGACCTCAACCCGCCGTCGATCACGTCGCGCCTGCTGCGTCTGCTCTGACCGGCGGCCGGACCGACACGTGGGGGGCAGGCGCCCGGCGCCTGCCCCCCACGTCGTGTTCCAGGCCTCGTTGTTGAGTCCGATTCACCCGAACGGGACGGTGTCGAGGGTTACTTCCTCTTCCCGGTGAGCTGCTGGAGGCGGGTCTCGACGCCCCAGGCGGTGACCCGCAGCAGGGCCTCGACGACGATGTTGCGGCTCATCTTGGAGGCG
>NZ_JBVIMH010000067.1:0-13344 GCF_055579945.1 Kitasatospora sp. NPDC032150 | reverse complement strand
GGAGCGCAGCGAACTGGTCCCAGAGGGGTTCGAACAGGCAAGATGGCAGCGCGGGCACGGCCGTCCTTCGTGATCACTGAGCGTAGAGAACTCCATGATCACGTGGACCCGTGCCCGTTCTGCCGCCCACCCCACCTCCTCGGCACCTATTGCCGGTCGGTCTAAGCGGTATGCCCAGTTCAAGCACCGTGCTGCCGATGAAGCGGGCCACCTTCTCGCCTACTCCGAGCTCGAGGCCGGGACCGTCACGGAGATCATGAATGACGCGCGGTGCGGCCAGACATCGACGTAGCGCTGGCCGGCGGCCACGCGGACCGCACCTGGGACAAGCGGATGCGCGAGCTGGTCCGACCCGACGTGCTCATCCTGGACGACTTCGCGATGCGGCAGCTGAGTGCGGCTCAGGCTGACGACCCCTACGAACTGGTCCTCCGAGCGGCAGGGGCACTCGCTGATCATCACCAGCAACCGGGCACCCAGCGACCGGTATCCGCTCTTCCCCAACCCCGTTGTCGCCGAGCCGCTGCTGGACCGGCTGATCAACGCCAGTCACCAGGTCATCATGAACGGCCCCAACTACCGCCCCGACAAACGGCCGAAGAACCCCACCGACAAACGCGGCACACCCTCAAACGGCTAATCAGACGACCGGCGGCCCCGCCTCGATACGGCGAAGTACTGGGGGCAGGCGGTCCAGGTCGGGGCCGGTCTGGACCTGTCGCTCGTCCCACCAGGTAGCACCGGCGTCGTGCAGCGGACCGATCACGTCCTTGGCCTTGGCCGCGTCCGGGAGTGTGGCACCGCCGAGCACGAACTCGAAGGGGCGCTCGGCCGCGACCGCACGGTGCTTGCGTACATAGCCGACCAGATCCCGCACCTCTGCCACATCCGGTATATGACCATGCCGGGCCGTCTCGAAGAGCGGCACCGCGCCGTCCCACCGCGCTGCCCGCCGCATGGGCGGGCGACGTGGCCAGAACCCGCCGATCCACACAGGCGGACAGGGCCGCTGCACGGTGGCGGGCAGCAACGTCACGTCCCGGACCTCATAGTGCTGGCCGTGGTGGTCCACCGCTTCGCCGGACAAGAAGCGCTTCAACAGCTCCAGTCCCTCGTCCAGCCGCTCGGCCAGGAGACGCGGCTCGGCGGTGTCGCCGAAGCTGCGGTATTCGTCCTCGATCGGACCGCCCAAGCCGGCAGCGAAGATCACCCGGCCGCCGCTGAGGCGGTCCAGGGTGGCCACGTGACGGGCGAGTTGCTGCGGACGGTAACGGGGGACCGGCGTCAGCAGGGTACCCAGCCGGATTCGGGAGGTCGCCAGCGCGGCTGCGGTCAGCAGCATCCAGGGGTCTCCGAACGGACGCCCCTGGTGCTGGCGATGCAGTACGTGGTCCCAGACGAACAGCCCGTCCCAGCCAGCCTGTTCGGCGGCAGCGGCCACGGTCGCGACGTTACGGGGGTCGGCGAAGTCACCGAAGTTGGGGATGTTGATGGAGAAGCGCATCTCAGCAGGATGCGCAGCTGGCCCCGAAGGGGCAATACGCGCACGCTCCATCAGGATCCCCGAACCGCAGATGAACTGGCCGGACCGGCCCGTCGAGCTCCGCATCACGAGCAAGGCCCGTGCCCGCGAGGAGGCCGAACGGGAGGCGAGCCGCCCGGCCTGCACCGGCTGCTCGGCCAAGCTCACCGATGCGGAGTGGGACCGGGCGCGCTGGGGCGAGCTGGTGTGCGCGTCCTGCCAGCGGGAGGAGTCCGACCGGAAACGGGTCCAGCGGGCCGCTGCCGCGGCTGAACCGCAGCCGCCGAAGCGGCCAGGGCGAGGACCACCGGTTCCTGGTAGCGCCGCTCCTGAACCCCCGGCAGCTGGCCGACACTGCAACACGGTGTGCAACACGAGCGCAACGCACCAGTCCGCCCGGCCACCGCGTTGCACCGCTGACCTGTGAAACCCCCGGCGATCCGGGTCTGCGGGGCAGCGTGTTGCACCCCGTGCTGCGCCCGGCCCGGCTGCTGTGACCTGGACTGGGGAGTGGCACGGCTCTGACCATCGGTGCCGTCGTCGACTGGTCACCGCGCCCCAAGCAGGCGATCGACCTGGAGCTGAAACTCCAGGAACGCGACGACGACCTCGCCGCCGCGCGCGCCGCCAACCGCGAGCTCATGGCCCAGCTCAACCGCCAGGCCGACCGCGCGCCCAGCCCGCCCGGGTAGGCGGAACCCGGTCCCGGCCGCTCGGCGGCCGGGACCCGGCAGGCCCGGCCGAACCGGTGACTCCGGCACCGCATGAGGAGTTCACTGGAGGTATGCCGGATTACAGCGCTAGCTCCGTAAAACGGGCTCGCCGAACAAAAGCGCAGGTCGAAGTCCTGCGGTCGGCGATCTGCGTGATCGCAGAAGAGGCGCAACCGTGCAGCGTCCGACGCGTCTTCTTCCTACGGTTTGAGACTGTCTCAGCGAACGGGTGACCGCGTCGTGTCGTTCTGCCCGATTGCATGATTGTTCGTGGCCGCGCGCCAGGCCATGGGCGCCCACCGCGAGCCCGGTGAGGGTGCCCGCCAGGTGCACCCACCTGGTGGCGGCCTTGGAGTGCATCGCCACGTAGTAGGGCCAGAACTCCTCGAAGGACGCGAAACGCCTGCTCTCAACCATGTCAGGACGGTAACGCCACGCCGACGCTCCGCCCAGGGCACGGTCGGATGAGCCGACGATGCGACCGGGCGCCGCGTCGTCGACCACGCCTTACGCGTTCGGGTCCCAGGCGAAGAGCCGCTCGAAGATGACCCGGTCGCCGTCGATCTTCACCGAGTCCAGCGGGGTGCGTCCGTAGAACCACAGGACCAGCTCACCGGCCGTGCCCCGGGCGGAGGCGTCGGCCGGGGCCTGGGCCTCGCCCTCGCCGGCAGCCGGGAGGCGGACGGCGCGGGCACCGTCCGCCCCGACCGTGAAGCGCCAGGAGCGGCCCTCGGTGGCGTGGTAGTCGACGACGGCCGGCTCGTGCGGCCAGGCGCCCGACCACGCGCAGCAGGTGAACAGGAAGTCCTCGACGCCGTCCAGCGCCACCTCCGCCAGCAGCGGCTGCGCGGCGCCCACGGTGAGCTGGGCGTCATAGGTGTGCATCGCGATCTCCTGGAGCTGGTGCCGGGCGACGGCACCGCTGGTCCGCGGCGACTGCGAGGCGCCCCACCACGTCCAGCACTCGGCGTCCGGGCCGACCTCCCGCAGGGTGTCCAGCAGCTCCTGCGTCGACGCGGCCAGCCAGGCCACCAACGCCTCGCGCTCCCGGGGCGCCTGCGCCTCGGCGCGCGCCGCCACGGCCTCGGGCGGCGGGGAGTCGGCCGGACCGGCCTCGACGACGGCGGCCCAGAACGGGCGGCCCGAGCCCAGGTGCCGCGCCAGGTCGAACAGCGTCCACTCGGGACAGGTCGGCACCTGCACGTCCAGGCTGGGCGCGGCGGCGATCGCGGCCCGGAAGGCCGTCGCCCGCTCGTCGATCAGTCGCAGCAGGTCAGGGAGTTCAAGATTCTTCTGCACTACGGCTGTCTATCACCGCACTCCGGCGGCCGAAAGCGAATTTCCCGGCCGCCACCTGCCTCCGGCGTCTGCCGACGCCGCCGTCCGAACCATTCGCCCGAACCGCCGCCGACACCGAACCTCCTTCGAAACCACGGGAGTTCCCCACCCGACTTCACTCCAAGGGATCTTCGACGCCGGGCCGTTTCGTTGCGGTGAAGTCCCCGAAGCGGCGCTGGCAATGTCTCGTGAGACAGCGAAACGGTGGAGAACAGGTGTACTACCTCGGCATCGGACAGCTCTGGGACAAGGACACCGGCCACTCGCACAAGAACTACTCGCTGGTCGTCCGCGAGCTGGGCTACCTTCGCGAGACCGGTCGGCTGCCTTGGGAGTGGATCACCCACGGCACTCGCATGGTCCGGCAGGAGACCCAGTACGACTCGCTCGACGACGCCCTTCAACGCCACACGGAGGGCTACCAGCGCAACCTGTGGGCCTCACAGAGCCGCCGCGTCGAGGCATGGGTCGAGAGTGATTCGGTCGGTGGCGTGGTCCAGCCGATCACCTCGGCCTGGGGCGTGGGCCTGTACTCCTGCCGAGGCCAGTCGAGCAAGACCTTCATCTGGGAGGCGGCGCAGCAGTACGCACGGCAGGGCAAACCGGTGACGGTGATCTTCTGTGGCGACTGGGATCCTACGGGGAGATCCGTTCCTCGCTCCGTGGCCGAGCGGATGGAGCGCTAGATGATCGATTCCAAGGGGTCAGTGGTCATAGGTGGTCAATGAGCGCAGGACGGGCTGTCCGGTGTGGTCGTTGTGCCAGATCGCGGCGGTCATCGCGAGGATGCGTTGCATGACGCGGGCGACGACGCCGCCGGGCGTGCGTCCTCGGTGCTGTTCGAGGTCGAGTTGACCCTTGAAGGTCTCGTTGACCGACTCGATGATCTGTCGCAACGGCTTGAACAGTGGCGCGCCGGGCCGCTACGGCTCGCCCTTGCGGGCCGGTCGCAGCAGCTGGATGTCCTGCTCTGCCAGTTGGTGTTCGAAGTCGCGGCCGAAGTAGTTTCTGTCGCCGATCAGCGTCTGGGAAGGACGTGCCGCTACGAGGCTGGCTTCGGCGGCCAGGAGGTCCAGCAGGGTCTCGCGCTCGTCTGCTTTGGCCCCGGTCAGGGCGAAGGCGACGGGCAGGCCCTGGAGGGTGCACACCAGGTGCAGCCGCAGGCCCCAGAAGAAGCGGCTGTGACTGGCGCAGTACCCGTACTCGGCCCATCCGGCCAGGTCGGAGCGTTTGACGGTCTCGCGGGAGCGGCCGCATTCCACCGGCGTGGAGTCCACGACCCACACGTCGTCGCTCCACACGGAGGTGTCGATAGCGAGCAGCCGGGTGACGCGCCGAAGCAGTCCGGCGGCCTTGCGCAGCCGCTTGTTGTAGCCGGGCTGCTTGGGCAGGTACGGGAAGAGATGCTGCAGGTGGGAACGGGCGTGGCGGAGCCACCTGGCCTCGGAGGTGAAGCCGAGCATCGCCTGCATCATCGCCAGCGTGACCAGTTCGGCGTCGGTGAGCTGCGGGGCGATTCCCACGGCAGGCCGCCATGGCGCGAGATGCGGAGAAGCCTTCAGCAGATCGTCGGTCTTCACATAGAGTGCGGTCGCGAGGGTGTCCAACTCTGTCTTCACACACTGAGGTTGGATGCCCTCGCCCTATGCGCGCAGCCGATCCCTTGGAACACCATGATCCTTCCCAAAGATCGCGACCCCCGCTTCATCACCATCCGCCGTGGGGGGACGCTTACGGACTCCGACCATCGGCTCCTGGCTTTGTGGGCTGCCGGGTGCGCGGAGCACGTTCTGCACCTTTTCGAGTCGGTGCAGCCCTCGGACCCGCGGCCCCGCGAGGCGATCGAGCAGATTCGGGCATGGGCGTCCGGCGAGATCAGGATGTCTCAGTCCCGAGCGGCGGGTGGCCATGCCATGGCTGCGGCAAGAGAGTTGAGCGGAGCCGCTCGGCACGCCGCATTTGCTGCCGGCCAGGCGGCGGTGGTGGCGCATGTCGCCGCACACGAGCTTGGCGCTGCGGCCTACGCGATCAAGGCCGTGCGTGCGGCGGCCCCCGGACGGGAGGGTGAGAGTGCTGGCAGGCTCGAGTGCCGTTGGCAGCGCGAGCAGCTCCCGGATGTGATTCGTGAACTCGTCCTAGATGATCAGCGGTTGCGAAACGAAATCTGCTGGTCGGTCTTCGACTGTTGACGGGCGTGACGGCTTGTCTGCACTGCCCCCTTGGAATCGATCATCTAGGCAACGGTGAACTTGACCTGGACGTCCGGCAGATCGCCATCACCGCGGACGACGTCCGCTCCGGCCGGCTCGCCACCCACGACGTCAACACCCGGGACGTCAACTTCGCACGCTACCGCGAGGAATGCCTGCGCGAGGGCATCGACCCGAACATCTCGGTCGAGGTCGAGGCCCTCCGTCCCGGGCTGCTGCGGGAGCGGCTCGCCGAGGAGATCGAGGGCCTGGTGGACGATGTCCGTCAGTGGAACATCGAGTTCAGGGCCGAAGACGCTGAGCGGGAGCTGCTGCGGGCCCTGCAAGGAGTGGCGAGGAGGATCGTTCGGGGTGAGCCGGCAGTCGAAGACGATCAAGACGGGTAGCTCCGTGCACCACACCTGTTGCATCCGCTACAGTGCTCCGGACCGCTCCTGAGCTGCGAAGATTCCAGCCGCACGCTCGTGGCGCCCCGGAGAAACCTGGGCGATTTCGACGCCTCGGGTGAGGGGATCGAGGAGGACTGGATCGCCCGCACCGGCTGCTGGGACACCGTCGAGCGGGTGCTGCTGACCGACGAGCAGCGGATCGTCTACGGGCTGCCGCCGACCGAGGGCAAGAAGGGTGACCCGCGCTGGCCGGCCTTCGCCGCGAAGTACGGCTTCGACCCCGACTACCCGGTCCAGTGGGAAGTCGAGGCCCTCGACCGCGACGAACTGCACGCCCTGCTGATGGCCGCCGTCGAGCCGTACGTCGACCGCGAGACCCTGGCAGAGGTGCTCGCCGACGAGCAGCGGCAGCGCGCGCAACTGCAGACCTTCGTGAACGGCTGGCCCCGGCCTCCCACGAGCAGGTAGGACGGCGGCTCTCCGCGGCTGATGCCACGACCGTCCGGCCGTGTGGCGACCGGTCGAGCGGTGCTGGGACACGGTGTCCTAGCACCTGTCCCAGGCGTGTCTCAGGGTGCCCGGTTTCAACCGTTTCGCTAGGACAGTCCCAGGCGTTTCGCCTGGTACCGGTGCTCTGGGCCGGGCCTGGGACAAGGGTGGGACATCCGGCTCGGCCGGCTACCGGCCGGGTGCTGTGCCCTCGATGGCGGCCAGAAGGTGGGCGTGGACGGCGCCGGCGGCGTCCCGGGTGACCGGGTCCGGGTCCTCCAGCTGGGCGGCAATGAGGGCGGCGGCCGCGGCGAGGATCGGGACGGGGACGGTGGCGCTGCGCAGGTTCGCGAGCTGGGCGGCGGCCTGCTCGCCGGGCGTCGCCTGGGTGCGGCTGGTGGGGATCAGGGAGCCTATGCCGCGCGGCTGAGGGTTGGTCACCCGGCCCATTCTCCTGCCCCGGAGGCCGTGGTGATCACCGCGGCCGCCCCGCCGCCCGCCCGGCCACGGGCAGCGGCCGGTGCAGCGTGCAGCGTGGAAGCTGCGCCTGAGCATGCGCACCGCGGCGCTGCGCATGGCAAGGACGTTGCGCAGCGCTGCTGCGCTGCTGCGTTGCTGCGACGGGCTGCCGCCACCTATCGGAGTGCGGAGTTCCACCCCGGGGCGAAAGGTGATGCTGCGTCGAACTAGCATCCCGATCATGAGTTTCTCCCCGGGGCAGAAGTCGATGGCCGAGCCGATGCTGTTTGGTGCGCCGACCTGCACGGTGTGCGGGAAGGAGATGGAGCCGAAGGCCACGGGCCGCCCGCGGAAGTACTGCTCGAAGGCGTGCTCGTCGAAGGCGGACCGTGCCCGGGAGAGGGAGAAGCGGGAGCAGGTGCTCACCGCGGCCACCGAAAACCCCCGGGGCGAAACTCCGCCCCTCGCCGACCTGCCCGCCGACGGCCCGGCCGTCGAGCTGCTCGAGCTCGGCGAGGAGCTCCGCCGGCACGACGAGCGCTTCCTCCTCCAGCTGGAGCGTGCGGGGGTGCGGTCAGACCTCGGTCAAGGGGGCGGTGTGCAGTGTCGGCGGCGTCCGGGCGGCCCGCCCGGGTGCCGGGTCGGCCACCGCGCCGGTTCCAGCTTCCTGCTGACGGAAGGCCAACTCGATGACCGCCACCTCGCTCGCCGCGCCCGGTCCGGGCGACGGCGACCAGGCCGCCGACCGCCTGCCGCAGGGGTCGGCGAAGGCCTCGCCCGGCCGGGACAAGGGCCCGCACGGCGCCTCCACCACCACCTCCACCACCACCTCCGCCCGCACCTCCACCGCCCCGTCGAACGGGGAGCCGGTTTCGGCAGGCCAGCAGCCGCGGACAAGGGGTCGCCGTCGTGGCGACAACTGGAAGCCGTAGGCGCAGGCAGCGTGCGACGGTTGAAGCTCGGAGGAACGTCATGGTGGCGCTCGTCCTGTTTCAGCGCGCCACCGGCCGGGAGCTCTGGCACCTGGCGCTGCCCGGCCAGGCTTGCGACAAGGCGACCCGCGATGCGCTGCTCGACCTTCAGGACGCGGGCAAGGCGCGCCCGGATGGATGGGCCCGCGGCCGCAAGCTCTGGTGCCTGACCAAGGCCGGCCACAAGGAAGCCGCCGGTTTCCTGCCCCGCGGGACGAAGCTGTCCACCGTCCGCGACGAGGGGGAGAGCGCGGGCTATGACGAGCACGCCCTGGACGTCGTCGCCACCGCCGGGCACCTGGCCCGGGCCGGTCATGGATCGCCGCTGACCCTCACTACCGAGGTCCGTCACGCGGTGCCCGGCCGCCCGGCCCGCTATGCCGACCTCGTGCTGCGCGACCCCGGTGTGAAGGTGCCGGTGCTCCTGGTCGAGGTCGACCGGGACAACGAGACGGTCGGCCAGCTGGTGGAGAAGCTCGCCTCCTACACCGCCTGGTGCGAGCTGATCGCCAAGGGCGCCGACAAGGCGCGGGCGAAAGCCGCCCGGCACGATGGGGCCGCCGTCCACGACCACCGGCACTGGCGCACCGTCTACCCGCCCACCCGTCACGAGGGCTACCCGCCCGTCGCCCTGGTCCTCACCCCCGGCCGCAAACGCGACCGCCCCGGCACCGAGCCCGTCACCCCTGAGCAGCAGGCCGCCAAGGCCGAACGCGACCACCAGCGGCTGCTGCGCCGCCTCGAGGCGGTGGAGGCCGGCTCCGCCGCCTTCTGGAGCCCGCGGCCGTACCCGTTCGCGGGGGTGACGGCGGGCGACTACCACCTGGCGCTGCCGGTGGTCGCCACCACGCTGCAGCTGCTCGACGACCAGGGCGCCGCCGCTCCGGTGTGGCGGCGCTTCGGCCGGACCGGCTGGCACACCCTGACCGCCGCGCTGGACAACCCGGACGGCGACCGGCTCCTGGCCGTCGAGCGCGAGCGCGCCGCCGCCCGCCGCGCCCGCGAGGAAGCCCAAAGGGAGGAGAGCCGCCCGGCCTGCACCCGCTGTACGGCGAAGTTCTCGGACGAGCGGTGGGCGGAGCGGGAGGGGGCCCGCGTCTGGGGCGACGACGGGCTGTGCGCCGGCTGCCGCCAGGCCGACGCCGACCGGAAGGCGCGGGAGGTTGCCGAGCGTGAGCGGGCCGCCGCCGAGGCTGCGGCCGCCGAGGCGAAGCGCTCGGGTTCCTGGTGGCGCCGGTCCTGACCCGGCCTCACCCCTGCTGACCTGCGGTGGGGAGTTTGGGCACTGCCTGCTGACCTGCGGTGGGGAGTTTCGCCTCGGGGCGGTGAGTTTCGCCCCGGGCCGCCGGTGAGTTTCGCCTCGGCCCCGGTGAGTTTTGCCCCGGGCCGCCGGTGAGTTTCGCCTCGGCCCCGGTGAGTTTCGGGTGTCGTCGCAGGTCAGCGGCCGGTTAGAACGGACTGCGGTACGCCGTCCGGGTGGCGGCGGGGTTCGGCGCGGCGGTCGGGCGGGCAGAGCCTTCGGCATGACGACACCCATGACCAGGCGCCGCCGTCGCCGCCGCCTGGCCGCGCCCACCGCGTCCGCGCCTGCCTTCCCGGTCCGCGCCGGATGGCCGCCGGCCCCGGCCCGGCCGGGCGGCACTGGGTGCTGCCGGACGTGGTCGAGCGAGCACCTGACCCCGGGCGGGGTGGTCGTACGCACCACCTGGCACGAGCCGGCCTGCCCGGCCTGGGCCCGGCGGTGACCGCCGGCACGGTGGCCGGGCCGGTCCCGGTGCGGGTCTGTGCGGTGCTGGTCCACGACGGCCGGGTGTGTCTGATCCGCCGTCAGCGGGAGGCCGGCCTCCAGCACTCGCTGCCCGGCGGCGTGGTCGAGGACGAGGACGGTGAGGAACCGGCCGACGCGCTGCGCCGGGAGCTCCTCGAGGAGCTCGGCCTCGACCTGGCGGTGCTGCCCGCGCCGCCGGTGCTGCGCTTCGTCCAGGACCAGGAGACCGAGCGGCCGGGCGAGAGCGTGCCGTTCCGCCGCCGGCACCTGGTCTACGTTGCCCACCTGCCCGACCACCTGGTGCAGGCCGTCGCCGCGGCCGAGCAGGACGACCCCGACGAGGCGCCGGTGGTGTGGCTGCCGGTGGCCGACGCGGCCAGCCTCCACCTGTACCCGGACGTCGGCGCCGTCCTCGACCAGGCCGTCCGGCCCGACACCGCCGCGACCGGCAGGCCGCTGCTGCTCCCGGCGATGACCAGCACCTCCTACCAGTGGCGCTGACCCCCTGAGCGGGGCCGCTGTGACTGTGCACGGTAGATGGCCAGGGTTTTCGCGCTACTTGGCCAACGGGTCGGCAAGTCGTCGACCTGGCCGGTTCGGGCAGGTTGCGACGAGGCTTCGCCGGCGCGTCACCACAGGTGCAAGAAGCTCCGGACGTCGTCATAGCCATCGAGGGCCCGACCGTCCACGTCCGACGGGTCCGCCTCGGCGCGCACCGCCAGCGATGCCGCCAGGGCGAGGGCTTCATCGCTGAGACGCCCGAAGCGGCGAGCAATGTGCCCCAGGCACAGCCCGGCCAGCCCGAGCAACGGACTGCCCGACACAGCCCGTGTCCCCACCTGCACGCACCAGGACTCGACGAAGGCACGGTCGTCGTCGTTCAATGCGCTCCCGACCAGGACACCCGCCGCCTCGCCCTCCTGCGAGCGGTCACGCAGAGCCCGCTCCAACGTCTCGGCCACTGCCGCGTGAGCCAGCGCGGGAGGGTTCTCAAAGCGCAGATCAGGGTGCATCACGCGAGAGTACGCGCCCCGATCCAACCGCACTCGAAGATTGCGGCACCTGTACCGGTGCCAACCCGCGTGGCCAGGTTCCAGCGTCACGGGTCATCAGGCTGGCCAAGTAGCGCGAAAACCTTGGCCATCAACCCTGGAAAGTGGCCATCTATCGTGCAAAGTCACAGCCGCAGCCGGCCCGGTGCTGGTTGCCTCTGAGGTTGCTTCTGGAGGTTGCTACTGGGGGTTGCTACTTGAGGTTGCTACTCGGGGTTGCTACTCGGGGTTGCGTCAGGCGGTGCCGCCGAAAGTGGCGTTTTCGCACCTCAGGGCCCGTTTGTCCATAGGTCGCCGGGCGCCGACTACTTCTCCCTGGGCACCTCCGCGGGTGAAGATCGCCACCCCGCTCGCCCTCGACGGCCAGCTCATCAACGGCCAGGCCGGTGTACGGCGCCGGACTGATCGCCGCCAGCCGCGTGCCCGGAGCCAGGTAGCGGTCCAGCTCCCCAGCGCCCGTGAGATACGCCCCGAGGAACGCCGTCACAGCCTGGGTCAGCGGATCGCTCGGCAGCGCCGGCCGCATCGGCCCGTACACCAACCCCGGCACCCGGACACGCGGCGGCGCGGACACCTCGGCCGGCATCGCCAGCGCCACATACCCCATCGCCCCACCACCGGCGGGCACGGTCGCCACCGACACCTGGAAGTAGCGCACCGCCTCCGCCGCCGAGACCTGCGGCCGCCCACTCGAGCCGCCGCTTCCTTCCGCCGCCGACGGCGACGGATCCGCCGCGGCCGCCCCGGCGGTGTCGACGATGCGGGCGGCCACCGTCACCGACCACACATCCCGATCGGTCTGCCGCAGCCGAACCACCGTCAGCTGCTCACCGCTGCGCCGACCCGGCGCCCCTTCGAGGCGGACATCGGTGGCGCCCGGGTAGTAGGCGGCGAGCTTGGCCTGATCACCGTCACCCGCGCCGATGTAGGCGGCGACGAAGAGCTGGGCGAACCCGGCCGCGCCCTGGGAACCGGCGGCCGGTGCGCTCACCGCAGGCTGCGGCCGGGCGGGACCGGCCGCAGTCGGGACGGAGCACAGGGCGGCGCCGCCGAGCACCGGGCCGAGAACAAGCAGTCCCCAGGCCGCCCACCGGACCACCACCGCGGCATTCGCGGACGCACCGGTCGACCACGACCAGCCGCCCACCTCACCGGGGCCATCCTGGTCATCGACCTCCAACCACTCCTGCGCGGGCCTGCTCGGCTCACCGGGAGGCGTCGCCTGACGGTGGTTCAGCCAGGACTTCATGCCGCACCGCCAGCCGGGATGACGTGGTGGCCGGCGAGCTCGGCGATCCGCTTGCGCAGCTGTGCCTCGGGCCGCTGCTGCAGCACTCGCAGCGAGGTGAGGACCTGGGCGGCGTCCCGGTCGAGGAAAGCCCGCAGGCGGTCGTGGGTGTCGGTGTCGAAGGGGTGGAGGACCAGGGCGGCGCCGAGCTGGATGAGCAGGTGCTGGGCGCGGGTGACGCGCTCCTCGTCGGCGTCGAGGCGGACCGGGGCGGTCGTGGTCGACATGGTGGTCGTTCCTTCCGATGGTCGGTGTGAAGGGTGGTCAGGACGTGACCGGCTGAAGCGGGGCATGCGCGGTGCGGGTGCAACGGCGCCGCCGAGCGGCAGCGCGATACGGGGCTGGAGCCCATGGGAGAGAGGGCGTTCCGCGCGGGCCTGGAGAGGGGGCGTTCACCGGATCACTGCCGGGGCGGCCGGGCATCCTGAGCAGCGGTACACGCTGTCGCTGTCGGCGGACGTCTGCCCGTCGAACGGGGCACGGGGCCGGGCGACGGGGGCGAGAGTGCGGCTGGCGCCAGGCCGTTGCTCGGAGAGAGCGGTGCGGGAGATGTGTGCGAGGAGTTCCCAGGCGTCACCGGTGTAGGGATGGCTGGGGCCGAAGGCAAGGGCGCTGGCGTCGGCGAGGCCGAAGGCCCGGGCCTGGGCCTCCACCGTCCTGCCGTCCGCATGGATGCCGCGGATGGCCTCGTACTCCTGGCGGTACCAGCCCGGAGGGATCTGGGACAGCTCGCCTGGGGCGATGACCGGCCGCGTCGGGATGACGGGCACTGTCGGCGGCTGGGCGCGGCGCCAGATCAGCTCGTCGTTCGGCGCGGCCTGCGGACGGCAGCGCAGCGCTCGGAAGGTCCGGCGCAGCAGCGGCACCGGCCACAGCACAACCACCACGGCCCAGGCCGCGGCTGCGACCGCGGCGGCGGCCGGGCCGGTGCCGATCTCCCGCCGACGAAGGCGGGACCAGGCGTCACTGATTCCCGTGAGTGCCAGGTAGGCCAGCCCGAGGGTGAGGTAGCAGATGGCGCCAAGCAGGAGCAGACGTTCTGAACCGCTTAGAAGCCGTTGTCGTACCGCTCGTGGGGCTTGTCGATCGAACAGGGGTCTCGTTCGGGTGATCGTGGACAGGCCGGCGCATAAAGGCAGGGCCTC
>NZ_JBVIMH010000066.1:0-13852 GCF_055579945.1 Kitasatospora sp. NPDC032150 | reverse complement strand
GAGACGGCGGTCGAGGTACTCGTCGAGTACGTTGACCAGGCCACGCCGATGCGCAAGACCGTGATCGACCGGACCCGGGCCAGGCTGATCGCCCGATACGGCGAAGGCGCGGTGACGATGCCCTCGAAGTCCAAGGCGTACGAGGCGCTGGCGCTGCTGGAGAAGCAGCATCCGACGTTCCGGTTGAGTGCGAAGCGGAACAGGGACATCGCCGGGCGGCCGAAGGAGGCTTACGGCAGGCTGCGTGCGACCCGGCCGGGTGAGTACGTGCTGATGGACACCACCCGGCTGGACGTGTTCGCGCTGGACCCGCTGACGCTGCGGTGGGTGAACTGCGAGCTGACGGTTGCGATGTGTTGGTACACCCGCTGCATCGTCGGGATGCGCCTGACACCGGTCTCCACCAAGGCGGTGGACGCGGCCGCGGTCCTCTACCAGGCATACCGGCCGCTGCCGGTGCTGCCGAGCTGGCCGGCCGAGGCGGTCTGGCCCGAGCACGGGATCCCGCGGTCGGTGCTGATCGACCCGCACGTGATCGAGGGGCCGATCGCCCGGGCTGCCGGGCCCGCGTTGGCACCGGAGACGATCGTCATCGACCACGGCAAGATCTACGTCTCCGATCACCTGACCAGCGTCTGCGCGCGGATGGGGATCTCCATGCAGCCGGTCCGGCTTCGCACGGGCCGGGACAAGGGTCCGATCGAAAGGTTCTTCCGGACCCTGCGCCAGGACCTGCTCTACGGCTTGCCCGGCTACACCCCTGACATCTTCTCCCGCGGGGTGGACCCGGAGGGCGAGGCGTTCTTCTTCCTCGACGAGCTCGCCGACAAGATCCGGCAGTGGACCGCGGCGGTCTACCACCACAAGCCGCACCGCAGTCTGGTGGAGCCGGGGGTCCCCGGGCTGCGGATGACCCCGGCGCAGATGTTCGCCCACGGCATGGCCAGGGCCGGCTATATCGAGGTCCCGCGGGATCCGCATCTGGGCCTGGAGTTCCTGGAGACGTCCTGGCGGACGATTCAGCCCTACGGGGTGGAGATCGAGGGGTGCCGCTACGACGGCCCAGGGCTGCCCAAGGACGGGCGGCCGAGCCCCTACCCGAACGGGCTGTGGCCGTTCCAGGTCAACCCGGACGACATTACCCGCGCCTACTTCCGGGACCAGGACCGGCGCTGGCGCGTCCTGCACTGGGAGCACGCCCCGGTCCTGAACATGCCGATGAGCAGGGACGCGCTGCGCTACGGACGCAGACTCGCTGCCAAGCAGTACCGGCACCCCAACGACCGCCTGGTGACGGCCGACTTGTTCGAGCGGTGGAACCTGGGCTTCGCCCAGACGCTGACCGAGCGGCGGATGGCGTTGCGCATGGCCCGCGAGCAGGCGGCGTTCGTGATCGATATCGAGGACGACGAGCCCGTGGCCGAGGATCCAGCACCGCCCGTGCAGGAGGGCGGCGACGACGACGCGGCCGACTTCGAGGACTTCGACGGCAACACGGACCTTGACGAGGACGCCTTCTACGCCGACGCCCTGGAGGACCTGTGAGCCCTCGCGGCCGGACAGCGGCCGCGTCCGAGGACCCGCAGTGGCGCAAGCTGCCCCTGGACAACCTCACCCTGACGAAGAAGGAAGGCTTCGGGTCCTTCGCCGAGGCCCCCGCTGCGGCGCGTCCGGAGGCCCACACCCGCGCCCAGCTGAAGGGCCTGGGAGAGCAGGCTCTGGCCTGCTACAACGACGACCGCAACCGCTGGCACGCGAACATGAAACCCGTCAGGACCAAGGAAGTCGATCTGCTCCACGAGCACCTCAACGAGATCTTCAACGCCAGCCTCCGGCAGGGCAGCCAGCAGGCGAAGAGCGCCGCCGCGATCGACGCGTTCCCCGGCCTGGGCAAGACGACGGCCGCTCTGGCGTTCGCCAGGGACGTCCACAACAGGCTGATCGCCAAGGACGGACGGTTCACCGCGGCTGGCCACGAACGGTGGCCGGTCTGCCGGGTGGGGATGACCGGCGACACCAGGATGAAGGACTTCAACTGGGCTCTGCTGGAGTTCTTCGCCCACGCCGGCCGCAACAGTGGCACCGCCAACATGTTCGCCTACCAGGCGCTGGACTGTGTGACCTCGTGCGAGACGAAGCTGATCATCGTCGACGATCTCCAGTTCCTGCAGTTCCAGAGCAAGTCCGGGACGGAGCTGAGCAACCACTTCAAGTTCATCGCGAACGAGTTCCCGGTGATGCTGCTGTTCATCGGCCACGATCTGAGAGGCAAGGGGCTCTACCTGGACCCTCAGCTCGAACGGCGAGTCACCCCGCTGGGGCTGGAGCCGTTCCGAATCGAGGACGAACAGGGGCGCCTCCAGTGGCGGAGCCTGCTACTGGCTCTGGAACAACGCCTGGTGCTGGCCGAGAAGTACCCCGGGATGCTGGCCGACGACCTGGCCGACGACCTGTTCGCGCGCACCACCGGCCACATCGGCTCTCTGATGACCCTGCTCATGCGGGCCTGCGAGCGGGCGATCCGCACGGGCGAGGAACGGGTGACCCGCGAGCTCCTGTCCCGGATCAGGCTGGACGCGGCCGCCGAGAGACTGCGCGCGGAATGGGAGGTGGCCTTGCAGTCCGGCACGAAGACCAGCAGGCCCGCCCGCGTGAAGGGCGGTGCGGCAAAGTGACGTCCGTGGTGCGGACTCTGCCGATCCGGCTGGCTCCACTGCCCGGTGAAGCGCTCGATTCCTGGCTGGCGGCGCTGGCCCACCGCAGCGCGGTCGATCTGCGCGGCATCCTCACCGCCGCCGGCCCGTCCCTCTCCAGCGGCAGCGGCCTTGCCCCGGACTACACCACCTGCCTCACGGACGATGAAGCCGAGCGACTGTCCTGGGCCACCGGCGTTCCCACCCGCCGACTCCACGCGATGACTCTGCGTCAATACGACGGCCGCGCTCTCGCGCTGATGACTCAGCGTCGGCTCGTGCAACGCTTCACGCTCTGGGGGCGAAGCATCGGGTCGCGATACTGCCCGCAGTGCCTGGCCGAGCAAGGCGGGCGCTGGCCTCTCCGCTGGCGCCTCACCTGGTCGATGGCCTGCACCCGCCACCGAGTCCTCCTCGCACACACCTGCGTGGCCTGCGGAGCCCGGCCACACAGCCGCAGCCCGCTCGCCTCCCGCATCCATCCCCAGAGGTGCTCGGCCCGAAAGCTGAACGACGACTCTGACCCGGGAGCGTCAGGAGTCTTCTGCGGAGCCGACCTCGCCGAGGCCCCTGCTCTCGCCCTCACCCCCGACAACCCCGTTCTCGCGGCCCAGGCATGGATCGACGACCTGCTGACCCAGGCCGAAAGCGAAGCTGGCAGCGACCGCCTGCGCAGCATCTTCGGCGACCTGGCCGTGGTCGCCTCGCGCCTGCTCCTGCGGGCCGAGCCGGGTGACTTCCAGCTCTACGGGCAGAAGATCGACCAAGCCCGCGTGGCCTACGGCAATGACTGGCGCTACGCGCCCGTCGACGCAGCCGTCCTGGCCGGACCTCTCACCCGCGCCGTCGAGATCGTTCGCGACTACTCCAGCGACGCCAGCCTCACAGCCGCCCGCATGCTTGCCGACCGCGACGCCGCAGCGACCAACAAGCCCACCATCGACCGCGTCCGCGGACGAACACGGATCGGCTCAAGCAGCCTGGAGGGGCTGTTCTGGCGAGGAGTCGACCACCGACTCGACACAAGAGTGCGGCTTCGCTATCGCACCTGCCCCACCCAGCCCCGCATCCCGATCCCCGCCGATCCCGCGATCGAGACGCGGGCACGCTCCCTCCCTCAACTGCTCTGGCGGGACTGGACCCTGGCCATCTTCCCACCCTCACCCACCGCTTCCGGAAGACATCCCGAACACCGCCACTACCGCGCCGCACTCTCCAGCGCCGTGTTGCTTCCAGGCTGGTGGCTAGGCCGGAGCGCTCCACTGATCGCCATGCTCCACGGACAGCGCCGAGTGCCGATCGCCCGCCTCCTGGCCAAGCTCCCTGACACCGACGCGCTCACAGCAATATGCCTGCTCGCCGACTACCTCGACCGGACGCCGGCCCCGATCGACTACCGGCGACGCCGAACCCTGACCGGAGCCGGCCTCCTCCCGGAAGACGCCTGGTCCGACATCCGCCACCGAAGCGGCACGCCCCCCGACGAACGCTACCGGCTGCCACAAGTTCGCCGATTCCTGCTGCAACGCATCACCGGCTCCGATCCGTACGCCGTTCCCGGGCCCCTGCGGCTACCTAACGGAGCACGTGAACCGATGCTCATCCTGACCACGGCCCTGCTGACCGCACTCGACGACCACGCTACGAACTACCTCGCGGCCCGCGGCATCAACGAGCCCGTCACCTGGTCACCACCGCTGGCTCTGGTCAGCCACCTCGACCTCCCAGGCCGAAGGACGAGCGACCTGGACACCGTCCTCGCCGCCGACCTGGTGCGGAGCCGGCAGATGTCCCCGGCCGCAGCCGCACGAGAGCTCGGCACCACCGTGGAACACCTCAGGTTCGCCTTCGAGACTTGCCCCGAACTATGCACCTCGCCGCTACTGAACTTGAATTCGTGATGTCGGTTTGCGGGTGGTCAGCCGTCCAAGATCAGGCCGGTGGCGGCGAGGCATCCGTCGACCAGGCAGGTCGGTACTGGATCTGCTTCAAGCCCCTTGACGGCTCGGGCGAGCTGGTCGAGGTTGGCAGCGGCGAGGTTGCCGATGGTGCGCTTGGCCAGGGCTGCCGACAGCATCTGCCGGTTGTCAGGCGAACGGCACCGAACTCCACCCAATCAAGTTGACCCACATGTCACTCCCCACGGCGGCGCTTGTAGTACGCGTACGTCAGAGCCAGGAGAAGCGGGCCCCACAGGCTCAGCGGGAGAGTGGCCACTGCCGCGAGGGCCTTCCACCAGCCATTGGAGTACTCGACGAGAGGGATCCCGCCGACGTGGAGAAGAGCGAGCGGCAGCGGGTCCCACAGCGCGATCAGCCCCAAAGCGCCCAAGGTGGCCGGGATGATCGCTGCGAGCGGTGGAACACGTCGGCCGCCGATGATCGGGATCCAGGAAGGAACCACTTCGCCCCATCGGGCCACCAGACCGAAGGAGAGGTAGGCGAGGCCCTCGGAGAGAAGGCTGAGCCCGAAGACGTAGAGGATCACCCACCAGTGCCACGTCTTGTGGACTGCGTAGACCTGGCCCATCTCGTAGTCGAATGCGAACGGCAGGCGCCAGAGGCATGCTGGCAGGATGACCAGGGGTATGACCTGGGCGGTGCGGATGGCCCACCTGGGGACCGGCCGCGCGGTGTCACCGACCGCCGGGGAATGATGAAACATCTTGAATCGCATGCTCCGATCTTCCTTGCCCAGCCTGCGCTGGGGATCGGCCTGAAGCAGTGTCTGATGATCACCCATGCGAGGGGGCATCGAGTCCTTCGCCGGGAGGACGGCCGCGACTCCGGGCAGGTTTCGCTGAAAGGGATGGCCCGCTACTGAAATTGAATGTGTGTCGGGTCTGATCGTGGTCAGCCGTCCATGATCAGACCGGCCTGAGCGAGGCAGCCGTCGATCAGGTGCGGGCGGTACTGGATCTTCTTGAGACGTCGCTTGACGGTCTTGGCCAGGTGGTCGATGTTGGCGACGGCAAGGTTGCCGATGCCTCGCTTGACCAGCGACCAAATGCCTTCCTGCGGATTGAGATCCGGTGCGTACGACGGAAGTTGGAAGACGGTCAGCCAGTCCTCATTAGCGGCGATGAACTCCTCCATCGGCGGCATCCAGTGGGTGGAGAGGTTGTCCCAGACCAGCACGATCGGGCCGCCGAGCTGGATGCGGGCCCGCAGAATCAGGTCCCGGTAATCCTTCCACGTAAAGCCCTTGGGTTCACCCTTGCGTCCCCGGTGGACACGAACCATCGGCTCGATCCACACCGGCGCGGTGCGGGCCTACGACGTGATCCGGATGCTGTCGCGCGACGGCCGGCCCACCCCGCTGGCCGACGCGATCGCGCACTACGGGCGGATCTCGAAGTCGCTGCACATCCTGCGGCTGGCCGACGAGCCCGGCTACCGGCGGCAGATCAAGACGCAGGCCAACCTGCAGGAGGGGCGCCATGCGCTCGCCCGGAAGATCTTCCACGGCCGGGCCGGCCAGCTTTACCAGAACTACCACGACGGGATGGAGGACCAGATCGGCGCGCTCGGCCTGGTCCTCAACGCCCTGGTGCTGTTCAACACCCGCTACATGGACGCCGCAGTCACCCAGCTCCGCAGCGATGGCCTCGACGTCCGCGACGAGGATGTCGCCCGGCTCTCCCCGTTCGTACGCCACCACATCAACATGCTGGGCCGCTACGCGTTCCAGTTGCCCGAGCTGCCTGGTGGGCTGCGTCCCTTGCGGGATCCGGACACCGTCGATGAGGGATGAGCGCTGTCAGAGGGTATTTGGAGCCCATTGGCGGGCATCCGCTCGACGTTCCGCTCTCTACGCGGTGTGCTCGCGAATGATTTCGCCGATCTGCTGGGGAAGTCCAGGAGAGAACAGTGTGTGCCCCACGCCGGGAATCGGCTGGAATCGGGAATGAGGGATTTCCTCGGCGAGGGCACGGCCATGCGGTAGCGGGCGCAGGGGATCTTCCGTGCCGTGCATGACCAGTGTCGGGGCCTTGATCGAGGACAGCGGTGCGAGGCGGTCTTCGGTCATGTGACGTCCTGCCAGATCGTGGTTGAGGGACGCGCTGTGGTTACTGGTCCGGTCGAAGGAGGCTTCCACGAAGCGGCGAGCGGCAGGCTCGTCGAAGGGAAGGATGTCGCCGTTGAGCACTCGCCACGTCTCCAGGTTCGCTATGACGTACTCGTCGCGAGTCCCCTGCGGGAGAGCGGCGCGTTGCCCGAGGTGCGCCAGGAAGCGTGCTGTGGGTGGCGGTAGGTCGCTGGGGTCGGGTGCCTGGCCGGCCATGGCGCGTGCCCAGGCCGGGCCCGCGCTGTGGCCCATCGGGCCGGTCATCACCGCTGTCAGAGTCAGTACGCGTTCAGGGCGGTGCACGGCCAGCCACTGGCCGATCGTGCCGCCCAGGGACGCCCCGACGATGTGCGCTGCGGCTACTCCGTGGCCGTCGAGCACGGCCGTCGCGTCGGCGGCCATGTCTGCCAGCGTGTAGGGGTGGGTGGCGAAGTCCACGCAGGCGGACCGGCCGGTGTCCCGGTGGTCGTAGCGGATGACCTGGCGACCGCTGGCTGCCAGCACATCCACCAGCTCGTCCGGCCATCCGATGCCTGGTGCGGCGGTCCCCATCACCAGCAGGACCGCCGGGTCGTTTGAGTTGCCGAGCCGTTCGGTCCACAGCTGCAATTCACCAGAGTCGACAATTAATTCAGCACTTGCAGTCATGGGCGCCAACATAGCGAACAAGGCGCCACTTTTCCATATCCCAAGCGGATATGACTTTCCATCGCTATTCTGGTAAAATACAGAATAGTTCGCGAGGCTCCGGATGAACTGGACTGGCTTCTACCTCTTGCTATCGCCCGGGGCGAGCAAGCTGGTGACCTCGGCGATCGCCTCCGGGGAGGGCTTGAAGTAGCGACGGACGTTCTCCGTCTTCTTGTGCCGGGACTTCGCCATCAGCATCAGCAGGCTCGCGCCGGCCTCACCGAGGTGGGGCAGGGAGGAGTGCCGCCACTCATGCAGGTCCCAGCCACTGCCCGGCCCGCCGAGCGCGGTGTGCTCGTCCAACAGCGCGCGGGCCTGTCCGTAGGAGAGGCGGGCGAGCCCGGTATCCGGGCAGACGTCGCGCGGGCCGACGACCTTCCCGGGGCCAGGGCGGCGATGGGTGACGAACACCGGTCCGCGGGTACGGCCCCTGAGGAGGCGAGGTAGTAGCCGGGCGGTGCCGGCATCCCAGTACACCGTCTCCAGCACGAAGTCCTCACGCGCCTGGCCCCGGCGGCGGGCCTTGGGCTGAGCGCCCTTCGCCTTCACCCGGCAGCGCCGGCCAGCCAGATCCAGATCCTCGATGTTGACACCCAGGACCTCCTCCGCCCGGGCGCACGTCTCGTAGAGCATCCGCCACAGCGACTTCTCCCGCAGGTGCACATCGCGGCGGGCGATCAGCCGGTCGATCGCCATCTTCGAGCGCACCGGGGTCTCCGAGTTCGGCGCCGCCAGCCGCCTTGCCCACACCGGCACTCTCGGCCCGTCGTAGCCGCGTTCGGCACACCAGCTCGTCCAGGACAGGACCGCGCCGCGGCGGGCGTTCCAGGTGTTCACCGCCGAGCTGCCCCACAGCAGCTCCAGCGCCTCCCCGAGCTCGTCGTCCGCCACCGAGTCGAACGGCCTGCCCTCGCCGATCCGCTCGGCGGTCTTTCCGACGGCGATGCCGTAGTTCCTGACGGTGTTCGGGTTGCCGAGCGAGTCGAGGAACAGGTCGGCCGCCGTCCGGACGGTCACCGCCTTCCCGGTCGGGAGCAGAACGACGGCGGGCACGGCATCCCCCTTGCCACAGATAACAGGGCCGCTTCACGCAGCGTGCGAAAGACGCCGCCGCAGGTCGCGCTCAGTGATATCGCAGATAATAGGGCGTTATCTGTGGGAAGACTTCACCGCCGTCCCGAAGCCAACGACTCGCCAGCGGCCCACCAGTGGCGATCCGGCCTTAGCGCACGATCTGGCACGGATGTTCCTCAAGCCCCAGCTCGCCGAGCTCAAGCAGCGGCACCGCGACGAGGTCCAGGCTCTGCGGCAGGCTCTCGAAGCCGCCCAGAGCGAGAACCTCGAACTGCGACGTCGCCTCGGCCCTCGGCACGCCGCCCGTCCCGAGACCTCCTGACGGCGATCCTTTGCGGAGGTCTGGCTTCAGCGGGGCGCCGCAGCCGCAGTGCCCCAGGCCCGCTCGATCTCGACGGCCGGAAACGGCGTCCGCTTGCTCTCCGTGAGCAGGCGACGGCGGAATTCGCCCATGACGACAGCAGTGCGGGCATGCCGGTCGATGATCGCGGCGATCTCGCGCGGGACGCCATCGGGCTGCCGGCCAGTGATCCACTCGCGCAGGAAGGCCTCGTGTTCCGTGCCGCCGCGCAGACCTTCGGGCAGGTGGTGGCGGAGCAGATGGCTCGCGGTGTGGGAGCGGTCGTACGCGAGATGGTTCGACAGGAACTCCGCCTCGGCGGCTGACAGTTCGAAGCCGGAACTCAGGGCGAGTCCGAAGTCAGCGAAGTAGAGCAGTCGACCGTCGGTCAGGACATTGGCGAAGTGGGCGTCGAAGTGGACGAGTCCGTGCGCGCTCATGAAGGCGGTCCCGCGCGCCAAGGCCTCCTCTACCCATGGGTACGGGCAGGCCTCCCCGCCCTCCGGTGCGGCGGTCGGGTGGTCGTGCAGCCAGTCGGCGAGTGTCTGCGGGATGTGTTCCAGGAAGAGCACCAGGCTGGACGAGGACCGGCTGATGGCCTCCAACCGGTCGCGCACGGCCGATGAGCCTTCCCAATGCGCAACTGCCCCGTCGATGCCTCCAAAGTCGTCGGCGAACCCCTCAGGAGGGGAGTCGGGCAGGATGCGCCAGTGGTACATCAGCGGAAAGCCCTCGTACTCGTTCCCGAGAACCCAGTTGGTGGTCATCACGTGCACGGCCAGCTCGCGCCAGGCTCCGAACCCGGCCGAGCCCACTCCGTACTGGTAGAACATCGGCAGCCCGAAGAGGTTCGCCGTCGACCGCGCGTTCTCCGGCCGCAACTCGATGTCCGTCAAGGGCACCCGCTTGACGAAGACCCGCGTCCCGTCGATGTCCAGCTCGGCCGACCTGCCACCGATGCCGGACCCTAGCGGGGCGGCTGCGGCCACGACGTCGCCGAGTCGGCGGTCGCTCAGCAGGGACAGGCGTGTGGCGACGGTTCCGTAAGTGGCGAGGCGTGCGGCATAGCGCGGGTCTGGGTGGTGCATCGACGGCTCCTCAGTACCCCGAACCAGGGCGTCGGTGATCTCACGAACGTGATCGACCCTATCGGCCGAGACGGTCCTGCATGCCCTCAAAGCCACCCGGAAAGAAGCTCCGACGCCGCATCGACCCTGGCACACCGCCCGCCACGAGACCTCCTGACACCGATCTCTTACGGACGCGACCGCAAGCGTTCTACCTGCGCGAACACCAGCCGCTCACCCGTTTGCCCCGGATACGCTGTGGAACAGCCTCTACCTCGACCGCGCCGCCAAGCAGCTGGCCGCCGACGGCTTCCCCGTCACCGACGACCTGCTGGCCCGGCTGTCCCCGTTGCAGTTCGGCCACATCAACTTCCTCGGGCGCTACGCGTTCTTCCGCCCGCAGGAGGCCGGACGACGGCCGCTGCGCGAACCGTCGTCCGATGAGAAAGTCGGCGGCGACGCCTAGTTAGCAACCTCGTCCGCGACGCGGAGTGCCAGCACTGATGGGTGGTGGAGCGAGATCCGAACTGATGCGAGGCGAGTGGCCGTTGCCGTGGGCTCGCCCGTTCCGGTGTTGCGGGCGAAGCGCGGGTGGGCTCCACCGCTGATCTGCAGTCGGATCCGGTGTCCGGCGGGAAATCGGTAGGCGGTGGAGCTCATGGCCACGGTCAGGGTGGCCGAGGTCTCATCGTCGGCTTGGAGCCGTCGCAGGCCGTCGCAAACGTTGGTAGAGCGGTTCTGGGGATCGACGTCGCAGAGCCGGGCGAACACGTCGGCGTGGCCGGTGTCCGTACTGACCCGCAGGACCGCGCTCACTGGTCCGAGGATGGTGACCGGCTCGGAGAGCGGCGCCGTGGTGAAGGTCAGTACGTCCTTCCGCGCCTCCAACGGGCGGTTGTCTGCCTGTGCGGCCTTCCCGCCGGCCAGGGCACCGCCGAGGGAGGGGGTCGGGTCGGCCGGGTCGTAGAGGAAGGACAGCGGCTCGGTTGTGTCCTCGGGCGCTCGGTCGGTGAGGGCACCGTCGGTGTCGATGTACCAGCGTCGGCTCCGGAGGACCGGCGGCCAGTCGGGCAGATCTTGCCAGGTTCCTCGGCCTCCGACGTGGACGCGAACCCTGGTCGGCCGCAGGGCGGACGGGTCGTCGCACAGGTGGGCCCGCAGCCAGGCGAGGCTCTCGGTGAAGACCTCGGGCCAGCCCTGCTGGAGCGCCGACTGATGCGACCAGGGGCCGACGAGCAGGGACGTCTCGCAGCCCGCCCGCCGCAGTCGGTCGTACTGCTGCAAGGTCTGGTCGAGATTTACGTCGTGCCAGCCGCCTATCAGGGCGGTCGGCACCCTCAGGCCGTCGGCGGCGGACCCCACGTCCGCGCCGTCCCAGTGGACATCCCCGGGATCGGGGTGCGCCATGGCCTCGTCGAGGAACGGCACCGGGCCGCCCAGGGCGGGCCGGTATGCCTCGGCGAGGGGGAGGCCGACGGCAGCCCTTCGCAGATGGCGCTGCAGTCGGAGGCTCGCCCGAAGGAAGCGCAGTACGCCCCGGTGCTGTGTGGTGAGGCCCATGGCGACGACGAGCGCGTTCTCTAGAGAGAACGCGCCTCCAGGGTGGAAGAAGCCGTGCGGATCGTGCATGCCGATCTGGATCACCATCGCACGCAGTTCCGGAGGCGGATCCATGGCGAGCGCCCACTGGACGTAACCGAGATAGCTGGGGCCGATGGTCCCCAGGGCACCCGAGAACCACGGCTGCTGGCGCAGCCAGGCGACAGTGGCCTGGCCGTCGGCGGCCTCGTTGCGCCAGAGGTGGAAGTCGCCGCCGGAGCCGCCGGTGCCGCGGCAGCTCTGGAGGACGACGTGGAAGCCCTGCTCGGCGAGGAGCACGCCGTACATCGGTGCCCAGGGGAATCCCCGGCCGTACGGCGAGCGCACCAGCAGTGTGGGGAAGTCCCCTTCGTCCAGTGGGAAGTAGTGGTCGGTCAGCAGCGGACTGCCGTCGGCTGCGGGTACGACGAGGCCGGGTTCGTAGGCGATGTCATGCAGTTTGGGAGGCAACCCCCGCATGGACCGTCGCATGGCCCTGGTGCTCAGGGGTGGCTTCATCGCGGGTGGGCGGCGCGTGGGCATCGTTGCGGTGCCTCGTTTCTGGGATGGGGCGGCAAGTTCCCGTACAATGTACGAGAATAGCTCATGCTTGGATTGCCCGTCAGGACGAGGGAGGTGCCACCATGGCCCGCGCAGAATCGGCAGCATCATCAGGCAGCGGTGCCCAGGTGGATCCGGAGGCGCTCTGGTTGGCGGCCGAACGCCCGCGACGGGGCAGGCCGCCCGCTCACAGCCGCGCCGAGATCACCGCGGCCGCCGTTGCCATCGCCGACGCTGAAGGGCTCGCCGCCGTCACGATGCGCGCGATCGCGGCCCGGCTCGGCACCGGGACCATGTCCCTGTACAGCTACGTCCCCAACAAGGAGACGCTGCTGGAGCTGATGATCGACGAAGTGAGCGGTGACCACCGGTTGCCGGTCGAACCCTCCGGCGACTGGCACTCAGACCTGCGGCGCATCGCCCATGAGCAACGCGCCATCATGCGGCGTCACCCGTGGCTTCCCGCCGCACTCCCGGCCCGGCAGACCCTCGGCCCGAACACCCTCGCCGTCCTGGACCACGCACTCGCCGTGCTGGCCCCCACCGGCTTGGACGCCCAGGCACGACTGGAGACCTTCAGCCTCCTCACCGGGTTCGTGGCCAGCCACATGTCGTACGAACTTGCCCAGGAGCGCGCGATCGAAGGCGCAGGGCGGGCCCCGGGCGAAATCCTCGACTCCCAGGCTCGCTACCTCCGCTCCGCCGTCGCCAACGGCAACTATGCCCATCTGGCCCAGGCCCTGACCGCACCAGGTGGCAACCAGAACCCCCAAGCGGTTTTCGATCGCCTCCTCGACCGCGTGATCAACGGGATCGCACCGGGATCCTGACGAGTTGATCAGCGCGCCGATCGTTCAACAAACCATCGTCTATTGAAGATCGCCCGGCGGACCGTCAGAGCACTGCCAGGGCCTTCAAAAACCCCTTCAACAACCCGGGTTGTTCAACAACCCCGGACCACCCTTTTCTGAGAGGATCCGGGACGTGAACGACACTGCGCCCGACGCCTTCGACCTCCTGGTCGCCGAACCCGCCCACCGGACCGAGATCAAGATCGGGTACGCGCGGGTGTCCACCGGCGCGCAGAACCTGGAACGCCAGATCGACGCCCTCACCACCGCCGGGTGCCGGCGCATCTTCGCCGACAAGAAGTCCGGGAAGAGCGCCCTGCGACCCGAGCTCCAGGCGTGCCACGCCTTCCTCGCCGTCGGCGACACCCTGGTCGTCCCCAGCCTCGACCGCTACGGCCGCTCCCTGCAGGACCTGATCACCATGGTCGGCGACCTGCGCAAGCGCGAGATCGGCTTCACCTCGCTCCACGAGAACCTCGACACCACCACCCCCGGCGGCCGGCTCGTCTTCCACGTCTTCGCCGCTCTCGCGGAGTTCATCCGCGAGCTCATCGTCATCGGCACCAACGAGGGCCTGGCCGCCGCCCGCGCCCGCGGCCGGGTAGGCGGGCGCCCCACCGTCGCCACCCCCGAAATCATCCGATCCGCCCGCGACATGCTCCCCAACCCCGAGAACTCGATCACCTCGATCGCCAAGCTCCTCGGCGTTAGCCCCGGCACCCTCTACAACCACATCCCCGACCTGCAGGAGCTCCGCTCCTCCGGCCACGTCCCACACCAGCTCACCAGCGGCTGACCGCTACCGCCAAAATCCGTTCCGATCCTCCCCAAGGGCCCTCTCAGCATCGGTCAAGCCGCCGCCCTGCGCGTATCTCACGCCCCAGGCCTACCGGACCTGCCCGACCCTCGTCAGGCAAACGGGACCGACAT
>NZ_JBVIMH010000065.1:0-14004 GCF_055579945.1 Kitasatospora sp. NPDC032150 | reverse complement strand
ATCGACTTTCTTCGCCGATCGTTGATCTACAGGTGTCCCGTTGCCTTGTTCAAGCCCCTTGACCTGCGCACTCATGCCATAACGCAGCGGCGTTGATCATTTCCCGGGTTGTTGATCAGTTGCGTCGCCGCGTCGGGGAGCACGGCGGGCTGAGGGCGTCGTGCGGGTCGCGAGGAAGGCCGTGAGAAGGGAGGTCGCAGCCAGGGCGGAGAAGAGGTGTGGGTAGCCGTCGAGAACTGGGGCGGGGGCTGTTGCGACCCGGGGGCGGGTACGCCGGTGATGGTGGCGGGGTCGGCGAGGAGGGGCTGAGGTGGCCGTAGGCGGCGGGGCCCCGCTGACGCGGGTGGCCACGGGTGGCGCGGGGCCAGTGCGTGCAGCGGGACGGTGACCGTGGCGAGAAGGCCGGCGAGGATGCGGTGGGTGGCGCGCCAGCCGAGGTGGGCGGCGAGTGTGGCGGGGAGGGGTGCGAAGGCGGTGCTCGCGCTTCACCGTGTGCACGGCTACTTTTTGACGCCCTTCCTGGCGTAGAGGTCGCCCTCGGCGGTGAGGTCTTTGGTCACGCGGAGGCCGTTGGCGCCGACCGTGGTGAACTTTGTGGTACCGCCGTAGCCCACGTTGATGTCCCTGTTGGCATAGAGCACGCCGTGCGCCACCAGGTCTCCCTCGACGCTGAGTCCGGACTTGGCGGCGAGCCCTCCGGTCACGCGGAGGCCGTTGGCGCCGACCGTGGTGAACTTCGTGGTACCACCGTCGCTGACGTCGATGTCCTTGTTGGCATAGAGCACGCCGTGCGCCACCAGGTCTCCCTCGACGCTGAGCCGCGACTCGGCGGTGAGCTCTCCCACGACGCGGAGCCCGTTGACGTTAACCGAGGAGAACTTCGTGCGCCCGCCCTCACTGACGATGACGTTGTTGTTGGCGACGAGGAAGCCGTTCGCGACGAGGGCTCCCGTGACGCTGAGCTGGGAGTCGGCGAAGAGGTCCCCCAGGACGCGCAGCCCGTTGGCGCCGACCGTGGTGAACTTCGTGCGCCCGCCTTCACTGACGACGAGGTTGTCGTTGGCGTACAGCTGTCCGTTCACGATCACCGTGGACTGGGCGGCGATGCCGCGGCGGACGGTCAGTGAGTCCAGGGTGGGGTCGGGGACGGTGAGTGTGAGGGTGGCGTACTGGTAGACCGGGGTGAAGCCGTTGGCGGCCCCCTGGGCTCCCGAGAGCACGGTTGCCGCGACGATGAACGTGGTGTCGCTGGCAATGCCGTTCGGGAGACTGAAGGAGGCGGCGGAACCCTGCTGGATGGGGCTGGTGGATTTGCCGTCGTAGAGCTGGAAGTGGGTGCCGTTGCTCTCCCAGGTGAGGTGGATGGGGCTGCCGGCGGTGAAGCTCGTCAGCGGCGCACTCGTCGCGGCCTGGCTGCCCCGGGCCAGGAAGCTGTGCAGGTAGAAGGCGGGTTCGACGACCGTCATGGTCCGCCTGCTGTACTTCTGCGTGTAGCCGGCGCCCGCGGAGGTCTTCGAGCGCTCCAGGATGCGGTAGGTGAGCGGGCCGCCGGAGGAGAGGAGACTTCCGCTGAGACCGAAGTTCAGCGGGTAGTTGATCAGGTCTCTCTGCGGGTTCTGCAGTTGGAAGGTGATGAGGTGGTACAAGCCCGTTGGAGCCCCGGGGAGGTTCAACTTCTGCCCGGTGTCCCTCCGGACCGAGAAGGTCCAGTCGCTGCTGCTGCTGCTGGCAGGCACCGGCGCCTGGGCGAAGTACGCCCGATCGCGGGTGTCGTCCGCCGGGACGGCGATCTCGATGCGGGAGCAGTGAACGGCCTGGTTCCCGGGCAGGACGGCCAGGTTGATGGTGGCCGGGGTGGGGAAGTCGGCATCCGCCTGCAGCGGCGCCGGGCTGGTGGAAGTGCGGTACTTCAGCAGCGGGGAGGTCGAGGAGGACGGCACGAGCGGAACCTTCCTGCAGGCGGTGAAGAGGAGTCGCCGACCACTGAGCGGCGCTGAGCTACGCGTGGGACGGCCGGAAGCGTGGTCGGTGACGATCTGGAAGCCGGAAAGCAGTGCCGGCCTGACGCTTCGTCATACCACAGTGAACGGCCGCGGCATCGCCTCGTTGGCCGCTGGCCGCTGATCGTTCCCTGATCCGGCAGGCGGGTGTTCCATCGCGCGGGTTGGCCTCAAGGGCGGGAGCCGCAGCCGTCTCGACCGGTCACCGCACCGAAGCCGACGTGGCCGCACCCGATGCGGATACCCGCGCGCCGGGCGTCCCCTCACCTCCCACCACGAGCACTGCTGGTCAGCCGGTTCACCCAGCCTCGCGGGCGTCCAGCGGGCTACGCAAGGCCACCAGATTGGCCAGAGCTCGCTTTCGGACATTCTGCGGGCCCGCCGTTGTCCTCGGTGCGAATTACGGCGCTGCGGAGGTGGAGGAGCAAGGCCGAGGCCAGGCCGACGGCCTAGCCGTGGTCGGCGAGGGGCTTGAGTGCGGGAATCAGGGCGTGGGCGAGGAATGGGCCGCCATGGGAGCCACCAACGGCGAGGACGCCGCCGATGACGGATGCCGTGACGGCGCACCAGTTCGAACCGACGGCGTACCAGTAGCGGCCGTCCTGGCGGCAGAGGGCGGCGAGGTTCAGGTGGGGGAGGCGCAGCAGCCAGAAGTCGGCGACGAGGACCCCGGCGACGGTGCCGAGCAGGCCGCCGACCACGCCGCGCCAGATGTAGATGTACAGGTACGGGTTGGAGATCAGCTTCCACTGGAAGATCAGGATCCTGACCACGTCGGTGATCAGGGCGCCGTGGCGGAAGGTGTTCCGGCCCGCCTGGGCCCACCACTACTTCCGCCCGTGCAACCGCGTCGAACATTTCAACCAGTGCGCCAAGGACCACGACGCCATCGAACGTAGCCGCACCCGCCGCATCGCCGCCCAGTTTCTTGTGCTCGACTTCCAGGTCGCCCACGTCAACCACCGCAAGATCGCCAGCTGGCTCAACACCCTCCAACTCGCCGACCAGCCGGATCCTGCCGACCGCGGTGGTGGTGTCGATGCCTTGGTCGAGGACGACCGGGCAGACGAGCTGCCAGTCGTCCAGGCACGCTCGGACGGCCTCGTAGGCGGTGCGGGTCTTGCCCGTGCAGGATTCTCCCCGCACGACCACCATCACTGCCTGTCGGTCGGTGGCGGCTGCGTTCAAGTAAGCGCGTAGCTGCCGGTCGTGGTCACGTTCGACGTAGTCGGGCAGCACGAAAGCGCCATCGGCGCCATTTGTGGTGCCGTGGATGGCGGGGTGGACGCCGAGCTGCTGCGCGGTCCAGGCCGCGACCGGGCGTGATTTGTCGGGCAGGGCGGCGAAACGTGCCCGAACCTCGGCCTCGGCCAGTGCGGCCGTTGCCTGGGTGCGCCGCACCCCTGCGCCGACGGTCCGGGCGCGCTGCTGGGCGACGGCCTGGTGCCGGGCACGCCAAGCCTCGGGGTCCAGCAGGTGGCGGTCTGCGGGCTGCGCGTCGATCCGCGATTCGGCGAAGGCGGTCCGCAGCAGCGTGATCAGTTTTATGAAGGCCTCCGACTGCTGGGGGAAGCGGCTGCCCTTCAGCCACTCGCTCACCGTGGTCGGGGAGCGCCCGATCGCGCGGGCTGCGGCACGCAGCGACCACGCCGTGGCGGCCAGATGTGCGTGATGGAGCTCTCCGAGCCGGCGCAGGTCCGCGAGGAACTCCTGCTCCAAGCCGTCGTGCTGTCCGCCCGTCATGCCGCCCCCGGGTGTCCACTGTCCAGAACGCCCGCCCTGGACGCCCCAGCAGCCTAGGTACCGACCAGCACTTGTTGCGCCGGAATCGTCCAAGACCTCGCGAAAGGCTGATGGACACCCCCTGGTACAGGAACCGTCAAGGCCATCGCCCCCGGCAGCCGGCCGGAGACGACACAACTCCCGGGAGGGCTCGCCATGACGATCGCCAACGCTCTACACGAGATCAGCACCTGCACCACCGGGATCCTCGGCCCCATCGGCACCGCCGCCCTGGCCCTGTTCCTACTCCTGTATGCAGGGGTGATCCTGCCGGCCGTGTGGTCCCGACGCCCCTACCGCCGTGCCGCCGCCCACCGCACCCTGACCACCCTGCTGAACCACCTGGACACCCTGCTCCGAGCCCTGCCGGGTATCCGGCGCCGGTGACGCCAGCACCGGGCTGTCGACTCTCCCGGCGGTGTTGCTGAGCCGCTGATCAGCCCAGGCCGCCCAGGTCGGTGCCACCGATCTGAAGCCGGGAGCCCGTATCCAGGTTGACCTCGCCGTACGGCCGCACGTGGCCCCAGAACAGCGGAGTCAGCCCGCGCCGGTCGCCGGGCCGAGCAGGCCGGAGTAGGCCGGAGTAGGCGGGCTCCGCCAAGACGGCTTGGAGCATCAAGGTGTTCACATAGACCAGGCTCGCCTGCAAGATCCGCAGGCACAGCGCGGCCATCTCGACCTCCTCGCGCCGCTTGGTGGAGATCTCCCCGCCTTTGCCGTAGTAGATCACCGCGTTCGCCCGGTTCCACGCCTCCACGACATTCAGGCCTTCCTCGATCTCCCGTGCGAGGGCGCGGTCTTGCAGATACTGACTTCGGCGTGGCCCGGGCGGCCCACCGTGGGACCGGTCGTTCGGTACCGGATGCCGAGGTGCTCACCTGAGGAAATTGGCCAGTTGTCGTCATGCGCCCAACTCTCGGGGGCTCCAGGGCGCGTAGTCGTCGTCCTTAGGACGGTCACTTCTCCCCCGGGAGGGGGACCCGGCACGCGACCGCGCCATCCGCGCGGCCCATTCGGCGACCCGCTGGAGCGGATCTGGGCGGCCTGCGTGCTGCCGTACGTCGGGGTCACCAGCGTATGGCGGACGGTGTTCCGCACAGTCAGCGACTCCCCTGCCGCCGAACGGGCCGAGTGGTTGCGGCAGGCCCGGGAACAGGCGGCCGCGCTGGTCTGCTGAGCGGGTAGGCCACGCCGGCCCGCTGAGCTCCTCGGATGAACCCCTACAGCTCGGCCTCCGCCGTCCGGTCGAACGCCACGATGAGCGTCGCCGCATCGTGAACGAAGTTGAACAGATCGTCGAACCGGCGGCCGGGGTGAGCCACCGCCCAACGGTGAAACTTGGTCTGAATGCGTCGATGCGGGCCGTCTGCGCCGCGTACACGCCCCGGCAGAACGTCGTCGCGGGCGCCCTTGTCCCGCTCTCGCTGGTCCTCACCACGGCGACGTTCCTCCCGCCACGTCAACCGGAGCCGGTCAACCCGACGTGGGGGACCTCACGACCACCGAGCGGCCGTGCCGAGGCGGCCGCCACTGTGACATCACGGCTTTGATCGTGAACGACGTCTTCGGCGGAGACCTCATGGTCGGGGAGGTCCACTGCGGCGGAAGGCTGCGGTCACAAGCCCCGGGCCCTTCGGCTGCCTGGTCGATCGCCGGGCAAGCAAGGACACGTACTACGCCGTCGATGCGTCGCTCGTCGACGTGTGCTCCTGGCCGCCGTCGCCGAACATGTCACGCCAGTACCTTTCGGCGGAGCGGGTGAGGTCGTCTCCGAGGTATTGGAGGAATCGGCCTGCCAGGGCGAGCCGGGCTCCGGCAACGGTCTCAGCCCCGAAGACCTCGGCGCCGCGCAGCGCAGTGGCAGCGAGTCGTTGGTTGGCGGCTGCGCTGGCCATGACGGTCCGCAAGCCCGCGTTGTCGTCGAGGACGTACCGGTTGCGGTGGCCCCGGTGGTCGCGGCCTCGCAGGATCAGTCCCTGCCGTTCCAGCAAGCGGACCGCCTGCGAGATGGTCGCCGCGCTGACCTGCAGGTGCTGCGCCATTTCGATGGCGGTGCGACTGCCGGTCTCTGAGGTGAACAGGCAGGCCATCACGCGGGCGGCGGTGCGCGGGAGGCCGGTTTCGACAAGAGCTGCGGTGAGGTCGGTGGCGAACGCGGCCGTTGTGTCGGGGTCGGGGCCGAGGTGCTCGATGGTCTGCTGCGCTGGCGCGTGTGGCTGCGGCCTGCGCCGGGCTCGGTGGATGGTCGCGAGCTGTGCCAGTTCCGCACGGTAGCGGGCAGGTCCGCCGTTGCGCGCGACCTCGCGGCTCACTGTTGATGTGGGCCGGCCCAGGCGCCGGGCGATGTCGACGTAACTCAGACGCAGTGCCAACCCCGCGGCAATCTGCTGCCGGTCGGCTCTGGTCAGTCTGCGTCCTGGCATGGGGGTTCGGTTCCTCCGAGTCGGTCGTCTCGGCCCCAATGTGCGCACCGGTCACCGATGGCTGCAACACCCCCTCGTTCTACGTGCATTGACCGTCACTGTCATTGCAATCGAAGCTTGGTAGCTGACCAGCGCAAATAGCACGGTCCAAAGGAGTTCGCCGTTGACCGGCATCTCGACTCGTGCCTAACGTTCGACTCCGATCGCTCCTCTGTGAGGCCTCTCACGGAGGAGCTAGGTGACAGCGTGGCCGAGACCGCCGTTGAGCTGCCTACCGGCCGCACCCCGAGCCCTTCATGCGATCTGCCCGCCGAACCGAGCGGCATCGGTGCTCGGTGACGCGGCAACAGATGTCGATCGATCGTCAGGAGCATTCCATGCGAGCCAAAGGCATCACCTACGACACCGGCTTCACTCCGGGCGGAAAGAGTTCGCGGCCCGTCTTCGACGCGGACGCGGTGCGGCGTGAGATCGGTATCATCGCAGACGACCTGCACTGCGATGCCGTACGGATCACCGGCGGCGACCCTGGGCGACTGGCCCTCGCGGCCCGGCAGGCCGCCGATGCCGGGCTAGAGGTCTGGTTCTCCCCGTTCCCCTGCGAACTGTCCGCCGAGGACCTCCTGCCCTACTTCGCTACCTGTGCCGATCGTGCCGAAGAGGTGGGAGCGGACGTTTTCGTCGCCGGTTGCGAGCTGAGCCTGTTCGCCGCTGGTCTTCTCCCCGGAGACGATAGCCTCGCCAGAATCCAAGCCCTGACCAGCGGCGCCCCCGAGGCATTGGCCAGGCTCGCGGAGGCTTCTGCCCAGCTGAACTCCTTGCTGGCCGACATCGCGGCGACGGTCCGCGCACGGTTCCGTGGAAAGATCACCTATGCCTCCGGAACGTGGGAACAGATCGATTGGACGCCCTTCGACATCGTAGGTGTGGACGCCTACGGCGATGCCAGTGACGCTTTCCGTCAGGGTCTGCGTGAGTATTTCCGGCACGGCAAGCCCCTGGCCGCGACCGAATTCGGTTGCTGCACCTACCAGGGTGCCGCCGCACGCGGTGGCATGGGCTGGGCCATCGTCGACCACGACGCGGAACCGCCCCGCCTCGACAGCGACTACATCCGTGATGAAGGCGAACAAGCCCGGTACCTCTGGCAGCAGTTGGACGTATTCCAAGAGGAGGGCGTGGACACCGCGTTCTGGTTCACCTTCGCCGGCTACGGGTATCCGCACCACGAGGACCCGCGCTTCGACCTCGACATGGCCTCCTACGGAGTATGCAAGGTCATGTCCGACGGTAGCCTTGCACCGAAGCGGTCCTTCCACGCCATGGCACATGCATACCAGTCAGCGACGTCAGCGTCGCCTCTCCAGGGTGAGGACGGCCTTGGCCATTGACGACATGTGGGACGTGGCGCGCCGGGGGCTCCAGAGGGCCGGCCTCCAGCGGCGACTACCGAGCTGCCGTCCGTGGTGGCTACACCGCGGCGGCCCGCATGGTCGAGGCCCCGCCCGGGTGCCGCTCCGCGTCCAGAACGACCGACCTGCGTTGAACGGACAGGAAACGAGGGCGCCCGCACCTTCGCGCGGGCGTCGATGACACTCGACGCCCAAGGGAAACGAAAGCGGCCCGCCTGTGCCGGAGTTCCGGAACGGGCTTGGGCCGATGTACGGCGGGCGGACTCAGCTGAGCTGGGTCGGCACCGGTTGGGCCTTGTCGAGCGATGCCACCCTGGCGGGCGACAGCGCCTGGCCGAAGAGCTGCACGTCGCTGATCCGGCTGGCCGCGTACTCGCCGTAGCTGCCCCGGTAGAGGCGGCAGCCGAGTCGGAGCGGCCCGGTGGTGTTCCAGACCGTGCCCTGTAGTCGGGGGTCACGTGCCGGAAGCCGGCCGCCGCCGTGCAGTGAAGGCCCGCGCCGTCATGGGCTGGACGGCCTGGCGCCCGGGGAAGAGCCACCGCCGACTTCGCGCACTCGCCTAGGGCAGGCGGTGGTGGTCGGTGTTCAGGTAGTCCCGTATCAGGCTGGCGACGGGTTCGGGTACCGGCATGGGCGGCTCGCCCAGCCTGATCGTGAGGGCGGCGCCGTCGTCGGCGATGTGCTCGGTCGTGAGTTTGACGATGCGGGTCACTGGTGGAGGCCTTCCCCTTTCACGATGCGGTCGGCGCTCAGTCCAGCGTGGGCACGCCGTTCTCCAGGCAGACCGTCGTCACAGCCTCCCGCGCCTGCACGCACGCCTCGACGTGGCGGGCGAGCAGCGGGATCAGCCGCTCACCCGCTCGATCGGCACGAACTCTAACCGCCGCAAAGGCCTCCTCAGGCCACGCTCAGCAGCGAGCTTGGCAGCGCTGCTCAGCGCGGCCCGGATTCGGCGTCGGAGACGGCTTGCGCCTCGGCGTCGACCAGCTTCTCGATCCGGTTGTGAAACGGCGCACCGGCGATGAAGGCGATGACGAACGCCCCGAGCAGGAAGACCGTCGAGAGCCAGGTCATCGACGACACCGGCAGGGTGTAGGCGCCCGCGACCCGCGCCGCGCACTCGCCGATCAGTGCCAGGCCCCAGGCGAGCGTGAAGCCCTTCTCGGCCCGCCGGAACCGGGCCGACCCCGCGCTCAGACGCTCCCATGCGGCGACCTTCGCGGGTTCACCTTTGGTGAGGACCGGCTTCAGCCCCGTGCTCGCCATCGGCTGCCCGGCGAAGGCGGAGCAGACCATGGCGATGCCGATCACACTGCTCAGCGCGCCATCCTTGGCGACCGTCAGCCGGGCGTCCCCGGAGATCAACGACAGCGCGATCCCGGCCGCATTGACCAGCAGCATCAGCCCGGCCAGTCCGTTGACCCGCCGCCCCCTCAACAGGCCCACCGTGGTCCGGACCGCCGGCAGCACGCTGCTCAATAACAGCGCGACCACAAGGCTGAAGCCCAGGACGGAATGCAGCACGTAGTTGACCGCCAGCGGGACGCCGACGTCCACCACCAACGGACGCAACACGACGGTCACCGGATGGGGCGATGGGCTGGTGGTGGTCCTCTTGGGCATGGTCCGGTCTTCTCCTCTTGCCAGGCGCTCGAAGCTCTCGACTGCGCGTTCAGGCTCTCCTGCGGAACTGACCTGCCGTCAGTGACGTGCGTTCTTTGATCCGTATGACAACTGTCACCGCGGTCAGCTGACATCCCGAAGATCCCGCAGGTCAGGCCGGTCGACGGACGAGTGAGCGGCGTGCACCACGCCGCGGGTTCCGAGTCCCGAGTGGGTTCCTTGTGGGCCTGGTCGTGGCGCTGCGCCTTGACCCTGGGGTGCCCAGGCCGTCCGGCGCCGTCCGAGACGCCTCGCGTCACACCCGATTGTGTAGCCGCCCTTCTGGCCACCGTCGTGCTGCGCCCTGAGCTGGGCTCCGCCGGCCGTGGTCCCGGCCGCCGTCTTGGCCGTCCGGGTCGCCTGGGTCGCCTGGGTCGCTGCTCCTGGTCGACGTCGTCGGGGGATGGCTCGCGCGTCCCATGGAGCCGTCCGCCGCCGGATCCCGCGGCCGTCCGGCCGCTGTCCTGGTAGCGGGCATGGGGGTGCCTATCTGTTCCCAGACCTCAAAGCCGCAGGTCAACCCATGAATGCCCGAAATGGGAGATTGGCGAAGCGTTCTGCGAACGATCACCGTGACCGTTCGCAGAACAGAACTGCGGGGATCAGTGGGGCGTGCGGGACGGTCTCCGGGGAGACCTCCACCCGGAGGCCGGCGAACTCGGTGGGCGGCCCGAGTCGGCATTGATCGTTCTCACGTCCGCCCTGGCGGACGAGGCCAACTCTCCGCCTGCGATCAGGTGAGCGATCCTGCTGGGCTCTGGGGCTTGAAGACAGCTCAGCAGTAGTGCCAGACGTACCGGACAGGGCCCCAGCTTCCGTGCGCGTCGGAGGGCGGGGCGCCGGGGGTTGTGTGGAGCCATCCCCCGTCCTTGCCGTACATCCCCGTCGTCGTACCTCGAGTCTGGTTGTTCTACCAGGAACCTCCACTGCCCATGCCGTCGGGAATCTCCCGTTTGTCCTTGTACCGGAATCCGAGCTGCTGGAAGTTGGCCTGCTTGTAGCCGCAGAAGTAACCCGGGGGCAGCGCCGGTTGGACCGACAGAGCGCTGCCCAGGTCGTCGCTTGACCTGCGGGATCGTCGGCCTGTCAGTCGCTCGCAGTGACAGTTGTCATGTCGATCCGGGTACACATCTCACTGATGGCGAGTCAGCTACACATCGTAGGTTCCTTTCAGCGTAAATCCCCTGGCTTCCTCGTCGGAGTAAGCACATCGAAGTCCTCACAAAGCCAGAAAATTGGAAGGAAAAGACATGCGCAAATCCTTGAAGGCCGGTGTAGTGGCGTTCGTCGGCTCGGCCGCGCTCGCTCTCGGACCCGTCACGGCCGCGCACGCGGCGGAAGCGCCCAACGGCAGCCCCTCTACGGCTGCGTCCACGCTCGACGCCGTGGTCAGCCCCCCCCGGGGGGACCGCCGGCTGCCCCGGTGACGGGCACCTTGACGTCAACTTGGTGTGCACCTCGCTGGGCAATGGCGCCCTCTTCCACAAGAAGGTTCAGGATAACCCTGGAGTGGCCGTCTACTCCTGGTACCACAAGACTGGCGGCGGCCCCCCGCCCCCGGCGCCCCGACGACGCCGGGGAGCACGCCTTGAGCAACGGGCTCGTCGAGAGCATGAACACCAAGATCCGCTTGATCACCCGCACGGCATTCGGCTTCAAGGACCCTGCGGCGCTCATCGCCCTCGCCATGCTCAGCCTCGGCGGACACCGCCCCGACCTACCAGGCCGTCACACCGCATGACCACCCACGGAAGCGACCGAAGAGCCGCAAAATGCGGGAGCCGTCGCGGACGCTGGTCCGAACGCACCGGTCGGTGATCCGCTCGACGGTGACCGTCATCCGGCGTCGGCAGCCGGTCTTCGCGGCGTTGCCCGCCAGCTCGCTGACGATGAGTTCGCCAGCCTCGACCAGGTCGTCCAGCTCCCAGGCGCGCAGCGTGGTGCCACGTACGGCTTGTCGCCTCGTCCCTCAAGGTCACCGTGCGGGCGGTGTGGTGCCGGGTCGCCGCGGGGAGCCGTACGCCGCTGCCGGTCTGGGGATCGGCGTCGGGTGAAACATCGGCTGCGGAGCTTCCCAGCTGTCCTGCGTCTCCCGGTCTCATCCCGACACGCCGAGAGACAGCACCCGATCGACTCTGGAACCGTCTGGGGTGGTGCCGGACCGGCCTGCCGCAGCATCAGCGCCCTCCGTCGTCCAGGACGGATCCGCTCTGCGCGGTGTGCGGGGGCGATCTTCGGGGCCCGGTGAAGGGGCTGCCGGGGCGGTGAACCAAGGGCTCGCCGAACTGCCCAGGATTGTGGCCGAGTTGCTGGGGTGCTGGAGGTGCGTGCCGGACGGCGAGGTCATGCACGGGGGTGTCGGGGTCATCATCCCGGTGCGGCGGCGGGCCGGGGGGACCACTGTGCTGAAGGTGTCCTTTCCGCATCCTGGCAACGTCTACGAGCCGGACGCGTTCGCGGTGTGGGACGGGCGCGGAGCCGTCCTACTGCTTGAGCGTGACGACGAGCGGTTCGCGATGCTGCTGGAGTGGGCCCGAACGTCGACCCTGGCGGAGGTCGAGGACGGCGACGAGATGGTGACGGTCGCCGGGCGGATCAATCGCCGCCTGGCCATCCCCGCGCCGCCCGGTCTGCCCCGGCTGCGGGATCAGGCCGATGCCTGGGAAGAGCAGTTGCGCAAGGATGATCATCACCGATGCCGATCCCGCGTTCCCGGAATCCTCGCCGCAAGCCCCGCCTGCGGCCGCGCCCCGCACCGGGCGCAGCACACCCGACCACACCCAGGCCCCACCACACACCCACCATCAGGCTGATGCAGGAGAGACCGCTTGCAAACCGCAGGGGCGGATCTGGCGGGCGGGGCCGGCGTCAGCGCGTGCACGCGCGCGTTGCCGCCGGGCCGACTCCTGGCTATGTCGGCCCAGCGGCAGAGACGCAGATACTGTCTTCACTGACGCGAAGCACGTGAATGGGCCGCATTCAGGCAGTCGGCCCTGGGCGCGAAGAAGCGCAGCCCATGACGGCAAGCGCGAGGTTCGAGGCTTCTCAGACCTTGATGCCGAAGCGGTAGAGCGAGCCGTTCTTGGTTGCGATGAACCGGTCGCCGGTCAGGAAGTAGACCTCGAACGAGTCCGATACCGCGCCGGAGACCGTAATCTCGCACAGGTATCCGTTGTCGACGCCGGGCATAGGGGCGTATCCCCCGGCCCAAAGGGTCCCGGCGTTCATGGCTTCGTTGTGGAATTCCCAGGGCGTCGGGTGGAATGCACCGAGCGTGCCACCGTCGTCGAAAGGAGCGACGGACCAGTTTGTTCCGGCGGGATTGAATGCCATTTCGGCACCCCTTTCTCGGGTTCTGCAGTCATGCGGTGTTCATTACATTCCCCGCCTTAAGTGGCAGAACACGTGAATGGCCGAAAGGATGAGGCGCGCAGGTGCGCATCAGCGCTTTATCGGATCATCTTATGTACGCCGTCCGGAACCTCTCGCGCCATCTGTGCGACATCCCGTGAGTTCTTCCGAGCCCCGCTGAGACGCTGCCCCCGTGGCCAGGGGCTTCTCCCTCCTTGGAGTGCTCCGCGCGCCTGTGACGTAACTTCAGGATTCCTGAGGCGTTCTCATCTCGTCCGACCGATCTGCGGTCAGGTCGAAGGCGAGGAGGCGCGGGTTGTCGGCGCTGGCGGTAGTGCGGGACCTGCGCGAGTATCGGGACCCGGTCTCGGCGGAGGAGTTGGAGCGGTTCGAGACCGACGTACTGGCCGGGTTCGTGCTGGCGAGGGCCTCGGCGGGGCTGACGGACGGCACGATCCGCGGGGACGTTGGTCACTTGGAGCAGGTGAGGACCTGGTTCGGCCGCCCGCTGTGGGACATGGAGCCGACGGACGCGGACGCGTACTTCGGGCGGGCGTTGCGGGGATCGCCCAGCGGCACCCGTCTGGCCCGCTCGCAGGCGCTGAGCACGTACTTCCTGTTCCTGGAGCTGCGGCACAAGGTTGAGATCCACCGGCTGACCGGCCGGGTGGTCGAGTGCCCGATCGACGAGATGAACCGCCCGCGCGGTTCCAAGGACGCTCAACTGCGGATCCCGCCGACCGAGCCGGAGGTCGCCAGGCTGTTCTCCGGCTGGGGTGGCGAGCTGGCCAGCTGTCGCAAGTTCGCGCCGACCGCCCGCAACTACACCGCCTCCAAGCTGATGTCGCAGGTCGGCCTGCGAGTGAGCGAGGCGTGCAAGCTCGACCTGGACGACATCAAGTGGAATCTGGGCCGGTTCGGCAAGCTCCATGTCCGCCACGGCAAAGGCGCCCGCGGCTCGGGGCCGCGCGAGCGGATGGTTCCGCTGATCAACGGTGCCGATCGCACGCTGCGGTGGTTCATCGAGGACGTGTGGGGCCAGTTCGACGACGACCACACCCGCCCCGGCGCCCCGTTGTTCCCGTCCGAGCGCAAGAACGCCGACGGTTCCGCGCGGAGGGTCGGCGACGACGCCCTGCGCGACGGCCTGGAGGTCGCCGTGAAGACCCATCTGCCGGGCTGGGCAGAGAAGTTGACGCCGCACGTCCTACGGCACTTTGTCTCCGCTTAGTGGTCGGCTCCGGAAGTCCTTCGGGGGTTGACTTCGGATCTCGTGCTATGCGTGGTGTCTTGCCAGGTGTAAAGGCGGCGAGTTCAAGTAGGCCGTTCGAGGCTGAACGGCGCTACCGCGTGGTGAAGGCGCCTCCGTTGACG
>NZ_JBVIMH010000064.1:0-14193 GCF_055579945.1 Kitasatospora sp. NPDC032150 | reverse complement strand
TCCGCCGCTACATCATCTGGCGAAACAAGCACGCCCAGGACGAACGCCTACGCGAGGTCGTGAACAGGGCGAACGTTGCCTGATGCGGCACTAGACCACCTCGCGAGTGGCTGCCAGGCACCGGCCGGTCTCGGCCCGGTGGCCCGGCCACCCTGACCCATATGCGGTCGACCGACGGTCAGGACCGGGGTTCGGACAGCGGAACCCGGATCAGGTCCTCACTGCCCGAGGGCCGCCATGGCGGCGTTGTGGCCCGGGATGCCGCTGACACCACCGCCCCGGATGGCGCCGGCGCCGCAGAGCAGGATGTTGGCGTGTTCGGTGGCCACGCCCCATCGGTTCCCGGCCGGATCGCCGTACGGGAAGGCGAGGTCCCGGTGGAAGATGTTGCCGCCGGGCAGGCCGAGATCGCGTTCCAGGTCGGCGGGGGTCTTCACCTCCAGGCAGGGTCGGCCGTGTTCGTCCACGGCCAGGCAGTCCGCGAGCGGCTCGGCCAGGCAGGCGTCCAGCGGTTCGAGGACGGCCTTGAGTGCGGCCTCGCGTGCTGCTCCGCCGTGCTGGGTGAAGAGGCGGGCGGGGAGTTGGAGGCCGAACAGGGTCAGGGTCTGGTACCCCTGGGCCGCGAGTTCGGGGCTCAGGATCGACGGGTCGGTCAGCGAGTGGCAGTAGATCTCGGAGGGGGCGGCGGAGGGAACACGGCCCGCCTCGGCCAGCCGGTAGGCCGCCTCCAACTCGGTGTACGACTCGGCGATGTGGAAGGTCCCGGCGAAGGCATCCCGAGGGTCGACGGCGGTGTCGCGCAGCCGGGGAAGCCGGCGCAGCAGCATGTTCACCTTCAGCTGCGCGCCCTCCGGCCCGGGCTGTTCGGCGGGCCGGCCGAGCAGCCGGTCCAGTGTGGCGGGTGCCGCGCCGCACAGCACCTGGCGGGCGCCGACCCGGCGCTCGGTGTCACCGGCGCGGTAGATCACTTCGGCGGTCGTACCGTCGGTGGCCAGAGCGGTGACCTCGCAGCCGGTCCGCAGCTCCGCGCCAGCGGCTGCGGCCGCATCGACCAGCGCGTCGGTGAACGCGCCCATGCCGCCGACCGGGACGTGCCACTCGCCGGTACCGCCACCGATCACGTGGTAGAGGAAGCAGCGGTTCTGACGGAGCGACGGATCACGGGCGTTGGTGAAGGTGCCGATGAGCGCGTCAGTCAGGACCACGCCGCGGACCAGGTCGTCAGCGAAGGCCTGCTCCAGGGTCTCGCCGAGGGGCTGCTCGAACAGGGCGGCCCAGGCCGCCGGGTCGTCCACCCGGAGGCGTAGTTCCTCGCGGGTGGGCAGCGGCTCGGTGAGAGAAGGGAAGACCCGCTCGGCCACCCGGGAGGTCATCGCGTAGAACTCCTGCCAGGCGGTGAACTCCCGCTCCGATCCGGTGAGTTCACGGAACCGTGCGGCGGTGCGGGCCGGATCGGCGACGTCCACCAGCAGCCCGGTCGGCCGCCCACCGCGCACGGTGGGGGTGTACGAGGAGATTCGCCGACGGCGGACCGTGAAGCGCAGGCCCAGATCGTCGACGATCTTCTGCGGTAGCAGGCTCACCAGGTAGGAGTACCGCGACAGCCGGGCCGGCACGCCCGGGAACGGCGGGGCGGAGACGGCGGCGCCGCCGGTGTGGTCCAGTCGTTCCAGTACCAGGACGCTGCGTCCGGCCCGCGCCAGGTAGGCCGCGGCGACCAGTCCGTTGTGTCCGCCGCCGACGATCACGGCATCGTAGGAGGAGCGGGCGGGAATCTCCGGCGCGGGCTGCATGAGGCTGTCCTACCAACAGCGGGCGTCCATGGCCAGTGGTCGCGCGGGACGGATCGTCATCGGAGGCCCACCGGTGCGGCCGTTCCGTGGAAGGCCGGGGCACGCGCCGGGGTGAGTGGACCGAGAGCGGCGGCCGCCGTGAGGAAGTCGGGCTCGGCGGCGTCCTCGCCGGCCCGCGCTTGCTGTCGGAGGAGCCGGCATGCCGACGCCGGGCGCGATCGTCTTCGCCGGAGCCGAAGGCGAGACCGACGGGGTCAGGTGGCAGGCCAGGCGACGCTGGTGCTGACGTCTGTGCTGCTGTAGTAGCCGCTTTCGCTGGTACCGCTTCGGACGGTCTCGCTGCTGCTGCCCGGCGTGTGGCTTCCGCCGGAGCTGATGCTCCGGCTGACGCTGCTGCTGTCGCCGCGTCGGATGCTGGTGCTGGTAGCGCCCGTGACGTGGGTGGTCGTGGTGGCTTCGATGGCGTTGGTGGTGGCGCCCGAGTCGATGAGGAGGAGGGCGGCGGTGGCGAGGAGGAAAGTGCGGCGGGCGGGTTGAATCATGAGGTTTCCCCGGAGCGGGCGAGGGCGAGGGCCACGCGGAGATGGCTGGTGAAGTCGCCGGTGGTCGGGTGGCGCTGTTCCGAGTCGGGGTGGAGGGCTTGGTGGAGGACGGCTGCCAGATCGGGCCAAGTGGTGGCGGGCCAGCCGGTGAGGAGCCGGGGCGGGCGGGTGAGCTGGAACTCGCGGACGGTGGCCCGTCTCGTGGCGTGGGGGAGGTGGTGACGCTGCTGAAGGACGCGGTACAGGATCGCGGCGGTGCTGTACTGGTCGGAGGTCGGGCCGGGGACGGGGCGGGGCCGGGGGGCGAGGCACTCGGGTGCGGCGTACATGATGGTGGCGCCGCGCAGCAGGGCGGGTTGGGGATCGCCGGTGCGGGCGCAGCTGTCGAGGTCGATCAGGGCGATCGTGGTGCCGTGGCCGGCGAGGATGTTGCGGGGGCTGAGGTCGCCGTGGACGACGCCGTGGTGGTGGAGGCCGTCGAGGGCGTGGCACAGGGCCAGGGCGAGGCGGGTGAAGACCTCGGCGCCGGTGGGTGACCAGGCGGTCATGGAGCGGTCGAGGTGTTCGAGGAGTTGGTGGAGGCTGACACCGCGCTGCCAGGCGGTGGCGAGGTAGTGCAGGCCGTCGTGGGTGCCGTGGCCGACGAGATCGGCGACCAGGGGGTGGGTGGCGGTCTGCCTCAGGCCGAGGACTTCGTTGCGAGCCCTGGCGAGGGCGTTCGGATCGGCGTCGAGGCAGGTCGTCTTCAGCGCCGCGTGTCCACCGCCGGGGGTTCCGGCCCGGTAGACGTTCTGGCAGCCCCGGCGGCGTAGCACTTCGAGGGGGGTGTAGCCGGCAACGGGGACACCGAGGAGGTCGTCGGCGGTTCGGCCGTGCGGGCAGCCGCGGCGCCGTCGGGTCGCGGGGCCCGCGGGTGAGGTGGCGCGGGAGGCGGTGGGGTCGTGCTGGGCGGGTGCGGTCGGCTGGTGCCGGATGCCGGGCCGGTTCTGGAGGGGCAGCGCCGTGGCGGCGGCGGGCGGTGCGGCTGTCGGGAGGTGCGGTGGCATGGTGCCTCAAGAAGGAGGAGGTGGGACCGACGGCGGCCTGCCGTCGGTGATGGAGGAGGCGCCACGGGTGGGGCCTGCACCCGGCACGCAGCCGTGCGGGATGAAGGGACGTGGCAGCGCCGTCGTGATGCCGGGGTTGACAGGGACTCCGCCCGGTGGGGCGCGGAGAGACCTCGGCAGCCTGAGTCAGGTGCGGCTGATGGTGAAGGGAATGCGCTTGGCGATGTCCTGGACACGGACTCCACCGGCGATCGTGGTGGCGCGGACGATGTCCTCGCTGACGGCATGTCCGGCGTAGGGCGTAGGAGGGGAAGGTGTCATCGGGAATTGCTGAAATAAGTATGCATATGTGCTTATTGTTCGGTATGTGTGACACGCGCTCTCGGCCGAGGCATCTCCAAGCGGCCGATCGACGGAGCGGACCATGGAGCTGCCGACAGGACTGACCCTGCCGCGACGTTGCGAGAAGGCGCGGAGCGGTTGCCACTGGACGGTGACGCACCGGCACACACCTGCGACGGCGCGATGAGCGCCGGGCCGATGCCAACCGAGAACAGCGGCCCGAGCGGCACAACAGTCGCCCAGGCCGCATGTGTCACCTGGACCCCGGGGGATTCGCTATCGGCTACCTGCCGAACGCGTTCTCGCCTCGCCTGCCGGCCTGCCTACCGCGCCTGACCGTCGTGGAGTTCCATCCGCTGCGCCTCGAGTGCTCTGGCGAGCATCTCCGCCCGGAACGGATTGGTGGTGTCGAGGGATGTCGTCACCTCCACCGCCTCCTCGAGCAACTCCAGCCTCCTCTCGGGCAGTTCCCGCACCAGATGCGAGCGGCTGGCCTCCACCAGTACACAGGCGAGCTTCGACCCGTATGCCTCCCGGTTCACCTCTGTCAGCACCCGGTACACCCCTATTGCGTCCGGCCCGCGAAGCACCCGCCGATCGGTGCTAGTAGCCGTTGTCCAGGTCCGGGAACTCTGCGTTGTCCGCGCAGAGGTCGAACTGCCCGAGGATCGACGAGACTGTCATCACGGGATCAAGGTTACGGATTCCACAGCTCCACTTGCTGGGCGGCGGATGCGTCGGGTCCGGCGGGGGCGAAGGGGCCGCCGTCGCCGAATGCCAGACGGGCGAAGTTCTCGGCGATGCGGCGGTGTCCTGCGGGGTCGGGGTGGATCTCGTCGGGCAGTGGGTGCTCGTCGTAGTCGGGTTCGCCGTAGAGGGAACGGCCGTCCAGGTAGTGCAGGTTGGGGTCGTCGGCGGCGCGTTGTGCGACGATCCCGGCGAGCTGGTCGCGGATGACGGTGAGCGTCAGGCGTCCGGCGGCGCGTTCGGCCGGGTCGCCGGTGGCCTTGAAGCGCAGCGTCCCGCCGGTGAAGTCGGGCGCGAGCGGGCCGGGAGTGTCCTCCTGGACCGGGCAGAGAACGGGGGAGACGACCAGCAGCGGCGCGGTCGGGTGGCCCTCGCGGATGGTGTCCAGGAAGCCGTGGACGGCTGGGACGAAGGCGCGCAGGCGCATCGCGTCGGTGTTGACGATATTGATGCCGATCTTGAGGCTGATCAGCTCGGCGGGGGTGTCGCGCATCGCGCGGGCGGTGAACGGGTCGAGCAGGGCGCTGCCGCCGAACCCCAGGTTGACCAGCTCGACTTGGCCGCTGGCGGCAGCCAGCGCCGGCCAGATCGCGGTCGGGTGGGCGGCGTTGGAACCGTGGCTGATGGAACTGCCGTGGTGCAACCACCGCCTGCGCCCGCGGTCGGGTGCGGGTGTGACGGGGGCGTTCGTGCGCAGGGCGATCAGCTCGGTGATCTCCGTGTGCGGAAGCCAGATTTCGACGTCCTTGTCGTGCGGGGGCAGGTCGGTGAAACGGGCGGTGCCGGCCGGGCCTTGGTGCAGTTCGACGGACTGGGTGGCCATGTCGATCGTGCGGAGGTTGCCGCCGGTCACCGTGGCCTGGGCCGTGAGACGGCCGTCGACGAGCAGGTCGTACACCCCGTCCGCCGGAGCCGGGAGGCCGCGGTAGGCCCGCTTGGTGGGCAGGGCGTGCAGTTCGATGGCGGTGGCCCGGGTGCGGAACGCAAGACGCACGCCGGAGGGCTGGGCCTCGGCCGTGGCGAGCTGTTCGTCGGGGATCTGACGGCGGGCCCGGGCGGGCAGTCGGTGCGGCTGCAGGCCGTGCGCCGTGCGTTCCGTGTCGAGGTGGCCGCGCAGCACGGCCGCGGTGACGGGTGTGGTGATCCAGGGATGTTCGGCGTTCATGGGGCCAGCCTTTCGGTCGGGATTCTCGGGCGGTCCGGAGGTGCCGGGCCGGCGGGCGATGCGGGCCGCGAGGTCACGATGCGGACCGGTTCCGCAGCAGGGTGTCGAGGGAGTCGACGATCCAGGCCCAGGAGTCCTGCGGATCGACCGCGGTGTGGCTGAAGCCTCCGCTCGCCTCCAGGCTGACATAGCCGTGGAAGACGCTGCCCAGCATCCGCACCGCGTGCGTCTGGTCCGGCTCACCCGGGTCGTAGCCGCGCAGGATCGCCCGCGTCAACGCCCGCCGGCGGTGGCGCCGGGCTCCGCTGTGGCGAGGACCAGGGTCGCCAGGACCCTCGCGCAGCCACCCGTCGTCCTGCCACCCTGTTTCGGTGTCATGCCAACCCCCCAGTGATCATCATGGCCATCGACGTATTCGGCCGGCTTCCGGTTCCCAGGAGCATCGGTGTTCTCTGGCGACGGCGTGCAGACGGATGGCCCGGTAGTCCTCAGGACTCCGACCGAGTTGCTCTCCGGTGTCAGGCTGAACCCGGCGACCACCTGCGGGGGAGCGGGTCACGGAGCAGCGAGCACCTCGTGACATCATCCCGTCCATGGCCACCCCCACACGGCGTGTTCCGACCGCCCGCGTGCTGTTCGGAGCGTACGTTGCCCTGCTCATCACTCTCGCCGTCTGGGCCACCGTCTGTCCCTGGAACGACCCGCTCGACGAGTCCCAGGCCGTACCCACGATCGCCCTCGACGTCGCAGCCCCAGCCGCTGTGGTACCCCTCGTCGCCAGTGGAATCGGCGCAGTTGTGAACGAGCCGGTGTGGAATGCGCTGGTGGTCGTCGTCGCCCTCGCCGAGGTGGCCCTGGTCCACCGTGTCGTCCGCGCTCGCCGGTCACGGACCGATCGTCGCCACCAGGGGAGTGAACGGGCGGCGCTGTCCGACCGGCAGGCGGCCGCAACTTCACCGGCCGCCATGGGTCTTCCGGTAGGAGGCACCGACGCGGGTCATCACCCAGCCGCAGGGGCGCAGCCCCCGGCTTGATCAACATTTCCGAACTGTCATGACACCCCGTCAACCATCCCTCCGACGTCGTCGCGGTCGGTCGGCGGATCACCGCCGAGGCCCTTGATGTCGACATGGTGCGAGAACGGGTACTACTGTCCCTCAAAGCGCTGCCCGCAGGGTGGGCGTGGGGGAGAACCGCCCCTCGGGATCCGGTGAAACGCACGCCGCGGAGCGGTGAAGAGCGGCCACCGCCCGCCGTCGGGGTCGGCCCCGTCAGCCCCTTGAGGGGTGCGATTGCCGTGTTCTCGGTTCTGGTGAGCCGGGAGAGCCTGTGCGTCGGCCGTCCTGATCTGACTGGGTGGATGATCCGTCGGCGGAGAGTGTCGTCGTCCGGACAACCAGGCACTTGGGTCAGTCTCGTCCAGAAAGAGAGGCGGGAACATGGCCGTGCACCGTTTCGGATCGTCCGCTTGCAGCGCACCACGGGGTAACCGGAACATGAGCAGCGTCACGACATGCCGGCGTTACCGGGCCCAGGGCCCGACACTCGGCAAGACGATGCTCCTGGCGGTCGCGGCGCTGACCGCTGCCACATCGTGCTCCAGCAGTCCGACCCCGGCTCCAACCGGAAGTGCGGCTGCGAGCGCGGGTGCGGCTGCGAGCGGGCAGGCACCCGCGACGATCACCGTCACGGAGAAGGAGTTCTCAGTGAGCCCTTCGCAGACCGCGGTGGCCCCGGGTACGTACACGCTCGTCGTGGAGAACGCCGGGGCCGTGGCACACTCGCTGGCCGTCTCCGGGCCAGGGGTCTCCAACGTGAAGACCCCGGCCATCTCGCCCGGCGGCCGGGAGCAGCTCACCGTCACGCTGCAGACGGGGTCCTACGATCTGTGGTGTCCCATCGCCAACCACCGGGCGCTGGGTATGGAGACCCACCTCCAGGTCGGCGGGAGCGGCCCGGCATCCACGGCCCCCGGGAGCGTCACGGCAAGCCCGACCGGGTGAAAGCGATGGCTCCCCCTCCCACCGACCGCCGGCACCGCACCGCCTCCGGCCTGCGGACCTTCACGCTGCGGATCCTCCAGGTGGTGACCGCCGCCGCGCTGGCCGTGGACGCCTACATCCACGCCGACCTCGCCCCCGCCTACGACCCGGTCGGGCAGCACATCAGCCAGGGCACGCTGTTCCGCGTCGAAGCGGCCGCGGCGTCGCTGGCGGCGCTCCTCGTGCTGCTCCTCGGCCGGCGGCGGCCGGTGTGGGCGTTCGCCTTCCTGGTGTCCCTCACCGCCCTGGTCTGCGTGGTGCTCTACCGGTACGTCGACGTGGGAGCGATCGGTCCGCTGCCGAACATGTATGAGGCCACCTGGTTCCCGGAGAAGATCGCCTCCGCGGTCGCCGTAGCCGTCGGCACCGTGATCTCGTTCGCCGGGTTCCGGATCACCGGCCGACCGCGCTGAGCGCGGTGCCGCCGCCGTGCTGGGTGACGGCGTCGCAGCCGTCGAGGAGTGCGGCCGGATCTGCGCCGGCGAACAGGCTCCGCGTTTGGTCCGGCGAGGGTCTGGTCGCGCTGGTGACTGTGGATCCACGTGCCCGAGCAGTTCGGTGAGGGGAGCCCCGGTTCGGGACGCTGCGATGCGGTGCGCTCGAAGCTGAGCACGAGTTCGAGGACGGAACCTCGCCTGACCAGGTCAGCCGGGCCTGGGCAGAGCTTCTGAGGGCCGCGGGAGTGGTTCGGAGCCGGCTCGGCGGTAGTCATGGCGCCATCCGAGCCGGATGGCGGAAATCTGCACCGCTGCGCCGCATGGCCCGCCCTTCGGTGTGGAGAGATGAGATGCCCCACACGAAAGGAAGTGCAACTTTCAACATGCTTCGAGGTAGCGTCGTTCGTGTCGCGTCGGTTCGGAGCGCCGCTCGGGGCCTGACCGAGAGAGGCGACGGATCGAGCTGGAAGGAGAGCTCATGAATCAGCTGCTCGAACGACCAGTCGTGCCGCACTCGCCGCGCCGGCCTCGGTGACGAGCCCGTTTCCGGTGGTGAGCGGCGCGGCGGCGGTGCCTAGCCCGGCCGTCCACCGGACTGCGGCCGTCTCCCCGGCACGGCGATGACCGAGGCGGCCGCCGTCGCGACGGGCGCGCAATCCGGCCGGGACGGCCACCTCTCCCAGAACGCATCGACTGTCGGGTCATCGACGCCGCTGACCTGCACGAGTTCGATCCCATGTCTTCCGCTGCCCCTCCGAAGGCGGGGCTTCGGCGGCGCGTGCGGCTTGCACTGCCGCACCGAACGGAGCAGAACATGACACTCGCCGCTTTCCCGGGGCACCCGGTCGGCGTCGCACGGTGGTGGGAATCGGCACGCCGGGCCCTGCAGCTGACGAGCGGCGCCTGGGCAGCGCGCCCTGGGCGGGCGGCCACAGCGCTGACGCGGAGCGCCAAGGCACTGGTCGCAACCCTTCTGGCCTGGGAGATTGCCTCATGGTGGCTCCCCGAACCACAGCAGTACCTCGCCGTGGCCACCGCGCTGGCCATGGTCAACGCCTCGACCGTCTACCACTCGGTGACGCAGGCCGTCCGCAGCGTGGCCGCCCGGGTAACGGGACTGTCGCTGGCCGTGGCGGTCGTGTGGTTGCTTGGCTCGGCCGCAGGAAGCGCCGCCTCGATCCTGGCCATCGCGCTGGTGACCGGCGGCCGCCGGGGCTCCGACAACCGGCTGCAGATCGCCTCGACGGCGATGCTCGCCCTGACGGCGGCGACGGCCGCTCCGATGGGACACGTGGTCACGCTGACCCTGGCGACCCTGATGGGGGCGGCGATCGGAATCGCGGTGAATGCCCTCATCCTGCCGCCGCTCCACCTGGCCGCCTCCGACGCCTCGGTGCGCGAGCTCGCCGCAGCCATGGGGACGCTGCTCGAAGACATGGGCCGTGGGCTGCGGGAACGGCGGCATGCCGACCGCGCACACGCATGGCTCGAGCGGGGCAGGCACCTGGAGGACCTGGTGGTGCAGGCGCAGGAAGACGTCCGCCAGGGCCAGGAGAGCCTGCGCTGGAACACGCGGTGCGCGGTGCGCGGCAGACGGGAGCCGCTGACCCACGGCGATGCGCTGCGCGCCCTGCACCGGGTCTCCTTCCAGGTTCGCGGCATCGCCAGGACACTGGCCGACAACGTGGACGACCGGCACGCCGACCACCACCTGGGCCAGCTCTTCCTCGACCGGTACGCCGCCACCTTGGAGGAGGCGGGGCAGGCGGTGGGATCGTTCGCCGGCTCCGGGCAGGTCACCGGCTCTGGCGGGAGCGATGCCCGTGACGGGCTGCGCCGGGCTATCGACGAAGCCACGGACTGGCACGGGATGATGACCGAACTGATCGAACGGGGCGCGCTGGTCAAGCCTGGTGCCTGGCACGTGTACGGATCGCTGATGACCGATGTCGAGCGTCTGCTCGCCGACCTGGACCATGCGGACCGGCTCGCCGAAGCCATTCCGGTGTCCCGGTAGGCCTGATTCCGCAGTGAGTCGTCGTTTTCCCAGGCCGGGGGCGCGTGTGGCGAGTGCAATGCCTGATCGGCGTCCAGAACGGACACACGATGTCGCCCATCGGCCCACCAGTTCGGCATCGAGGTGAGGCACCTGGCCCAGTGGTGGGGACACGAGGTTGACGTGGACTTCCGCTTCTTCGAGACCGAGACGGTCATCGGCTGGTTGAAGGTCGTCGGTCTGACGGTGGAGGCGAGCCTCGTTCCGGCCCGTCAGGGCCTCGGATGCCTCCTGCCAGCGGGCAGAGTCTGCGCTGTGACCTGCGGTCACAGCGTGATCGTTGGTCTTCATTCAAGGTCGGAGGAGTTCGCAGAAGCGGTCCAGGGCACGGTCGGTGCGGCGGTGGTCCCCGGTGGTCGTGAGATCGAACAGGAGGCCCCGGATAACGGCCATGACCAGCGTGGGAGTAACAGCGTCGTCAGGGCCGGTGGTGATGTCGCGGAACGTGGCGCCGAGGGTGTGGAACCAGTCCGTGATCGCCTCGCCGCGGTCCGGGTAGTTCTCGGGGTGAGCCAGGCCGTCGGCGTGCACCTCGAAGAACAGCCGGACGAACGGGGCGCGCTCCGGTGCGCTGATCCAGGCCCAGATACCGCGCAGGTGTTCCTCCGGAGAGGCTGCCTCGGCCGGGAGGTCCTCAGTCAACCGTGCCGCACCGCGGCGGCGGGCCTCGGCGAGGACGGCGGATACCAACTCCTGCTTGCTGCCGAAGTCGTAGAGCAGCATCCGCGGGCTGGTATCGAGAGCTGCGGCCAGCGGCCGCAGACTCAACCCGGCCAGGCCGTGCGCCAGTACGTAATCGGTCGCCCGCGCCAGCGTGGCCACCCGTCGGGCGGGATCTGGGGGTCGCCCCACGGTGGATCATCCTCTCGGTACTGCGGATCTGAGACCGCGTCAGTATATGCTACGACTGTTTCAATAACGGGAGGAGACAGTCATGTACACACTCGACCGGGCACTCGCACTGGGCGCCGGAGGTCCCGTTGGTGCGGCCTGGATGGCCGGACTGGCCTGCGGACTGCGCCGCGGCGGAGTGGATCTCGGTGAGGCCGATCTGATCGTCGGCACGTCGACTGGCGCGATCATCGGAGCGCTGCTGGCCACCGGTCAGGACCCCGAGCGGCTCGCCACCCCAGTGCGCCCCGCCGACTCCGGCAGCACTCCTCCCCAGGTAGACGGGCGGCGGCTGGGTGAGGCGTTCGCCGTGCTCGGTAATGCCGCCTCGGACCCGGCCGAGGCGCGGCGCCGAGTGGGCCAGATCGCGCTCGCGGCTGAGACCGGCCCCGAGCAGGCACATGTCGCCCGAATGCGCGCCATGGTCGGCGCAGACCAATGGCCGGACCGGCAGCTGTTCATCCCCGTGATGGACGCCGAAACCGGCGAGCAGGAGATCTTCGACCGCGCGAGTGGCGCACCGCTGCCCTCCGCCGTGGCGGCAAGCACGGCCTTCCCGGGCATCTACCCGCCGATCACCATCAACGGCCGCCGATACACGGACGGCTCCCTGCGGTCGGCGACCAACGCCGCACTCGCGGCCGGAGCCCGCACGCTCGTCGTGATCGACCCGCAGGCGCACCTCTTCCCCCGCGAGTTGCTCCACCTGGAGCTGGCGGTCGCCGCGGCGCACACAGTGGTGACCATCGAGCCCGATTCGGCATCAATACGCGCATTCGGCTCAGACCTGAATGACCGGACGGCATGGGAACCGGCCTACCAGGCGGGTCTTCGCCAAGCCGCCGATGCCGCAGAGCAGCTCCGCCTCGCGTGGAAGACCGGATCAGACACGGACTGAGCGCCGCCCCATCTCCGGAGTGGTGCTGCGTCTTGCCGCTCCCGCCCTCGGCCCCGTGAATCTCCTCGCCCCTTCCTCGGCCGCCAACCGTCAGCAGGTCGTCCGGTCGTCAAGATCACGATCTACCGCTGGAGCACTAGCCATCTGACCTGATGCCCTGGCGGATATCTCGTTCCATACGCCGAGCCGCGCGACCTCGCTCCTCACCTCGACGCCGCGTCGCCGCCCCAGGCGACCGGCTGGCTGGAGCGCACAGCAGGCGGACCGGTGTGCGGGGTGGGGACACGGCCTGTGGGTCGCGGGCATCAGCGAGAGGGGCGCTGTTCTTGGGGTGCCTGTTCCCCTGACGGCGGCTTATCCCATCGTGTCGGCGGTTCCAGGCGCTCCACCCCCCGATGGTGTGAGCGGGTGTCAGGTTCAATCCGAAGGGCTAAGCCATATCAATTCTCCTATTTTCCAAATGATTTGACGCTTCATGGGTTGCTCGACGCCCTGTTCTGGTACCTCGTTCGGCTCCCTGGTGGTGGCCTTCGAGATGCCCGATGTGAGTGCCGTCGTTACGTTCAGATCACGGGTCGGCGGCCTAGCCGACCGCTCAGAAATGGGAGAAGTTCCATGCAGATCACCCGCGCCACCGCTATTACCGCGGCCGTCGGCGCCGCCGCGGCCCTGGCCGCGACCGGCCTCTCCTACACTTCGGCCGCCTCGCAGCCGGCGAGTCAGGCAGCCGCCCCGGCCGTCCAGCAGGTCGCCGTTCCCGCGCAGGCACCCGCCGGTAACGACGGGAAGGAGAACCACAACAACGGAAGCAAGGGCAACGAGGGTCACGAGCACCGCGAGCACCGTGAGCACCGTGAGCACCGGCACCACCACCGCCACCACGAGGGCCGGATCCACATCAACGAGCGGACGTACTCCGCCCACTCGGACGGCTGCATCACCGTGGTCAGCGGCCTGGGCGCGAGGACCCTGAACATTCGAAACGACAGCCACAAGACTGTCGAGGTCTTCCGCGGGGCAGTGTGCGACAACGGCGCCCCGATCGCCACCGTCGGGCCTCGTAGCCAGGCCGATGGCGTGAACCCGCACTGCGTCAGGAGCGTCTTCGTCAAGGACGGTGTGCTGGCCAGCTTCCGGGTGGTCCACCGCTACGAGGGCGGCTACGGTGACGAGGGCGGCCACGGTGACGAGGGCGGCCACGGTGGCGAGGGTGGCGAAGGCGGGGGCGACCGGGACTGATCAGGCCTTCCCTGTAAGGTCTGAGCGATGATGGTCTTGACGATCACGAAAAGGGCGGTCGAGGGGCCGTGGACGCCTCGACGGATCGGGAACATGCTCGGTCAAGACCTTCTCCGTGACCGGCGATAGCGTGGTCCGGGATCGCGATACGGTGGCCTGACCGTCACCGGGACATCGCCGAGAACCGGACCACGCCGCGGTTGGCGCTTTCTGCCTCACGGACGCCCCCGCCTGGCTCTTGCCGGGCGGGGCGTCCGTGGCTGCGTTCTCCGGGGCCGACTCCGGCTCCTTGACATCGGATACTACCGGCTCCCGGGGCTCCGGGGTCTACGCCACACCCGACTCCGCCTCTCCGAGGTACTCGTGGCCGACAAGCGGAGGCCCCCGGCGAAGCCGAACCGGCCCGGGATGCCGACCTCGACCTGCGTCCGACGCGGGTTTCGGAGCGTCCACCCCGCTCGGCCAGCCCAGCCGGGGTACCCGATTCTGCTCCTCGGTATCGACGGCCTCATGCGGCGGCCCCGCACAGTCACCGGGTTCACCGAGGCCGGCCAGCTACTTCCGGACAAGGTGGAGATCCTGGGGGAGGACGACGTGGTGGTGACCTGGCAGCGGCAGGCTGGGGTCGGCGCACTCACTGGCCTCGGCCCGGTGTCCCTGGTTGCGACCGTACGGCTCGCCCTTCGGCGATCGCGCTGTCTGCGGCCGCAGGGTGAGGACTGCGAGATCCGACCGGCCGTCGGGGCCGCTGGGCTGCGACCGGCGTTCCTCGCCCGGCGCCCCGCTCCACCCCGTTCTGCTCGCGGCCTGCGACGGGCAGGTATTCGCGGTCCTTGGCGTACTTCGGCCTGTGGTCTGGGCCGCATTGCTTTCGGTGATCCGGGGGCGTTCCGTGGCCCGGGTCGCTCCTTTTCCTGTGGTCCGGGCCACATTCCGGCGGAGGCTTCCGAGGCCTTAAAGCCACCCAAAAAGGGGGAAATCGGGCAAATAGGTTT
>NZ_JBVIMH010000063.1:0-15233 GCF_055579945.1 Kitasatospora sp. NPDC032150 | reverse complement strand
CAGCTGCACGTCCGTGGCGTGAGGGTGGACTGGCAGGCCGTGTTCGCGGGCACCGGCGCGCAGCGCGTCGACCTGCCCACCTACGCCTTCCAGCGCGAGGCGTACTGGATCGACCGCACCGCGCCGATGGTCACCGACGCCCGCGCGATCGGTCTCGGCTCGGCTGACCACCCGCTGCTGGGCGCCGCCGTCGCCCTCGCCGATGGTGACGGCTTCTTCTTCTCCGGCCGGCTCTCCCTGCAGACCCACCCCTGGCTCGCCGACCACGCCGTCGCCGGCACCGTGCTGCTTCCGGGCACCGCCTTCGTCGAACTGGCCGTCCGGGCGGGCGACCACGTCGGCTGCGATCGGCTGGCGGAGCTGACCCTGGAGGCGCCGCTGGTACTGCCCGAACACGGCGGCGTACAGGTGCAGTTGTGGGTCGGGCGGCCCGAGGCCTCGGGCGCTCGCCAGCTGACCGTCTACTCCCGCCCGGAGGACGCCGACGACGCGGAGCCGTGGACCCGCCACGCCGACGGTCTGCTCTCCTCCTCGCGCGGCGCCGTCCGCAGCGAACACACCACCGACTTCGACCCCGCCCTCTGGCCGCCGGCCGGCGCCCGGCCGGTCGAGCTGTCCGGCTTCTACGAGGGCCTGGAAGCCGCCGACTTCGGCTACGGTCCCACCTTCCGGGGTCTCGGCGCGGCCTGGCTACGCGGTGACGAGATCTTCGCCGAGGTCGCGCTGCCGGAGGAGGCGGCCGCCACCGCGCCCGCCTTCGGCCTGCACCCGGCGCTGCTCGACGCGGCCCTGCACGCCACCGCGCTGGGCGGTTCGACCGGCGAGAGCCAGGGACGACTCCCGTTCTCCTGGAGCGGTGTCGCGCTGCACGCCGTCGGCGCCGCCACACTGCGGGTGCGCATCGTGCCCGCCGGCCTGGAGTCCGTCTCGCTGACCGCGTTCGACGCCTCGGGCGCGCCGGTCTGCACGGTGGAGAACCTGATGCTCCGCCCGGTGGCCGCCGACCACCTCCAGAACACCGGCAGTCGGGCGGCCGCGCCCAAGGACTCGCTGTTCGGTGTGGAGTGGACGGCCGTTCCGCTGCCCGAGTCCGCCGACAGCGCCGCCGAGCGGCACACCGTGGTGGGCGTCGACCGGCTCGGGCTGGCCGTCGCCATGCTCGTCGCGGGCCACGCCGTCGACACGCCGCAGGACCTGGGCGCCCTGGCGGCGCGCCTCGATGCCGACGGCCAGGCCCCCGCCACCGTGTTCCTCCCGCTCGGCTTCGGTGGCGGCGCCGAGCAGTCGGCCGCCGACGTCCGGGCCGCCGTGCGCAAGGCGCTCGACCTCGTACAGGTCTGGCTGGCCCAGGAGGCATTCGACGGTTCCCGCCTGGTGGTGGTCACGCGTGGTGCGGTGGCGACCGGTGGCGAGGAGACGGTGTCGGATCTGGCATCGGCCGCCGTGTGGGGTCTGCTGGGTTCGGCGCAGTCGGAGAACCCGGGCCGGATCGTGCTGGTGGACCTGGAGGAGGACGCTGCCTCGCTCGGCCTGCTGTCGGCTGCCGTTGAGAGCGGTGAGCCGCAGTTGGCGCTGCGTGCGGGTGCGGCTTTCGCGCCGCGTCTGGCGCGGGTCCCGGCGGTTGCCGAGGTCGAGCCGCTGGTGCTGGACCCGGAGGGTACGGTGCTGGTGACGGGTGCGACGGGCACGTTGGGTGCGCTGTTCGCCCGGCACCTGGTGGCGGAGTACGGCGCGCGTAGGCTGCTGCTGGTCTCGCGGCGCGGGGCTCAGGCCGAGGGCGCGGCGGAACTCGCCGACTCCCTACGGGAGTTGGGTGCGGAGCCGGTCTTCGCCGCCTGTGACGTCGCGGACCGTGACGCGCTGGCCGCCCTGCTCGCCGAACACCGCCTGACCGCAGTCGTGCACACCGCCGGTGTCCTGGATGACGGCGTGATCTCCTCGCTCACCCCCGAGCGCATCGACACCGTGCTGCGCCCGAAGGTGGACGCGGCCTGGAACCTGCACGAACTGACGAAGCATCAGGACCTGTCCGCGTTCGTGCTGTTCTCCTCCGCCGCCGGTCTGTTCGGCGCGGCCGGTCAGGGCAACTACGCCGCCGCGAACAGCTTCCTGGACGCGCTCGCCCAGCAGCGCCGTACGGCCGGTCTCCCGGCGACCTCGCTTGCCTGGGGTCTGTGGGCCGGCGGCATGGCCGGCACCCTCGACGAGGCCGATGTGCAACGGATGGTGCGCGGCGGCGTGGCCCCGCTCACCGCCGAACTCGGCCTCGCCCTGTTCGACGCGGCCCTCGTGCAGGACGCGGCCGTCGCCGTACCGATCCGCCTGGACCAGGCCGGACTGCGCGTCCAGGCCAGGACCGGCCAACTGCCCGCCATCCTCACCGGACTGGTCCGCACCCCGAACCGCCGTGCGGCCGAGGCCGGAACCTCCGCGGAGGGTGCCTCGCTGCTGGCCCGCCTGCTCGGCCTGACCGAGGACGACCAGCAGCGCGCGCTGCTGGAGCTGGTCCGCACCCAGGTCGCCCTCGTCCTCGGTCACGCCGGCCCGCACTCGGTCGAGCCGGGGAAGGCGTTCCGGGAGATCGGCTTCGATTCGCTGACCTCGGTCGAGCTGCGCAACCGCCTGAACGCCGCGACCGGCGTCCGGCTCCCGGCCACCGTGGTCTTCGACTACCCGACCCCCACCGCGCTCGCCGACTACCTGCTCACCGAGGCGCTGGGGCTGCGCGAGGCGGCTGCCGAGGTGGCGCCGGTCCTGGCGAGCCGCGCCGACGACCCGATAGCGATCGTCGGCATGGCCTGCCGCTACCCGGGCGGGGTGCGCTCGCCCGAGGACCTCTGGCGCATGATCAGCTCCGGTGTGGACGGCATCTCGCCCTTCCCCACCGACCGTGGCTGGGACGTCGAGAACCTCTACCACCCGGACCCCGACCACCCCGGCACCTCCTACACCGCCGAGGGCGGGTTCCTGCACAACGCGAGCGAGTTCGACCCGGCGTTCTTCGGTATCTCACCGCGTGAGGCGCTCGCGATGGACCCGCAGCAGCGGCTGCTGCTGGAGACCTCCTGGGAGGCGTTCGAGCGGGCGGGCATCGACCCGGAGACCGTCCGGGGCAGCCGGACCGGTGTCTTCGCCGGTGTGATGTACCACGACTACATCTCCCGCCTCCCCGCCATCCCGCCGGGCGTCGAGGGCTACCTCGGCACCGGCAGCGCCGGAAGCATCGCGTCCGGCCGAGTGTCCTACGTCCTGGGTCTCGAGGGCCCGGCCGTCACCGTGGACACCGCTTGCTCGTCCTCGCTGGTCGCGCTGCACTGGGCGATCCAGGCCCTGCGCGCGGGTGAGTGCTCGCTGGCGCTGGCCGGTGGTGTCACCGTGATGTCCACGCCGGACACCTTCGTGGACTTCAGCCGCCAGCGCGGACTGGCCGCCGACGGCCGCTGCAAGTCCTTCTCCGACGACGCCGACGGCACCGGCTGGGCCGAGGGCGCGGGCATGCTGCTGGTCGAGCGGCTCTCCGACGCCCGGCGCAACGGGCACCCGGTGCTCGGCATCGTGCGCGGCTCCGCGATCAACCAGGACGGTGCCTCGAACGGTCTGACCGCGCCCAACGGTCCGTCCCAGCAGCGGGTGATCCGCCAGGCGCTGGCCTCCGCCGGACTGAGGGGCGACGAGGTCGACCTGGTCGAGGCACACGGCACCGGTACGACGCTGGGCGACCCGATCGAGGCGCAGGCGCTGCTGGCCACCTACGGCCAGGAGCACTCGGACGACCGTCCGCTGTGGCTGGGTTCGGTGAAGTCGAACCTCGGCCACACCCAGGCGGCCGCCGGTGTCGCCGGGATCATCAAGGTGATCATGGCGATGCGGCACGGAGTGCTGCCGCAGACTCTGCACGTCGGTCAGCCGTCCACCCATGTGGACTGGACGGCGGGTGCGGTGGAACTGCTGACGGAGACCCGGCCGTGGCCGGAGAACGGCCGTCCGCGCCGCGCGGGCGTGTCCTCCTTCGGTATCAGCGGCACCAACGCGCACACCATCATCGAGCAGCCGCCGGCGTTCGATGCCGTACCGTCCGAGTCGCTGTCCGCGCCGCTGCCGCTGGTGCTGTCGGGCCGGACGCCCGAAGCGCTGCGGGACCAGGCCGGACGTCTGCTGGAGCACCTGGAGGAACGGGCCGAGCTGTCGCTGGTCGATATCGGCTTCTCGCTGGCGGCCACGCGCTCGGTGTTCGAGCATCGGGCGGTGCTGGTGGGGTCGGGGCGGGACGAGCTCTGCGCGGGTCTGGAGGCGCTGTCGCGGGGTGGGTCTGCGGTGCGGTCGGTGGTCGGCGTGGCTGGTACGGCTGGTCGGACGGCGTTCCTGTTCGCGGGGCAGGGGAGCCAGCGGGTCGGGATGGGCGCCGAGTTGTACGAGGCGTTCCCGGTGTTCGCGGATGCGCTGGACGAGGTGTTCGCGCACCTGGACCAGTACCTGGACCGTCCGTTGCGTGAGGTGGTGTTCGGCGGGGAGGAGTTGGACCAGACCGGGTACACGCAGCCGGCGTTGTTCGCGGTTGAGGTGGCGCTGTTCCGGTTGGTGGAGTCGTGGGGTGTGCGGCCGGAGTTCCTGGCTGGGCATTCGATCGGTGAGCTGGCTGCCGCGCATGTGGCGGGTGTGTTGTCGCTGGCGGATGCGGCCAAGCTGGTGGCGGCTCGTGGTCGTCTGATGCAGGCGCTGCCTTCGGGTGGTGCGATGGTGGCGGTGCAGGCGTCCGAGGGTGAGGTGCTGCCGTTCGTCACGGATGAGTTGGGCATAGCGGCCGTCAACGGGCCGACGTCCGTGGTGATTTCGGGCGCCGAGGCGGCTGTGTCGGCGGTTGCGGGGAAGCTGGCGGCTCAGGGGCGGAAGACCAAGTGGCTCACCGTCAGTCACGCGTTCCACTCGCCGTTGATGGAGCCGATGCTGGCGGAGTTCCGCACCGTCGTCGAGGGGCTGACCTACGGCGAGCCGCGCATTCCGATCGTCTCCACCCTGACCGGCTCGATCACGGACGAGCTGTGCACTGCCGAGTACTGGGTGCGGCACGTCCGTGAGGCGGTCCGCTTCTGCGATGCGGTGCGGGTTCTGGAGCGTGAAGGCGTCCGTGCTTTCCTGGAGTTGGGCCCGGACGGGACGCTTTCCGCGATGGGGCAGGAGTGCGTGAGCGAGGAGGCGGTGTTCACGCCGGTCCTGCGCCGCGACCGTGCGGAGGCGGAGAGCTTCACCACCGGCCTGGCCCAGCTGCACGTCCGTGGCGTGAGGGTGGACTGGCAGGCCGTGTTCGCGGGCACCGGCGCGCAGCGCGTCGACCTGCCCACCTACGCCTTCCAGTACGAGCGCTACTGGTTGGAGGCTCCGCCCGTCCTGGTGGGCGACGCGGCAGCGGCCCAGCTCGGCCTCGACCTCGCGGAGCACCCGCTCCTAGGGGCCTTCGTCGCACTGGCGGACGCGGACGGTGTCCTGTTCACCGGACGACTGTCCCTGGAGGCGCACCCGTGGCTGGCCGACCACGCCGTCGGCGACACGGTGCTGCTGCCCGGAACCGCCTTCGTGGAACTGGCGGTTCGCGCGGGAGACCAGGTGGGCTGCGGTCGCGTCGAGGAGCTGACGCTGGAAGCGCCGCTGCTCCTGCCCGCGAAGGGCGGTACGCAGGTCCAGGTTTCGGTGGGCGAGCCCGACTCCGCGGGCCGCCGTCCGGTCTCCATGTTCTCGCGCGTCGAGGACGCGCCGTTGGACGAGCCGTGGACGCGTCATGCGACGGGTCTGCTGGCGGAGAGCGGTGCGGCGGAGTCCTTCGATCTGGTGGAGTGGCCGCCGGCGGGTGCGGAGCCCGTGCCGGTCGATGGGCTGTACGAGGGGTTCGCGGCGGCCGGGTTCGGCTACGGTCCGGTGTTCCAGGGGCTGCGGGCGGCCTGGCGGCGCGATGGTGAGGTGTTCGCCGAGATCGCGTTGCCGGAGGATGTGCGCGACACCGGGGCTGCGTTCGGTCTGCACCCGGCGTTGCTGGACGCGGCGCTGCACGGGGTGGCGCTGGGTGGTCTGGTGGAGGACACCGGGCAGGGCCGGCTGCCGTTCGCGTGGTCGGGGGTGTCGCTGTTCGCGGCGGGTGCCTCCGAGCTGCGGGTGCGGTTGGCGCGGGCCGGCGAGGATGCGGTGTCGCTGGCGGTTGCGGATGGTACGGGTGCGCCGGTCGCTTCGGTGGAGTCGCTGGTGCTGCGGCCGTTCGCGGCTGAGCAGTTGGCGGGTGCGGGCGGCGGGCACGAGTCGTTGTTCCGGCCGGAGTGGGTCGGTGTGGTTCTGCCGTCGGTCGAGGCGTCGGATGTGGTGACGGTGCTCGGCGCGGACGATCTCGGGCTGGAGGACGTCGAGCAGTTCGGGAACCTGGCCGAGCTGCGGGCGGCGGTCTCGGCCGGTCTGTCGGTGCCGGGGACGATCGTGGTCCCCGTGCTGCCGGAGGCCGACGGCGACGTGGCCGCGGTGACGCACGCCGCAGTGCACGATGCGCTGGCCCTGGTGCAGGAGTGGCTGGCGGAGGATCTGCTGGCGGACACCCGCCTGGTGGTGGTCACGCGCGGTGCGGTGGCGACCAGTGACACTGATGTACTGGACCTGCCCTCGGCCGCTGTGTGGGGTCTGCTGGGTTCGGCGCAGTCGGAGAACCCGGGTCGGATCGTGCTGGTCGACCTGGACGAGGAACCGGCCTCACTGCGCGCCCTGCCGAACGCCGTCGAGAGCGGTGAGCCGCAGCTGGCGCTGCGTGCGGGCAAGGCTTTCACGCCGCGTCTGGCGCGGGTCCCGGCGGTTGCCGAGGTCGAGCCGCTGGTGCTGGACCCGGAGGGCACGGTGCTGGTGACGGGCGCGACGGGCACGTTGGGTGCGCTGTTCGCCCGGCACCTGGTCGCGGAGTACGGCGCGCGTAGGCTGCTGCTGGTCTCGCGGCGCGGGGCTCAGGCCGAGGGCGCCGAAGAACTCGCAGACGCTCTCCGCGAGTTGGGTGCGGAGCCGGTCTTCGCCGCCTGCGACGTCGCGGACCGTGACGCGCTGGCCGCCCTGCTCGCCGAACACCGCCTGACCGCAGTCGTGCACACCGCCGGTGTCCTGGACGACGGCGTGATCTCCTCGCTCACCCCCGAGCGCATCGACACCGTGCTGCGCCCGAAGGTGGACGCGGCCTGGAACCTGCACGAACTGACGAAGCACCAGGACCTCTCCGCGTTCGTGCTGTTCTCCTCCGCCGCCGGTCTGTTCGGCGCGGCCGGTCAGGGCAACTACGCCGCCGCGAACAGCTTCCTGGACGCGCTCGCCCAGCAGCGCCGTACGGCCGGTCTCCCGGCGACCTCGCTCGCCTGGGGCCTGTGGGCCGAAGACGGCGGCATGGCCGCCGCCCTGGTCCGGTCCGATGTCGAGCGGATGGCACGCGGTGGTGTCGCCGCGCTGACCGCCGAGGACGGCCTGCTGCTGTTCGACGCCGCAGTCGGCTCCACCGACCCCCTGCTGGTACCCATCCAGCTCGAATTCGCTGCTCTGCGCGCCCAGGCCGCCCGGGGCATGCTGCCGCCGCTGCTGCGCGGCCTGGTACGGACTCCGATGCGCCGCGCGGCCGAGGCCGGTAGCGGCACCGGGCACGGCGGTGCCGGCGGCTCGGCGCTCACCCGGCGACTGGCGTCCCTGTCCGAGGCCGAGCGAGAGGCCGCCCTGCTCGACCTCGTGTGCTCGGAGGTGGCGACCGTCCTCGGCTACCCGAGTGCGGCCTCCGTCGACGCCGAGCGGGCGTTCAAGGAGCTCGGCTTCGACTCCCTCACCGCCGTCGAACTGCGCAACCGCCTCAACACGGTGACCGGGCTTCGGCTGTCGGCGACCCTGGTGTTCGACTACCCGACCCCGGCCGCTCTCGCGGAGCTGCTCCGCGGCGAGCTCCTGGGCACGCTGCCGTCCGCCGACCTCCCGGTGGCGGTCACCGCCGTCACGGACGACGACCCGATCGCGATCGTCGGCATGGCCTGCCGCTACCCGGGCGGCGTCCAGAGCCCCGAGGACCTCTGGGGTCTGGTCGCCGGCGGACGGGACGCGGTCTCCTTCTTCCCCGAGAACCGTGGCTGGGACGTCGAGAACCTCTACCACCCGGACCCGGACCACCAGGGCACCTCGTACGCCCGTGAGGGCGGTTTCCTGCACGACGCAGGCCTCTTCGACCCGGGCTTCTTCGGGATCTCGCCGCGCGAGGCGATGTCGATGGACCCGCAGCAGCGGCTGCTGCTGGAGACCTCGTGGGAGGCGTTCGAGCGGGCGGGTATCGATCCGGCGACCCTGCGCGGCAGCCGGACCGGCGTGTTCGTCGGTGTGATGTACAACGACTACGGCATGCTGCTCCAGCAGTCGGCGGAGGGCGCCGAGGGCCACGTCGGCACCGGCACCTCGGGGAGCATCGCCTCCGGCCGGGTGTCCTACACCCTGGGCCTGGAGGGCCCGGCGGTGACCATCGACACCGCCTGCTCCTCCTCGCTGGTGGCCCTGCACCTGGCCTGCCAGTCGCTGCGCCAGGGTGAGTCCACGCTGGCGCTGGCCGGCGGTGTCACTGTGATGCTGACTCCCAGCACCTTCGTGGAGTTCAGCCGCCAGCGCGGTCTGGCCGAGGACGGCCGCTGCAAGGCGTTCTCGGACGACGCGGACGGCACCGGCTGGGGCGAGGGCGTCGGCATGGTGCTGGTGGAGCGGCTCTCCGACGCCCGCCGCAACGGCCACCCGGTACTCGGCATCGTGCGCGGCAGCGCCGTCAACCAGGACGGCGCCTCCAACGGCCTCACCGCCCCCAACGGCCCGTCCCAGCAGCGCGTCATCCGCCAGGCCCTGGCCAATGCAGGACTGACGGCCAGTCAGGTCGACGCGGTCGAGGCGCACGGTACGGGTACCCGGCTCGGTGACCCGATCGAGGCGCAGGCGCTGCTGGCCACCTACGGCCAGGAGCACTCGGACGACCGTCCGCTGTGGCTGGGTTCGGTGAAGTCCAACCTGGGGCACACCCAGGCGGCTGCGGGTGCGGCGGGTGTGATCAAGATGGTGATGGCGATGCGGCACGGTGTGCTGCCGCAGTCGCTGCACGTGGGTGAGCCGTCCTCGCACGTGGACTGGTCGGCGGGCGCGGTCTCGCTGCTGACCGAGACCACGGACTGGCCGGAGACCGGCGAACCCCGCCGCTCGGCGGTGTCCTCGTTCGGTTTCAGCGGCACCAACGCCCATATCGTCCTGGAGCAGGCCCCGGTTGCCGACACGGCCGCGGCTGCCGAGCCGAACGGCCCCTCGGTAACCCCGTGGGCGCTGTCCGGCCGGACGCCCGAGGCACTGCGCGGACAGGCCGAGCGGCTGCTGGCCCGGCTGGACGCCGAGCCCGACATGTCGTCGGTCGACGTCGGTTTCTCGCTGGTGAGCGCGCGTGGTTCCTTCGAGCACCGTGCCGTGCTGCTGGGTTCGGACCGCGAAGAGCTGCGGGCCGGACTGGAGGCACTGGTGCGCGGTGAGGCGGCGGCGCGGACGGTGGTCGGCGCCACGGGTACGGCCGGCCGGGTGGCGTTCCTGTTCACGGGGCAGGGCAGCCAGCGGGCCGGTATGGGAGCCGAGTTGTACGAGGCGTTCCCGCCTTTCGCGGATGCGCTGGACGAGGTGTTCGCGCACCTGGACCAGTACCTGGACCGTCCGCTGCGCGAGGTGGTGTTCGGCGGCGAGGAGTTGGACCAGACCGGGTACACCCAGCCCGCGCTGTTCGCGATCGAGGTGGCGCTGTTCCGCCTGGTGGAGTCGTGGGGTGTGCGGCCGGACTTCCTGGCCGGGCACTCGATCGGTGAGATCGCCGCCGCGCACGTCGCCGGGGTGCTCTCGCTCGGGGACGCCGCCAAGCTGGTGGCGGCTCGTGGTCGCCTGATGCAGGCGCTGCCGGCCGGTGGTGCGATGGTGGCGGTGCAGGCGTCCGAGGACGAGGTCCTGCCGTTCCTCACCGAGGAGTTGGGGATCGCGGCGGTCAACGGTCCGACCTCGGTGGTGATCTCGGGTGTCGAGCAGGCCGTGCTGGAGGTCGCGGAGAAGCTGGCCGCGGACGGTCGCAAGACCAAGCAGCTGACGGTGAGCCACGCGTTCCACTCGCCGCTGATGGAGCCGATGCTCGCCGAGTTCCGTGAGGTCGCCGAGGGTCTGACCTTCGCCGAACCGCGCATCCCGATCGTCTCCACCCTCACCGGCTCGGTCACGGACGAGATCCGCACCGCCGACTACTGGGTGCGCCACGTCCGCGAGGCCGTCCGCTTCCACGACGCGGTCCGGACCCTGGAGCGCGAGGCCGTCCGCACGTACCTCGAACTGGGGCCCGACAGCACCCTCTCCGCGATGGGGCAGGGGTGCGTGAGTGAGGACGCGGCGTTCGCGCCCACCCTGCGCCGGGGCCGCTCGGAGACCCGGACCTTCACCAGCGCGCTCGCCCAGCTGCACGTCCGTGGCGTGAAGCTGGACTGGCAGGCCGTGTTCGCAGGAACCGGCGCCCAGCGCGTCGACCTGCCGACCTACGCCTTCCAGCAGGAGAACTACTGGCCGCGAGTCCGTTCCGGCCTGGTGGGGGACGTGGCGTCCGCCGGTCTGGGGACGGCCGATCACCCGCTGCTCGGCGCGAGCGTCGCACTCGCCGACGCGGACGGCCACCTCTTCACCGGACGGCTGTCGCTGGACTCCCACCCGTGGCTGGCCGACCACGCCGTGGCCGGCACGGTGCTGCTACCCGGAACCGCCTTCGTCGAGCTGGCGGTCCGAGCGGGCGACCAGGTGGGCTGCAGCCGCGTCGAGGAGCTGACGCTGGAGGCGCCGCTGATCCTGCCGGCCAAGGGGGCGGTCCAGGTCCAGGTCTCGGTGGGCACTTCGGACGCCTCCGGCCGGCGTGCCGTCAGCCTGCACTCCAGGGCCGAGGACGCGCCGCTGAACGAGCCGTGGACGCGTCACGCGACGGGTCTGCTGGCGGAGGGCGGTGCCGCGGAGTCCTTCGAACTCGTGGAGTGGCCGCCGGCGGGCGCGGAGCCCGTACCGGTCGATGGGCTGTACGAGGGGTTCGCGGCGGCCGGGTTCGGCTACGGCCCGGTGTTCCAGGGGCTGCGGGCGGCCTGGCGGCGCGACGGCGAGCTGTTCGCCGAGGTCGCGCTGCCGGAGGAGAGCCGGGGCGAGGCGGATCTGTTCGGTCTGCACCCGGCGTTGCTGGACTCCGCGCTGCACGCGGTGGGACTCGGCGGTCTGGTGGAGGACACCGGGCAGGGCCGGCTGCCGTTCGCGTGGTCGGGGGTGTCGCTGTTCGCGGCGGGTGCGTCGGAGCTGCGGGTGCGGTTGGCGCGGGCCGGCGAGGATGCGGTGTCGCTGGCGGTCGCGGATGGTACGGGTGTGCCGGTCGGGTCGGTGGAGTCGCTGGTGCTGCGGCCGTTCGCGGCCGAGCAGTTGGCGGGTGCGGGCGGCGAGGAATCGCTGTTCCGGACCGAGTGGACCGCCGCCGCCCTGCCGTCCGCTGCCACCCTCGCCGGTGCGGTGGTCCTGGACGCGGACGACGCTCTCGGCCTCACCGGCGTCGAGCGGTTCGCCGACCTGGACGCACTGGTGGCCGCCGGAGCGCCAGGTATCCAGACAATCATCCTTCCCGTCCGGCCGCAGGCGGACCCGGAGATGGCGACCGCCACCCACACCGCCGTGCACGGTGCGCTCGCGCTGGTGCAGCAGTGGCTGGCTGAGGATGCCGTCGCGGACACCCGCCTGGTGGTGCTCACCCGTGGTGCGGTGGCGACCGTTGGCACGGAAGCGCCGGACCTGCCCTCGGCCGCTGTGTGGGGTCTGCTGGGTTCGGCGCAGTCGGAGAACCCGGGCCGGATCGTGCTGGTCGACCTGGACGAGGAACCGGCCTCACTGCGCGCCCTGCCGAACGCCGTCGAGAGCGGTGAGCCGCAGCTGGCGCTGCGTGCGGGCAAGGCTTTCACGCCGCGTCTGGCGCGGGTCCCGGCGGTTGCCGAGGTCGAGCCGCTGGTGCTGGACCCGGAGGGCACGGTGCTGGTGACGGGTGCGACGGGCACGTTGGGTGCGCTGTTCGCCCGGCACCTGGTCGCGGAGTACGGCGCGCGTAGGCTGCTGCTGGTCTCGCGGCGCGGGGCTCAGGCCGAGGGCGCCGAAGAACTCGCAGACGCTCTCCGCGAGTTGGGTGCGGAGCCGGTCTTCGCCGCCTGCGACGTCGCGGACCGTGACGCGCTGGCCGCCCTGCTCGCCGAACACCGCCTGACCGCAGTCGTGCACACCGCCGGTGTCCTGGACGACGGTGTGATCTCCTCGCTCACCCCCGAGCGCATCGACACCGTGCTGCGCCCGAAGGTGGACGCGGCCTGGAACCTGCACGAACTGGCGAAGCATCAGGACCTCTCCGCGTTCGTGCTGTTCTCCTCCGCCGCCGGCGTGTTCGGCAATGCGGGTCAGGGCAACTACGCCGCCGCGAACAGCTTCCTGGACGCGCTCGCTCAGCAGCGCCGTACGGCCGGTCTCCCGGCGACCTCGCTCGCCTGGGGTCTGTGGGCCGAAGGCGGCGGCATGGCAGGCGAGTTGGACGCGGCGGACGTCAAGCGGATGGCGCGGGGTGGCATCGCCGCGCTGACCGCCGAGGACGGCCTGCGCCTGTTCGACACCTCGCTGAGTTCGGCCGACCCGGTCCTGGTCCCGATCCGGCTCGACCTCGCCGGTCTGCGCGGACAGGCCGAGGCCGGCATGCTGCCCCCGCTGCTGCGCGGCCTGGTCCGGGTCACCGCACGCCGCTCGGCCGCGGCGGGCGCAGACGCGACCGGTCCGTCGCTCGCGCAGCGGCTGTTGGGTGTGCCGGAGGCCGATCGCGAGGCGGTCCTGCGGGAGGTGGTGTGCTCCCAGGTCGCGGATGTCCTCGGATATCCGGGCCCGGACGCGGTGGACGCCGAGCGGGCGTTCAAGGACCTCGGTTTCGACTCCCTCACCGCCGTCGAACTGCGCAACCGCCTGGGTGCGGTGACCGGTCTGCGGCTGCCGGCGACCCTGGTCTTCGACTACCCGACCCCGGCCGCCCTGGTCGCACTGCTCCATGCGGAGACCGTCCCCGACCCGGCTGCCGCACTCGTGCCGCTGCTGGCCGAGCTGGACCGGCTGGAAGCCGCTCTGCTGGAGACCGCGCCCGACGACGAGGGGCACCTCCGGGTCGCCAACCGCCTGCAGTCCCTGCTCGCGAAATGGAACGACCAGCAGACCCCGGCCGAGGACACCGCCGTGGCCGAGGAGCTCGAAGAGGCCAGCGATGACGACCTCTTCGACTTCATCGGCAAGGAGTTCGGTATCTCCTGACCCCAGCCCGACTTGCCTGATCGCCCGATCACCCGATTCTTCTGCAACATCCCGAGAGGTGACCTGACATGCCGGCTGAGATGGCGGCTGAGGAAAAGCTTCGGTACTTCCTCAAGCGAGTGACGGCGGATCTCCACGAGACCCGTCGCCGACTCAAGGAGATGGAGGACAGCGAGCACGAGCCGATCGCGATCGTCGGCATGGCGTGCCGCTTGCCGGGCGGTGTCTCCTCGCCCGAGGACCTGTGGCGACTGGTCTCCACCGGCAGCGACGCGGTGTCGTTCTTCCCGGAGGACCGTGGCTGGGACGTCGAGAACCTCTACCACCCGGACCCGGACCACCCGGGCACCTCGTACACCCGTGAGGGCGGTTTCCTGCACGACGCGGGAGCGTTCGATCCGGGCTTCTTCGGGATCTCGCCGCGTGAGGCGATGTCGATGGACCCGCAGCAGCGGCTGCTGCTGGAGACCTCGTGGGAGGCGTTCGAGCGGGCGGGTATCGATCCGGCGACCCTGCGCGGCAGCCGGACCGGCGTGTTCGTGGGCGTGATGTACAACGACTACGGCATGCTGCTCCAGCAGTCGGTCGAGGGCGCCGAGGGCCAGATCGGCACCGGCACCTCGGGGAGCATCGCCTCCGGCCGGGTGTCCTACACCCTGGGCCTGGAGGGCCCGGCGGTGACCATCGACACCGCCTGCTCCTCCTCGCTGGTGGCCCTGCACCTGGCCTGCCAGTCGCTGCGCCAGGGTGAGTCCACGCTGGCGCTGGCCGGCGGTGTGACCGTGATGCTGACGCCCGGCACCTTCGTGGAGTTCAGCCGTCAGCGTGGTCTGGCGGCGGACGGGCGCTGCAAGGCGTTCTCGGACGACGCGGACGGCACCGGCTGGGGTGAGGGCGTCGGCATGGTGCTGGTGGAGCGGCTCTCCGATGCCCAGCGCAACGGACACCCGATCCTCGGCATCGTCCGCGGCTCCGCCGTCAACCAGGACGGCGCCTCCAACGGCCTCACCGCCCCCAACGGCCCGTCCCAGCAGCGGGTGATCAAGCAGGCGCTGGCCAGCGCAGCCCTGACGAGTGACCAGGTCGACGTGGTCGAGGCCCATGGCACCGGTACGACCCTGGGCGACCCGATCGAGGCGCAGGCGTTGCTGGCCACCTACGGTCAGGGCCGGCCGGCGGAACGGCCGTTGTGGCTGGGTTCGGTGAAGTCCAACATCGGCCACACCCAGGCGGCTGCGGGTGCGGCGGGTGTGATCAAGATGGTGATGGCGATGCGGCACGGTGTGCTGCCGCAGTCGCTGCACGTGGGTGAGCCGTCCTCGCACGTGGACTGGTCGGCGGGCGCGGTTTCGCTGCTGAGCGAGGCGCAGCCGTGGCCGGAGACCGGCGAACCCCGCCGCTCGGCGGTGTCCTCGTTCGGCTTCAGCGGTACCAACGCCCACATCATCCTGGAGCAGGCGCCCGAGGCCCCGGCGCCGGAGGAGGGTGACACGGCGGATGCGCCGACCCGCCCGGCGGTGTGCTCGGCCGTCCCGTGGCTGCTCTCGGGCAGGACGGCCGACGCCCTGCGCGGACAGGCCGGACGACTGATCGCACAGCTCGACGCCCAGCCGGAGACCAGTGCCGTAGACCTCGGGTTCTCACTGGCCGCCACCCGCTCGGCCTTCGAGTACCGGGCGGTGCTGGTCGGCGGTGACCTCTCGGAACTCCGGCCCACCCTGGAGGCGTTGGCTTCCGGTGAGCCGGGTGCGGGTCTGGTGCAGGGCGCTGTGGGGTCTGCGGGGAAGGTGGCGTTCGTCTTCCCGGGTCAGGGTTCGCAGTGGGCTGCGATGGCGGTGGAACTCCTGGAG
>NZ_JBVIMH010000062.1:4708-15299 GCF_055579945.1 Kitasatospora sp. NPDC032150 | reverse complement strand
CGTCACCCGCTCCCGCCTGGGACGACTCGTCCGCCAGGAAGTCCTCGACCAACCCGGACGCGGCCGCTATCAAAAACGGACTTAACGCCCTCTGAAGGTTGACCACTTGATGGTTTCTGCCACTGAAGGTTAATCGATCTGGCGGTCTCGATCTGGTTCGGTGACGCCGTTTCGAACCAGGGTGTCGGCGTACAGCTGAACGTCCCCAGCAACGTACGGATGAACGTGGCCACTTCTTGATGCGTGTCGAGGACCCTTCCCCGGCACTCTGCTGCTTGGTCGGTGAGGCCACGTGATGAAAGGACCCGACGGCATCGCCGTCGGGTCCCAGGCCGCCGCCGAGGCGGACGACTGGCTGGACCGTCCTTGCCCGATTCGCGACAGGTGACGAGGGTCAGGTGGTGGCGAGCAGCATGTCCTCTCCGGTCGACGGGCGAAGGCCGTCGGTGCGATTGGCGAAGTAGCGCCCGGCGTGCGAAGCCCCCGACACGTGTCGGGCGTCCGCGAAACCGGATTCGCGGGCGAGGGCCAGCATCTCCTTCGGGGTGTAGAAGCTGATGAACGGCGTTCCGGACGCTCGCGCACCTTCCCTGCTCGCCCGCAGGCCGGGGCGGTCGGCCTCGTCGAGCAGGTCGGGCGGCAGGAGGAAGGTCATCGCGAGTGTGGAGCCGGGGGCGAGCCCGGCGGTCTGGCGCAGGGTGGCCGCGGTGGCGTCCTCGGTGAGGTACATGGTGACGCCGGTGGACGCGATGAACGCCGGCCGACCGGGGTCGAAGCCGACGGCAACCAGCTTCTTCAGCCAGTCCTCGCTCGCCTCGAAGTCGACCGGCACCAGCTGCAGCCAGTCGGGGATGCCGTAGCCCAGTTCGACCAACCGACGGCGCTTCCACGCCTGCGGGCCGGGCTGGTCGACCTCGAAGACCCGCAGGCGGGAGGCGGTCTCCGGCCTGCGTTGGGCGAAGGTGTCCAGCCCGGCTCCCAGGATGACGTACTGGGTGACGCCGCGGTCGGCCTGCTCGATGACCAGGTCCTCGATGAACCGGGCGCGGGCTGCCATGGCCGCCCGGAACCCGCTGGTGAGGTGCGGGTCCATGTCGGGCCGGTGGCGCCAGTCGCCGTCGGGGGCCGCCAGTTCCAGGCCGATCTCGTCCTCGAACACGTGGGGCGGCCGGTCGACCTGGACGTGCATCGCCCGCCAGAGGGCGGTCCGCACCGCGGTGCCGTCCGGCGCCGCGGTCGCTTCGTCTGCCATGGTGTTCCCCTTCTCCGTCGCAGTCAGTTCTTGACCGGAGCCTGGAGGCTCCACAGCCGCCCGTCGGGGTCGCGGACCGTCATCAACCTGGTCCCGAAGTGGGTGTCCTCGAACGGCGTGACCACCTCGACGGACGGATCGGCACGGAACGCGTCCGCGTCCGGCACCTTCAGCACGACCCGCACCTGAGGCTCCCGGTCCTCGGGGACCTCCGCGATGAAGACGTAGGGACCGTCGCCGTTGCGGAGTTGGCCGGAGCTGTGGCCCGTCTCGAACTCCAGGTCGTAGCCCAGCGCCTGGAAGAAACGTGCCGCCTTGCCCCAGTTGTGGGTCTCCAGGAACAGGGCCTCGATTCCCTCGGTCGCCATGTCAGGCCTCCTTCTCGGTCGATTGGCACTCTTGCCCATGGGCGTCGTCGAGGTAGGCACGCAGCGCCTCGGCGACCAGTGCCGACAGCGACATGCCCGACTCGATGGCGCGGTACTTCACCTGCTTGATCAGCCCGATCGGCAGGTACACGTTGAACTGCTTGACTTCCTCATCGCCCACGAGACCAGGCTAACTCGTTGCTAGCATGCTAGCAAGCTAGCCCGACCAAGACCGGGCGCGATCCCGAGGTGCTGCGGCTGGTACTCCGCGTCAACCCGGTGCTTACCACCGCGCCAGTCCCCGAGGAGCAGGTGCCGCAGCGGGGAAACCTCCGGCAGGTCGCCGGGTAACTGGCCGAGGCCGTCCGGGAGCCGGCTGCGGATGCGCGCGGCGGGCGACGGCAACGGGCAAGGCACGGCGTGCGGCAGGCCGGTGGCCCGGGTGATCGCCAGCGGCGCACGGTGGAGGCGGTGAGCACGCCCGCACCCGCCTGGCCGCAGATGGAGCAGCTGCATGTCCGCCACCACGGAGCCTTCGCCTGCGTGGAGGCCGTACTGGCCGACGGCGAACGGGGCAAGCTGATGCGCCTGCGCTACACCGGCGCCGTCGGCAGATGGGGATTCGCCCCCTACGCCAGCAGCGATCGCTACGAGGACTCCCTGGTGCCCACCGGCCGCACAGCCTCCACGGCCTCGGCGGAGACGATCACGTCTGTCATCAGGTGCTACTTCCTTGATCGGTTACAGACCCGAAGTCGACGTCCAGGTGGGCGTCGTAGGTGTCCGGGGTGACGCCGAGATCGTGGGTGGAGTACTCGCCGAACCGCTTGATGTGCTCGGTCAGGTACGGGGAGATCTGCGCCAGGTCGAGCGGGTCGACGATCCAGCCCTCGGCCTGGAGCTGGCGTACGACGTCGGCGATGTCCAGGGTGTTGTGGAAGATCACGCCCAGCGTTCCATGATCGAGGACATGTGGCGCCCGACGGTGCGGGAGAAGATGCCGAGGCGCTGGCCGACGGCGTCGTCGGTCAGGCCCGAGTCCAGCAGGCGCAGCAGTTCGCGTTCGGTGGCGCTTTGGGGCGTCTTGGGCAGTGTCTGGTCAGCAGAGTGGGCCCGAGGCGTTTCCTCGGGCCCACTCTGCTGGCGATCTGATTTCGAACGGTTCTCTTGGCGCTGGGTCAGTTGGTCTGGAAGTTCCAGGTGCCGAGGGTGGTCCAGTTGCTCCAGGTGCCGCCGTTGGTGCTGTAGGCGTGGGAGATGACGCCGTCGGTGCCGGTGGCGAAGACTTCGGCGGTCTTGGTGTCGGCGTTGTAGACGGCGTTGGGGGTGCCGGCGAACTTGAAGGTTCCCATCGGTGCCCAGCCGCTCCATGCGCCGCCGTTGATGTCGTACATGTGGGACATGACGCCGTCGGTGCCGGTGCCGAACAGCTCGATGGCGTTGCTGGCCGCGTTGTAGACGGCGGTGTCGAGAGCTGTGATGCGAGCGGCGGCCGGGGGGCGGGGCTTGCCGGTCTCGGTGGCGGGCGGTGGGTATAGGTGACGGCACCGGTGTGGGAGCGGCGCCGAGGGGCCTGGTCCGTGTGGACCGGGCCCCTCGGCGTTCCGGTGCGGGTCAGCGCACCTGGACGGACTTGGCGAGCCTGACTCCGACGTTGATCGGGTGGCCGCCCTTCGGGCCGTCGTAGGAGTAGAGCACCTCGCGGAACTGCAGGGTGCCGCGCCGGGTCGCCTTCACCTTCACATCGACCTTGGCCTCGCGCGTCGTCGCCCCGTCCACGATCGGGCCGCACTTGACGGCGTGCCAGGCGCCGTGCGTGCCGAACCGCTCCTGCACGCAGACCCTGCCGTACCAGTACGTGGCGTCATCGTCGCCGCTCGCCTGGACGTGAACGCTCTGACCCACGCTCACGACGCGCTGCGACACGGTGATGTCCATGTCTCCCTTGGCAAGTGCGGGTGTGGCCGCGACCGCGATCGCGGCCACACCCATGGCCCCGATCGCGGCAAGGCGTGCCGCACCCCGCTTCAGACCGCTCTTCATCGAATCCCCCTCTAATGCCCGATAGTTCGGAAAAGAATGCCGCAGCGCATGCCACTCTCGCGACTCGGCTACGGGTTGTGACCGAAAACTCCGCTTCAGCGCCTGCTCCAGCTCGCGCGGCAAGGCCCGACCGCTCCGGACCGGGCCTCGCTACACGAAAACTCCCGTACAGATCAGCGCACGTGGGGAGATCGACGCCCATGGTGGGCAACGGTCGGACGGCCGCCCAGCGTATCCGTGCCGTGGGGCGTCCGCCAGCCGTCATGGCGCTGGTACTGTCCACCCGCCTCGCCGCCGCCCACCCCAACCTTCTGCACGCCACCGGAGCCCCGCTGGCGGCCTCAACCCTGCTACTGGCAGCCGACGGAGCCGGACCACGCCACTGCATCGCCTTCCTCGTCATTCTCACAGCGGGAGCCGGACTGGGCTCCGCCACCCACCTGGCCCGCAGGAACGTGCGGCTCCGCTCACCCGACAGCGCCTGAAACACCGCCCTGCTCCAGGCCCTCAATGCGAGCGGCGCCGACCCGGTGGGCAGTGAGCGCAACTCGCACACGGCCAGCCTCCCCTCGGCCGCCAGACGCAGATCGGCCGCGTCGCGGACCCTGAGCTACGACGATCCCCGCTTCACGAAGGCCGTCGGCTCCGTGGGGCGGCGGCCGTCTGCGCGCCGTGGCGGGCTTTCACCCGGGGCCGCAGGGCTGGGCGTTCAGCAAGTGCTGCGTGCGTAGCCGCTGCTGCCCTGGGCGGACACGGCCTTGTCCCGGCGGACGATGCTCAGCCGACCTGCGAATGAGGAGCAGGCCTTTCGCAGTCCCTCGTCGGTGTACTCGATCACCAGGACGTGATCGCCGAAGGCGGAGGCGTACGTCCCGCATTCGTCGTATTCGGCGCATTCCTCGGCGACTGCGAAGTCCAGGCCGGTCCGGCTCCTGCTGCCCACCAGCTCCGCGGTGTTCTTCTGACCGACCGCCAGTCCACGGGCGTGGGCGTGTTCGGCTAGCAGAGTGATGAAGGCCTGGGCGTCCTGCACCGAGAGCCGGCCGCCGGAGCGGCTGAAGCTGTCATAGTTGTCGATTTCGACGGCGTTGAAGCCCTTCCGTGCGCACTCGTCGATCCACTGGTTGACCGTAGCAGCCACCCGCCCGCGCTTGTCGGCGGTGCCGATGTCCAGCAGGGCCTCGTTCCAGTCCTGGTCGATGACGACCCGGCCTTGCGCATCGTGCAGGAGCAGATCGGCGGGCCACTGGCCCTGGGCGTCCGGCTGGGCCTGAAAACCATTCACGTAACAGACGTTGTACAGGCCGGCTGCTGGAGAGGCCGTATGGTCCCGGCTGACGATCGTGACGCCGGACGGCGGAGTGTAGGCGCCGCCGATCTGATAGTCGAAACCGGCCTGGAGCGGGGGAAGGCCCACCGCTCCCGCGGCCGCAGACGGTGAAACCGGCGGGCTCGGCACGACGGTGGTCGCCACGGAGGAGCTGGACGCCCTCGCCGCAACGGAGGGGGTGCCCTCTGCGGTCCCGCTTCCGCCCACCGACGTACAACCGGACAGCATCGCGGCCACCGCGAAGGCGACCGGCAGGACCGCGGCCCGGGGAGAGGGGGCGCGCAGTGCGGGGTAGATATTGATCGGATGCTCCTTGCAACAGCGCGTGACAGCCACGCCCTGGACCGGCGAACGGGGGCCATTCGAGGGCGTGATCGACGAACGGCGTGTATCCCCGCTGGGCCAGACGACGGTGTGCTCGCATCGGTTCCGTCGGCGGCGGCCGAGGCGACGAGCTGGCCAAGGCAGGACGGCCGAGTGCCAGCAAGGGCGCAGCCTCGCGAGGCAACGCGGTCAAGGGCCCGGACACTCCGCCGACGTCTGGGAAACTGCATCCCGCTGACCAGCAGAGACGGACCGAGGTGACCGGGAGCCGGCGATGACGGCGCAGCCCCGGTGCGCGACGCGGGTCCTCCAGTCCGGCAGCACGTCCATCTGGAAGTAGGGGGCCGTGCCGTGCTCGGACTTCCAGGTAAAGATCACCTTCGGTTCGGCGAAGGCGGGGTGGGTGACGACGCCGGTCGGTGAGACGAGCGGGACGGCGCGCAGATGCCGTTCGCCGGTGATGAGCAGTCGGTCAGTGCATTCGGTGCGCACTGTGCGTATCCACCGCTCCGCGAAGGCGTTCGAACGCGGGCTCTGCGGCGGCGTCGGGATGACCTCGGTGTTGTTGCCGACGAAGACGGCGTCGAAGGCGGCCGTGAACTTGTAATCGCGGTCCCGGATGAGGAACCGGAAGTCCCCGGCTCTGTCTCCCAGGTCCATCAGCAGGTTCCGGCAAGCTGAGCCACCCACTCGCCGCTCGGATGGGCGGTGACGCCCAGGACGTGGATGCGCCGGGTCTTGATCTCCATGACGAAGAAGACGTACAGGCGTTTGAGGAGCACGGTGTCGACGTGCATGAAGTCTCAGGTCAGGAGCGTGTGGTCCTGCCTACGGAGGAAGGTGTGCCAGGTCTGCCGGGAGGAGCGTGGCGATGGGGTCGGCGGTCTGTTCGGCGGGCCGTTTGGCGGGTTGCGAGGTCCCGTTGCGGCTGTTGCCCGAACCGCGGCCTGCCGGGTCGTGTTTCTCGTAGCCCAGGTGCTCGGTCATTTCCGCGTCCAGGGCGCGTTCCAGCACTGCCTTGGTGACCTGGGCCAGCAGCCCGCCCTCGCCCAGCAGGGCCGCACCCGACGCGTCGGCGCGGTCCATCAACCGATCGACGACCTCGTCCACCAGCCGCTCATCGACCGGCTCGACGTCCGGGTTCGCCTTGTCCGTCATGACTCGTCCGTTCCGCCTGGCCAGAGAGCCCGTGGCCGAGCCCTCGGCCAGACTGTCACGTCACGGACTTACACGATCTTTCGGACACGCTCGGCTGGTCGACCTGGGCCTGCTGCGGAGCCGGTGGGCCCGGGCCCCTGGGCGGGTTCCGGTTTCGCGCACCCTCTCCGGCGAGCGCCTGCCCTATCAGGAGCCGTCGCGGGCGAGCCGGATGTCGAACTCCACGTAGTCCAGCCCGGTCACACCAGCTGCCCGTGAGCGCCTCCTGGTCGGCGTCGGCATCGCGAGGTCGTGGATGTCGACATGGCTGGCGACTGCCACGGTGTGGAATGCGCAAGGACCGTGGCAGCTGGTCAGCCGTGCTCCGAGGTGTGAGGAGCGGAGCTGAGGTGGCTTTGGAGCCGGGCGTGGCGGAACTGGTAGACGGCTCCGACCTGGCGCAGGACTCCTCGGTGGTAGGCGTCGTCGAGGAAGGCCATGGTCGCCCAGGGGAGCCGTCCGGTCAGGGGAAGCCAGATGCGGGTGAAAAGCATCCACTGGCCCCAGGCGGTGAAGGCCAGGACGTAGGAGACAGTGGCGATGAACGCGCACTCGCTCCCGACCAGGAAGCACCACCAGAGCGGCGGCAGTGGGCCGCCGCCGCGCCAGCCTTGGAAGCAGTCTTCCAGTACTCGCCCGATGACGCCGATGGCGATGGCGACCACCGGCGCGACGAGCAGGGCCTGGCGGATGACCGTCGTGCGGTTGACGGCCAGCAGGTCCACGGGGGTGGCAGCGGAACTGAGGTCGAGCGGTGCCTCCAGGGCGGCCATGAGGGCCAGGGCCACGCCGCTCGCCAGGGCGAAGACGACCCCGTAGTAAAGCGAGTCGATCACCACGGCTTTGACCGGCGAGGGCACGAACGGTACCCCGTGAACCTTGGTCGGGATTATCAGCCCCAGCAGCCTGGCGACGGCACCGTACACCAACCCCACGATGGCGCCGATCAGCAGTCCGGCGCAGGCTGCGGCGTGGATCCTGTGGGCGGGCATCCCGCCTGTCCGTCGGCCGCGACCCGGTAGTCGCAGCCGTGCGCGGGATGGTTCGAACGCTACTTTTCCGACCGTGACGGCGATCCCGTAGGCCAGCCCGAAGGCCAGGCCGACGACCGGGCCGGCCGTGAGTCCGTTGAGAAGGCCGACACGCAGTCCGATCGGCTCACCGGAGCCGAACAGCTCGACCTCGGAGGTAAGTGCTACGGAGAGGGCCGTGACCACGGTGCAGGCGAGGACGATGGCGAGGATCCGCGCCGGCAGGCTCAGGGCGCTGGACAGCTGCCACCAGGCCAGGTCCTGACGGTCGCGCTGCCCGGGCCGCTCGAGGTGCCCGGCAAGGTGGCCCAGGTAGTGCCGGGCGCGCTGTGTGTCCCACGTCCGGCGCGGGCGCGCGGAAGCGGCGTCGGGCCGGGCTGGCAGGCGCCGGTCGTAGACGGTGGGGACGAAGCCGGCCAGCAGGTGCTCCTCGATGGCTTCCGGTGTCGGGAAGCGGGCGGTGTCCAGGAGTACGGTCGGATCCTGTCCCGGGGTGTCGCTGTAGAGGGTCCGGGCGAGCATCACCATCAACGGGGTGCGCAGCACTGCGGCGAGTTGGACGCTGGAGGGGCTGTTAGGCCGATCGCACAGCTCGTCCAGGACCGGATCCCACATGGTCGGGGGTCGTTGCGGTCGTTCGTTGTGTTCGGTTGGTCGGGCCGCGCGTGGGAGGTAGTGGATCAGGTCGGCGGTGGTCAGGTCGGTCAGCTCGATGCCGGCGGCCTTGCGCAGCAGGTCGGCCTTGGCGGCGTCGGTGTACTGCTCGGTGCGGCTGGTCAGCAGCAGGGGCAGCGAGACGGTGTTGAGCTCGTGCATGGCGGCCCGATGGAGCCCTGCGGCGATCTCGTCGAAGCCGTCGAGCACCGGCAGGATCCAGCCGGCGTCGACCAGAGCCGCTGCCATGGTCGAGCGGCGCCCGGGTGCACGGGCGGCGAGGTTCGGGTGGTCCCGCAGCAACCGGTCGATGAGCCAGTCGCGCAGCCCGGTCGCGTTCGGGTCCCACGACCCGATGCTGAAGACGACAGGAACGGGATCGTCGCCGGAACGTCGGCCCAGGTAGTCCAGGACGAACCGCAGCATCAGGACGCTCTTGCCGGAACCGGCGCCGCCGAGCACCACCAGCCGTCCGGACGGCACGCGCCGGTAGACGTCCGCGATGTCGGCCAGGCCGCCGTCCAATGGCAGCGGCGCGGTGATCGCCCCCGCGGACGCACCGCTGACATTGCCCCAGTGGTCCAGCAGACCGGCGGGCGCGGACCGCCACCGCACCGGCAGCGGGAACGGATCATGGATCCGGCGCTGCTCCTCCTCACGGATCCAGCGGCTGTGCACATCGCGGGCCAGCGCGTCGGCAGCCTCGCCCATGACACCTCCGGCCGCCGGCCCGCTGGGGTGGGCCGGATCGCGCAGTGCTCCCGCCCGGAGCTGTTTCGGGTCGGGGCCGGGCTGGCGGGGCACCGGGCCGGGGACTTCGTCGGCCGGGCTCTGGGTGCGGTGAGCGGAAAGCAGTTCCTGCCACACCTGCTCGCGCTCGCGTCCCGATATGTCGGCCAGGACGTGAGCGAGCTGCCGCACTGTGCCCAGCCGGGCGTCCGGCGGCTTGCCGGCCTCCAACCTCTGGACCGTGCGCACCCCCAGCCCGGCCTGTTCGGCCAACTGCTCCTGCGTCAACCCCACCTCTAACCGCATCTCCCGAAGCAGGGAACCGAACCGACTGCTCACTTCGACGTGCTCGCTTCCGTTGCTGATCCTGGCTTACAAATGATCGCCACTGTAGCCGGGCGGTTGTTGCGGGTCGCCAGCCGTAACTGGCGGTCCGTCGCACGGCACACTGATCAGCCACGACACAAGCGTGATCACCAGGAACTGCGACCGGCGGCATCCGGTGCGCGACCGACGGGCCGGCTGCACGTCCTTTCCGCCGGACACAGTCCGCGGTCGTTGCCCTCCCCTTCGCCACACGCGCCGTTGCGGGCCGCCCCGCCGTATACGGCGGGTTCGTTGCGTGGTGCGGCGGCCACCGACACGCCAGCCTGACCAACAGCAACGCGATCGACAGCACGTCCCGGTACTGACGCACTGCCAGCACCGGAAACCCCTGGGAGGGAATCGATGAAGTTCAGGAACCTGATGGCCGCGGCCGGTATCGCCGCGGCGCTCGCGGCTGTCGCCGCCCCGGCCGCGAACGCGGCGCCCGCGATGCCGGCCGACTTGCCGGCCGGCTGCCAGGGCGGCCCCGTCAGCGATTACTGGTTCGACGGCGGTCACCAGTTCGACCCCGGTGTCGGCTACTGCACCGCCGACGGCTACGAACTGGTGCAGCAGTACGACGGCAACCTCGTCATCTACAACGCGAACGGCCCGATCTGGAACACCGGCACCTACAACCACAACGGCGCCTACACGAAGTTCCAGACCGACGGCAACCTCGTCGTCTACGCATTCCCCAACAACCCGCTGTGGAACAGCGGCACCTACAACCACCCGAACTCTCGCATGGACTTCAAGGCCGGCCACATTTTTATCTATGACGCCAACGGCACATGGGTGTGGAACTCCTGACGGCCACCCACGCCGATAGCCTCGGCCGGAACTAGACGCCCAGAGCGCACCTGCCACAAGAGGCCACCCGGTACACCGGCGGCGGCCGCAGCGACGCCACGGCCGCCGCCCGCGTGCAGGAACTCCCGTACGGCCGCAGCCTGTTCCCGGGGCCAGGTCTGCCAGCGCCCGAGGGCGAGCGAGACGCCGATCTCGTCCTGGTACTGGAACGAATCAGGCATCGTGGTCGGACAGCTGAGCAGGAGTGTGACTGAGCGCTTCAGTTGGCGACTTGAGCGCATCGAGGCACAAGGTGGAGGTGCCTCCGCGCAGCCGCGCCGCGGCCCGGCTGCGCAGCACCCTCCTCAGCCACCTCCGCGCTGCCGAAGGCTTTCTGCCCACGGGCCCCGGGGGGGGGGGGGGGGGAGGTTGGGGGGGGGGGGGGGCCCGGGGGGGGGGGGGGGGGGAGGGGGGAGAGAGAGGGGGGGGTTTCGTGGGGGGCGGG
>NZ_JBVIMH010000062.1:0-4698 GCF_055579945.1 Kitasatospora sp. NPDC032150 | reverse complement strand
CCACCTCCCCTCCCCCCCCCCTCCCCCCCCCACCCATCCCCCCAGGGCCCCCCCCCGGTTCTATTCCCCCCCGAACCCCCCCCCGGGGCCCGTGGGCAGATCCGGGGGCAGATACGGCTGGTGTCTCAGTGGGCGGCGGTGGCCTGGGGCGGGGTGAGCAGGGCGGCGATCAGGCGGTTGGCGACGGCCGGAGAGCCGCCGTTGTCGGCGGTGGAGGTGCCGACGGCGTAGACGGTGCGCAGCTTCAGGTCGCGGGTGGCGAAGACGCCGCTGGCGTAGCCGATGTCGTGGCCGGTCTTGCCCCACAGGACGGTGCCGTCGGGCAGCGTGACGCTCTTCAGACCGGCGCCGTAGCAGGCCGTGCCCTTGGCGGGGCCGGTGTCGCAGTCGCTGCCGTCCGCGTAGTGGAGGGGGTTGCCGGCGCTGTCGAGCGGGACGGCGAACATCTCGTTGAGTTGCTCGGGGGCGAGCAGTCGGCCGCTGAACAGGGCGCTGATGAAGCGGTCGAGGTCGGAGGCGGTGGAGATGACGGCGGTGGCGTCGTCGCCCTGTTCGCTGACGTCCACGGGCCGACCGGTGGAGTCGATGACGTAGCCGTGCAGGGCCGGCCGGGGCATCCGGGTGTCGCCCTCGGGGACGGATGTGTGGTTCAGGTGGAGCGGCCGGATCACCCGGCTGGTCACCTCGTCGCCGAAGGAGTTGCCGGTCACTTGCTCGATGATCTTGGCGGCGATGCGGTAGCCGAGCGAGCTGTACTCCTGCTTGCTGCCTGGGGTGAAGTGCAGGGGCGGGGTCGAGCCGTCCGCCGGGTGCAGGCTGGAGTGGATGACGTCGTCGAGGGTGAAGTAGTCGAGGTGTTCGCCGATAAGCTGGTCGGCGGTGGGGTTTGGGATTCCCGCCTGCATGTCCGGCAGGCCGCTGGTGTGGTTGAGCAACTGCTTTACGGTGATGGGATGGTAGCTGTCGGGCAGGAGGCCGGGCAGGTAGTACTGGACGGTCTGGTCGAGGTCGAGCTTCCCCTCGGCGGCCAGTTGGAGGGCCACCGTGGCCTCGAAGGCCTTGGAGATGCTGCCGATGTGGAAGTGCGCGTCGGGTGAGATCGGCCGACTGGTGAAGGCGTCCGAGGAGCTGCCCTGCCAGATCTGGTCCGGGGTGCTGACCCGGGCCAGCTGACCACCCGCCCGGTCGCCGGGGTGCAGGCTGACCGCCGCGTCGAGGGCCGTCGTGTTGAGCCCGGAGGCACCGATCGGCGATGCGCTCTGCGTGGCGGCGGCCGCCTGGACGGCCAGCGCACCAGCGGCCAGGGCCGGAGCGGCTGTGGCGGTGGCGGCGGCCAGCGCGGCGGCGGCCAGCGCGAGCGGGGTGAGGCGTCGCTTGAAGGCGTTCATCGGTCTACTCCGGGTGAGCTCATCGGACGCCGGTCGAACGTCCTCGATCATGGTGTCGTTCGACCAGCCGACGGTGCATCGGGAATCACCCCGGCTTCGGCCCTGGGCCGCCCCTGACTCCTGGTCAGGGTCAGCCCCGACCAGATCCGCGCCACCCGCCACACCGGCCTGCGGAATCTGCCCCTGCAGGATGCCTACTACCGCGAGCTGAAGGCACTACTCGACCACCACGCCGACCGACTCGCCATCGGCATCGATGCCGCACACTCAGCTCGCCAACTCAACCGCTCATCCGCCAACTGAAGCGCTCAGTCACAAGGAGCGATGGTCAGTTCAGGTCGAAGTCGTTGGGGTCGAAGTCGAAGTCGTCGGCCGAGAACCCGCCGTAGCCGACGCCGCCGTTGAAGTAGTCCGCGAGGGCCTGGCCGACGATCTGCCGCACCTCGTCCTCGTCCTCGGCGAGGGCCAGGGCGGCGGCCTGCTCGCCCGTCAGGCTCAGGTGGATGTCGCGGGCCCGGACCGCGTCCGAGCCGCGGATCTCGAACGACACGGCGCGGCCGACCCGGGCCCCGATCCCGGAGACCGTGCCGCGCTGGGCCAGCTGCTTGGCCTTGCGCTCCCGGCCACGCTCCGTGGTCTGCACATCGACCGCCTCGCGCTGCAGTCGCTCGGCGTCCTCCCCCTTGGGATGGCGGGTGCCGTCGATCCAGCGCAGCACGGTGCGCGGCGCGACGCCGTAGGCGGCGGCCATGGACTTGGTGTTCCCGCCGTACTTGCGCTCGCGCACCTGGCCGGCCTGCGTCGTGGACTGCACCGGCGCCTTCCGCGAGGGGAACAGCGCCTCCCGCACCCGGCTGAACAACCCCTTCGCCATCAGTTCCCGCCTTCCTCATCGTCGTTGCCGGCGCCGGCCGCGTCGGCACCCTGCTCCTGGCCGATTGCGGTGCCGTCGGTGGCGTAGTGATGGACCAGCTTGGAGGGGTGCTCCCGGCGCCCCTCGCCTCGAGCACCGCCGTGAGCGGGATCGAGGCCTCGTGCTTGTGGCTGCCCGGCGCGATGCCCAGGCGCAGCGCCCCGGGCACCGGGGCGCCGTCGTCCTTCACCGGGAGCAGCTCCAGCGGCGAGGGCTGGTCGGTGGCGTAGAGGTAGGAGTCGACGTTGACCGCGAAGGGGGCGCGGCCGGTCAGCTGGAGAGTCTTTCGCAGGCGGCGGTGGGCGGCGATGCGGGCAGCGATGCGGGCGGCGGCGATGATGTGGAAGCGGATCTCGGGGCGGTAGGACCAGGACGCGGCGACCTTCTCCAGCCACGTCGCATCGTCCAGGTGCCGGGCGGAGTCGGCCCATTTGCCGATGCCGCCCTTGTAGATGTTCTTGTACAGCCCGGCCAGCACCAGGGCGTCCGCGCGGACGAGGTCGGTGCCGACGTCCTTGTGCACGGCGTAGGCGGCGAGGAACTCGGTCGGGCTCTGACCGTCGATCAGGCCCAGCTCGGCGTAGGCGCGCTTGTACCCGGCCCGGATGCGGCCGGTCCATTCCTTGAGCAGCGGTGCGGTGTGGGTGGACAGGTAGGCGTCGGTGATGGTGGCCGGGTCGAAGCCGTAGGTGGTGGCCATGTAGGCGACCGTGGGGGTGGCGTACCAGCCCGGGCCGGTCGGCGGCCGGCCGTGGAAGGTGGCCGGGTGCGGCAGCAGCTCGTCCACCGCGATGCCGGTGAAATCCGCCCACCACAGGCCGGCGGTCTTGCCGCCGTCCCACGCCGGGTTCTCCACGTACTCCAGCGGACCGACGGGCAGGCGCAAGGAGTCGGTGACCGAGAGGTAGGAGGCGCAGACGTCGACCGCGACCGCGTACCGGCGCCCGGTCTCCTGGTCGGTGAGCTCGCGGGCCCACCACTTGTAGTCCTCCTCCTCGCACACCGCCTCGCCCCGGGAGAGCAGCTCGCGGGTGAGCGGGTGGCGGGCTCCGGCGGCCGGGGGCACGCACAGGTCGCCCTTGGGGAGGGCGCCCTCGCGCGGGTGGGAGGACCACTCGCCGGGCGTCCGCGGGGCGGGGATGTCCGCCAGTTCGGGGAAGGCGCCGGCGATCCGGGCGCCGTGTTCGGTCAGGTACCAGCCCCTGGCCCGGCCGGACTGGGGCAGCACCAGTTCCTCGGCCAGGCCCTCCTCGCGCAGCCGCCGCAGCCGCCGCCCAGCGTCGCTGTGTCAGTGCCGTGTCAGCGCCGTGTCCGCGGACTGGACGAACGTCCCCTATATGGAAACCACGCGGAAGCCTCTGTCCACCACCGCAGGTGCTCAACCGAGGCGAATCGTTGAGCGGTTGCTGGCCGACCGCCACTCCCTGCCGCTGTCCGTCACGCTGCATCTTGCCCCCGGAGCCCTGATCGTCGCCGTCTTCCTGCTCATCACCGAACCGCTGGTCAAGTCCATCGGCTATCCGCCGTTCCTGGGCTGGGCGATCGCCATGCTCCTGGCTCTCGTGCCGTTCGAGCTCGGCTTGCTGCTGTGGCTGGGCCGTAGGCGCAACGGCCGGTTCTCGCTGAGTGGAGTGGTGCTCTACCTGGACAAGCCGCTCCCGCGCCGGAAACTCGTCGCCATCGTCATTCCCCTGATCCTTTGGTTCCTGGTGGTGTCGACCGTGCTCATGCCCATGGACAACTTCTTCTACCGGTCTCTGTTTCGGTGGGTTCCGTTCGAGGGTGCGGGCGGTGGTGTCACCGACGTCCTCGCCGGATACCCGCACTCGGTCATGGTGATTGCGCTGGCTGCGTGCATTCCGCTGACCGGTCTGTCCTTCCCGGTCATCGAGGAGCTCTACTTCCGCGGCTTTCTGATGGCTCGCCTGTCCTGGCTCGGCCGGTGGGCGCCGGTGGTCAGCGCGGTGCTGTTCTCGCTGTACCACCTGTGGTCGCCGTGGGCGTTCCTGTCCAGGGTGATCTTCTTTCTCCCGGGGCCCTGGTTCGTCTGGAGGAAGAAGGATCTGCGGGTATCGATCGGGATGCACCCCGGTACGACATTTCTCCTGCAGACCTTCGGCACCATCGCCCTCCTGCTGAACCTCGTGCCGTGACGCCCAGACCGGGCGAGGGGGTGTCGTCCACGGTGGACGACACCCCCCTTGGCTTCCGGCGGCGATGGTGACCAGTGGCGGGCTCCAGTCACCAGCTACGCGGTCACCCTGCCTAGTACTGCAACCGCACTTGATCACGGTTGACTTGGCCAACGCCGCTGCGTTTATCGTCGCGGCCGGGGCACAAGCCCGTCTTCCATGATCACGACCTCGGCGTGGAGGGTGTACTTCTGGGCGGCGGCAG